>NZ_CP133838.1:3990868-4297858 GCF_031432975.1 Buttiauxella selenatireducens | reverse complement strand
TGGTGGCACAACGCGGAAACCTTCTTTCTGGAAGCGAGCTTCGTCATAGTTGGCGAATTTCATCGGCACTTTATCGAAGTAGCGGCTTTCTGCACCATCAATAACCTGGTTGTCATTGATACGGAAAGAGAGCAGAACGGCTTTTTTCAGCCATTGGTGGGTTACCCACTGGCCATCAATTTTTTCGGCAACGCGCAGCGCACCGCTGTCGAGCAGGGAGATGACCTGGTTTACCGCTTCACGAGTAACGGTATCAGCATTTGCCGGAGTGATTTCGGCGCGGCGCTCGAAAGCGGTTTCAATTACGTTTTGTAGCTGCTGCATTGACTTGTTCCTGATTGTGACAAAATTAAAAAGACTGTTATTTATCGTTTGGATTAAGGGCCGCTGTCAACCGTTGCTGTACTTCCTGTTGTAACTCATCATTAAGAGCACGCCGGTCGGCAGTGGCGATTATAAATAAATCTTCTACTCGCTCACCAATTGTCGTGATTCTTGCACCATAAAGCGAGATCCCGAGATCGGCAAACACTTCTCCCACACGCGCCAGCAAACCCGGCTGATCTAAAGCAATCAGTTCCAGGAAGGTGCGCCTGTCGGTATGTGTCGGCAGGAAATTCACCTCGGTATCGACAGTAAAGTGACGCAGTTTTGCTGACTGGCGGCGTGGTTGAGGCGGCTGCCAACTGGTCTGGGTGATGGCCTGTTCCAGGCTCTGGCAAATAAGTGCGTGACGATCGGCGGAAAGTGGACTGCCGTCTGGCTCCAGAACGATAAAGGTGTCCATTGCCATGCCGTCACGCGTGGTAAAGATTTGCGCGTCGTGAACGCTGAGATTGCGCCTGTCCAGCTCTGCACAAACCGCAGCAAACAGGTGAGGGCGGTCTGGGCTCCAGATGAAAATCTCTGTGCCACCGCGAGTTGCTTGTGGGCTGAGCAAAATCATCGGTTTGCTTAGATCGTGCTTCAGCAAATGGCGGGCGTGCCAGGCAATTTGATTAGGTGTGTGGCGGACGAAGTAGTTCGCCCGACAACGACGCCAGATGTTATGCAATGCTTCTTCGTCGATGTTATCCATACGCAGCAATGCCAGCGCCTGCAATTGATGGTGGCGGACACGTTCGCGCATATCCGGGCTGTTTTGCATCCCGCGACGGAGTTGTTTTTCGGTAGCGAAGTACAACTCGCGTAACAAACTCTGTTTCCAACTGTTCCACAAGGTTTCGTTCGTCGCGCAGATATCAGCAACGGTCAGGCAAACCAGGTAGCGCAGACGGTTTTCAGTCTGGACTTCTTCGGCAAACTGCTTGATGACTTCTGGATCCTGAATATCGCGGCGTTGTGCCGTAACGGACATTAACAAATGCTGGCGTACCAGCCAGGAGACGAGCTGTGTTTCACGAGAATTCAGCCCATGAAGCTCCGCAAATTTTACGATGTCCTGCGCGCCGAGTACCGAGTGATCCCCACCACGGCCTTTGGCGATGTCGTGGAATAGCGCGGCGATCAGAATCAGCTCCGGGTGTGCCAGGCGTGGCCACAAATCTACGCATAAAGGATGTTTAGGGCGCGTTTCTTCTTTGGCGAAACTTTCCAGTTTTAGCAGCACACGTATGGTGTGTTCATCAACGGTATACGCGTGAAACAGGTCAAACTGCATCTGGCCGACGATATGTGACCATTGCGGCATATATGCCCACAGCACGCTGTGACGGTGCATGGGCAATAATGCGCGGCTCACGGCACCCGGATGGCGCAGGATGACGAGGAACAGTTCACGTGCTTCGGGAATGTAGCAAAGGGGTTGCTTGAGATGGCGACGCGCATGACGCAAATGGCGCAGCGTGGTCGAATATATGCCGGTGATGTCCCGGTTGCGCACCATCAAGTAAAACATGCGCAAAATGGCCTGCGGCTCGCGTATAAACAACGTTTCGTCGCGTAGATCAATAAGTGATCCACGCAGTTGGAAGTCATCATCCAGAGGCCGCGGCTTTTCGCTGGCATCGAGTGCGAGAATCGCTTCATCAAAAAGCTGCAATAGCATCTGGTTAAGTTCACCCACACGTCGCGTCACACGATAAAAGTCTTTCATCATATGCTCGATCGGCTGATTCCCTTCACCGTGGTAATTCAGGCGTTGGGCGACGCTGAGCTGTCGGTCGAACAATAACCGATTATCGTAGCGATTCACTTCAAGGTGCAGGGCAAAACGGATGCGCCACAACAGATGCTGGCACTCATCGAGTTCATTTCGTTCCGCTTCAGTTAAAAAGCCAAAGCCGACCATTTCGCTTAATGACGTTGCGCCAAAGTGGCGACGTGCGACCCATTGCAGGGTATGGATATCGCGCAGGCCGCCTGGGCTACTTTTGATATCCGGTTCGAGGTTGTAACTCGTGCCGTGATAACGTTGATGACGTTCATTTTGCTCATCAATTTTGGCGGCGAAGAATTTCGCCGAAGGCCAAAAGCCATCACTAAAAATGTGTTTGTGCAGTTCGAGGAAGAGGGCGACATCGCCAATCAGCAAACGTGATTCAATCAGGTTAGTGGCGACCGTTAAATCTGACAGTCCTTCGAGTAAACACTCTTCAAGCGTACGCACGCTGTGGCCGACCTCCAGTTTCACATCCCAAAGTAGCGTCAGCAGCTCGCCGATTTTCTGGGCTTGTGATTCGGTCAGGCGTTTACGGCTGAGAATCAGCAAATCAATGTCGGAAAGAGGATGCAGTTCCCCGCGTCCGTAGCCGCCTACTGCAACCAGGGCCGTTTCAGTCACATCGCCAAAGCCGTATTTCAGCCACAATCGTTGTAGGAGTTGGTCGATAAATTCGGTGCGGGCATCCATCAACTTTTCAGCAGAAATACCGTCGTCGAATGCGCTCCCCAGCCATTGTTGGAAGAGGTCGATACGGGCTTTTATCTGGCTGCAATGGAACTCTGAATCTGGCCAGTTGACGGGGTATTCAGGTTGCCCGGAAATCTCAGGAAGCACAGTGGTCGCGTACTGCTCGGGTAAGCTCTGGGTCATATCGCCATCCATAAAAAAAGCCGGCATAAGCCGGCTTCAATTGCTGACTTTTGTCAGGCGAATCACTCGTTATGCGAAATTACACTTGGGATAGTGTCATCTTTACGCAAAGTGAGAATTTCGCAGCCGTTATCTGTCACCACAATAGTATGCTCGTATTGTGCAGACAAGCTGCGATCTTTGGTTTTCACCGTCCAACCGTCTTTCAT
Source organism: Buttiauxella selenatireducens (assembly GCF_031432975.1). GTDB lineage: Bacteria > Pseudomonadota > Gammaproteobacteria > Enterobacterales > Enterobacteriaceae > Buttiauxella > Buttiauxella selenatireducens. Next base: position 4,294,615 of record NZ_CP133838.1, on the reverse strand, counting down.
GGTGCGAATGCGGTAATCACCGGAGTTGACCATCGGCTCGATGGTGAAAGTCATGCCCGGTTGCAGCACCACGCCGCCGTCATCAGCATCATAATGCAGGACTTGTGGTTCTTCGTGGAAAACACGGCCAATGCCGTGTCCGCAGTACTCACGTACCACAGAAAAACCTTCTGCTTCAACGAACTTCTGAATTGCTGCACCGAGGGTACGCAGGCGAATGCCTGGTTTTACCATGCGCAGCGACAAATACAGGCTTTCTTGCGTGACTCGGCACAGGCGCTCACCCAGAATTGTTGGCTTGCCAACAATGAACATTTTTGAAGTGTCGCCGTGGTATTCGTCTTTGATGACGGTAACGTCGATGTTGACAATATCGCCATCTTTCAAGATTTTAGTGTCGTCAGGAATACCGTGGCAGACGACTTCATTGATAGAAATGCACACTGATTTTGGGAAACCGTGGTAGCCCAGGCAGGCTGAAATCGCCTGTTGATTGTTAACGATGTAATCGTTGCAAATACGATCCAACTCGCCAGTGCTGACGCCGGGTTGTACGTGAGGTTCAATCATTTCCAGCACTTCAGCGGCAAGTCTGCCCGCAACGCGCATTTTTTCAATTTCTTCTGGGGTTTTAATTGAGATAGCCATTCATTCGATCCGCAGGTGTCGTCAATATCGACAATAATTAAGCAAGTGTATGGCAATGTTATCAGGGCGTGCGATCGGTGCCAAATCGAGAATAGGTGAACACGCTTTCTGCTAACAACTATTGGTGTCTGGGTCTGTTTTATGGTATAAAGCGCGCCGGACTTGTATTCCGATTTTTCGGATACAGCCAACACTCTCACTTTGTGTAAATAACACACACGTATCGACACATATTCCGGGGTGCCCTTTGGGGTCGGTAATATGGGATACGTGGAGGCTTAACCCCATACTTTTATATAGAGGTTTTAAACATGGCAACTGTTTCCATGCGCGACATGCTCAAGGCTGGTGTTCACTTCGGTCACCAAACCCGTTACTGGAACCCGAAAATGAAGCCTTTCATCTTCGGCGCTCGTAACAAAGTTCACATCATCAACCTTGAAAAAACTGTACCTATGTTCAACGAAGCTTTGGCTGAACTGAGCAAGATCTCTTCTCGTAAAGGCAAAATCCTTTTCGTTGGTACTAAGCGCGCAGCAAGCGAACCAGTAAAAGACGCTGCTCTGAGCTGCGATCAGTTCTTCGTGAACCATCGCTGGTTGGGCGGTATGCTGACTAACTGGAAAACCGTTCGTCAGTCCATCAAACGTCTGAAAGATCTGGAAATCCAGTCCCAAGACGGTACCTTCGACAAGCTGACCAAAAAAGAAGCACTGATGCGTACCCGTGAGCTGGAGAAGTTAGAAAACAGCCTGGGCGGTATCAAAGATATGGGCGGTCTGCCGGATGCTCTGTTTGTAATCGACGCTGATCACGAACACATTGCAATCAAAGAAGCGAACAACCTGGGTATCCCAGTATTCTCTATCGTTGATACTAACTCCGATCCAGATGGCGTTGATTTCGTTATCCCTGGTAACGACGATGCAATCCGTGCTGTAACCCTGTACCTGGGTGCTGTAGCTGCTACCGTTCGTGAAGGCCGTTCTCAGGATCTGGCTTCTCAGGCAGAAGAAAGCTTCGTAGAAGCTGAATAATAAGGTTCGCTCTTATTTGAGCCCTTATACCCAATAGATTTTAAGTTGCAGCCAACGCCGCAGCGGCTTAAAAGATAAAGGGTATTAACCAGGTATTGAATAGTTTGGTTAGGGGGCCTGTCTCAGGCCCCCTTTTTATTTTGAGCCAGGGTTCGTCTGTTCCGTGGACCAGGGCTTATCTCTCTCTACGAGATAACCGAGGATTTTAGAATGGCTGATATTACTGCTGCTCTGGTAAAAGAACTGCGTGAGCGTACTGGCGCAGGCATGATGGATTGCAAAAAAGCACTGACTGAAGCTAATGGCGACATCGAGCTGGCAATCGAAAACATGCGTAAGTCTGGTGCGATCAAAGCAGCTAAAAAAGCAGGCAACGTAGCTGCTGACGGCGTGATCAAAACTAAAATTGCAGACGGCTATGCTGTGATTCTGGAAGTTAACTGCCAGACTGACTTCGTTGCTAAAGATGGTGGTTTCCAGGCATTTGCTGACAAAGTACTGGACGCTGCTGCTGCAGGCAAAGTTACTGACATCGAAGTGCTGAAAGCACAGTTCGAAGAAGAGCGTGTTGCACTGGTTGCTAAAATCGGTGAGAACATCAACATTCGTCGTGTTGCTGTTCTGGAAGGCGATGTTCTGGGTAGCTACCTGCACGGTGCTCGCATCGGTGTTGTTGTTGCTGCTAAAGGCGCTGACGAAGAACTGGTTAAGCAAATCGCTATGCATGTTGCTGCAAGCAAACCAGAATTCGTTAAGCCAGAAGACGTGTCTGCTGAAGTTGTTGAGAAAGAGTACCAGGTTCAGCTGGACATCGCTATGCAGTCTGGTAAGCCGAAAGAAATCGCAGAGAAAATGGTTGAAGGCCGCATGAAGAAATTCACCGGTGAAGTTTCTCTGACTGGTCAACCTTTCGTAATCGACCCAAGCAAAACTGTTGCGCAGCTGCTGAAAGAGCACAATGCTGACGTGACTGGCTTCATCCGCTTTGAAGTGGGCGAAGGCATCCAGAAAGTTGAGACTGACTTCGCAGCAGAAGTTGCTGCAATGTCCAAGCAGTCTTAATTTTTAAAGGGAGCCGCCAATTGGCGGTTCCTTTTTATCTGGCTTTAAAAATCAGTCTGCTCTGATACAGAACTTGCTGATATGCGACACAATGTCGCCTGAATTAACCATCCCCATTCGTTGACTGTTCCCAGGAAAGAATCATGGCTACCAATGCAAAACCTGTCTACAAACGCATTCTGCTCAAGCTAAGCGGCGAAGCTCTGCAAGGTACCGAAGGCTTCGGTATTGATGCTAGCATCCTTGATCGTATGGCTCAGGAAATTAAAGAGCTGGTTGAATTGGGCATTCAGGTCGGGGTGGTGATTGGTGGTGGCAACTTATTCCGCGGTGCAGGTCTTGCGAAAGCAGGCATGAACCGTGTTGTGGGCGACCACATGGGCATGCTGGCTACCGTCATGAACGGCCTGGCAATGCGTGATGCTCTCCATCGCGCCTATGTGAACGCTCGCCTGATGTCCGCTATTCCATTGAATGGCGTGTGCGATAACTACAGCTGGGCAGAAGCAATCAGCTTGCTGCGAAATAACCGCGTAGTTATCCTGGCTGCTGGTACGGGTAACCCGTTCTTCACCACAGATTCCGCAGCGTGCCTGCGCGGGATTGAAATCGAAGCCGACGTCGTATTAAAAGCTACTAAAGTTGATGGTGTATTTACTGCCGATCCGGTGAAAGATCCTACCGCAACGCTTTATGAGCAACTGACTTACACTGAAGTGCTGGATAAAGAGCTGAAAGTAATGGATCTGGCAGCGTTTACCCTGGCTCGCGACCACAAATTGCCAATTCGTGTTTTCAACATGAACAAGCCTGGTGCATTACGTCGTGTGGTTATGGGTGAAAAAGAAGGCACATTAATCACTGATTAATTTCAGTCGATGCTTAATCAGGGTAATATTCAGTTTCAAATACTCTGAACAGTTTGAGTAACAGGCAACCCCAACGGGCGCCATGAATAAACAGGGCTATACTTAGCTCGCAGCGTCTGCATCGCGGCGTGAAGTGTGGTCTGCCCTAAACCAGTTTTCAAGGATTCGTAACGTGATTAGCGATATTAGAAAAGATGCCGAAGTGCGTATGGAAAAATGCGTAGAAGCATTCAAAAACCAAATCGGTAAAATCCGTACTGGCCGTGCTTCTCCGTCCCTGCTGGACGGTATCATTGTTGAATATTACGGAACTCCGACCCCACTGCGCCAACTGGCAAGTGTCACGGTTGAAGATTCACGCACTCTGAAAATCAACGTGTTTGACCGTTCTTTAGGCCCAGCAGTTGAGAAAGCGATTATGGCTTCTGATCTCGGTCTGAACCCAAGTTCAGCAGGTAGCGATATTCGTGTGCCACTACCAGCGCTGACTGAAGAACGTCGTAAAGACCTGATCAAAGTTGTTCGCGGTGAAGCTGAAGGCGCTCGCGTTGCTGTACGTAACGTGCGTCGTGACGCTAACGACAAAGTCAAAAACTTGCTGAAAGATAAAGAAATCAGTGAAGATGATGATCGTCGTTCCCAGGATGACGTTCAGAAAATGACTGATGCTGCTATCAAAAAAGTAGACGCCGCCCTGGCTGAGAAAGAAACTGAATTGATGCAGTTCTAATCCGTTAATATGACGGATCAAACGCCGTACGCAGGCTGTGGCTAACGTCGCAGTTATTGTTTACGGCGTTTTGTTTTTATGCGCGTTAAACTTTTTATCTGATTTTTCATACTAAAATTCCAGAGCGTCTTATGAAGCAACTGACCATTCTTGGCTCTACCGGATCTATCGGTACCAGTACCCTTAGCGTTGTTCGTCATAATCCTGATAAGTTTTCCGTCACGGCATTGGTTGCCGGGAAAAATGTCGCACGAATGGCTGAGCAATGCCTGGAGTTCAAGCCTCGTTGGGCAGTGATGGATGACGAAGTGTCTGCCGGGGAATTGCGTCGTCTGCTGAAAGAGCAGGGGAGTCCCACCGAAGTCCTCGCAGGGCAGCATGCGGCTTGTGAAATGGCGGCGCTGGATGAAGTTAATCAGGTAATGGCAGCGATTGTGGGGGCTGCTGGGCTGTTGCCTACACTTGCGGCTATTGCTGCAGGTAAGCAGGTTCTACTGGCAAACAAAGAGTCATTAGTCACCTGTGGGCGTCTTTTTATGGATGCCGTCCAGCGAAGTCACGCTCAGTTGCTGCCTATCGACAGTGAACACAACGCGATTTTTCAGAGTTTACCAGAATCCATCCAACAGAATCTTGGGTACGCTGAACTTGAGAGTAATGGCGTTTCGTCCATTATCCTTACTGGGTCAGGTGGCCCTTTTCGTGAGACCGCATTAGGTGATTTGGCGGCGATGACGCCTGACCAGGCATGTAGTCATCCGAACTGGTCGATGGGGCGTAAAATCTCTGTCGATTCAGCCACTATGATGAATAAAGGTCTCGAATATATTGAAGCTCGCTGGCTATTCAATGCTTCAGCGAAGCAAATGGAAGTCCTGATACATCCGCAATCGGTTATCCATTCGATGGTTCGCTACCGTGATGGGAGCGTGCTGGCACAGTTAGGCGCCCCAGATATGCGGACGCCAATCGCACATGCAATGGCGTTTCCAGAGCGAGTGGTATCAGGTGTTGAGCCGCTCGATTTTTGTAAAATTGGCACTTTCACGTTTATGGAACCAGACTATGATCGCTATCCGTGTCTGAAATTAGCGATGGATGCATTTGAGCAGGGGCAGGCCGCAACCACCGTATTGAATGCGGCGAATGAAGTGGTTGTTGAAGCCTTCTTACGCGAACAACTGCGATTCACAGAGATTGCCGCCCTGAATAGAGCCGTATTGGAAAGTGTTGATTTGACGGAGCCAAAGAGTGTTGACGATGTGATTACTGTGGATGCGAAAGCGCGCGAGGTTGCCCGAAATCTGGTGACACGTATTGCGTCCCGATGATTATTTATTCAGCCGATGTACCTCCATTTGTTAGCTTTGTGCTTCAGTGATATAGTCTGCGCCATCTTTTGGTCGAAAATTTCTGACTGAACGATAGGTAAGCCGTGTTATAGCACGGCTTTTTTATGTAGAAGCTGAAATCATTCTGAGTACCGCTTAGTCCTTATCTGGGAATAATTACGTCTTATGTTGTCTGCAAACCAACAATTAAGCGAATCACAATCTGACCATGGCGCTCGTCATGTTGCCATCATTATGGACGGTAACGGACGCTGGGCTAAACGACAGGGGAAGATGAGGATTTCTGGCCATAAAGCGGGTGCGAAATCTGTACGCCGAGCTGTAAGTTTTGCAGCAAATAACGGTATTGATGCGCTTACACTTTATGCCTTCAGTAGTGAAAACTGGAATCGCCCGGCTCAAGAAGTCAGCGCGTTGATGGAATTATTTGTGTGGGCTTTAGACAGTGAAGTCAAAAGTTTACATCGTCACAATGTCCGTCTACGAATTATTGGTGATACCAGTCGATTCAATGCTCGCCTGCAAGAACGTATTAACAAAGCCGAAGCTCTTACCAGTACCAATACCGGTTTGACTCTCAATATCGCCGCGAATTATGGTGGACGTTGGGATATTATTCAGGGAGTGCGGCATCTTGCCGAACAGGTACAGGAAGGCTTATTGCGTCCAGACCAGATTGATGAAGAGATGCTAAGTCAGCAAATCTGCATGAATGAACTGGCTCCCGTAGATTTAGTAATTAGGACAGGGGGAGAGCATCGTATCAGTAACTTTCTGATTTGGCAGATTGCCTATGCAGAACTTTATTTCACAGATGTTCTTTGGCCTGATTTCGATGAACAAGACTTTGAAGGTGCACTACATGCTTTTGCAAATCGAGAGCGTCGTTTTGGCGGCACGGCACCTGGTGGTGAGTAAGCCTGTTGGGGGTCACCTTTGCTGAAGTATCGTCTGCTTTCTGCGTTTATTTTAATCCCGGTGGTTATAGCCGCGTTATTTTGGCTCCCACCTGTAGGATTTGCTATTACCACCCTGGTGGTCTGTATGCTCGCCGCCTGGGAATGGGGACAACTGGCAGGCTTTAAAGCGCGTTCACAACGTGTATGGCTTGCTGTGCTGTGCGGTCTGTTATTGGCTCTAATGTTGTTTGCATTGCCTGAATACCAGCGTACGGTTCACATACCGCTGATTGAGGCCTCACTCTGGGCATCACTTGCCTGGTGGTTTGCTGCATTGCTACTGGTGTTGTTCTATCCAGGCTCTGCATCTATCTGGCGCAATTCAAAAACACTGCGTCTGGTATTTGGCGTGTTGACGATCGTGCCGTTTTTCTGGGGCATGATTGTACTGCGTAACTGGCATTACGATATCAACCATTACACCGGCTCAATTTGGTTGTTGTATGTGATGGTTCTGGTCTGGGGTGCGGATTCCGGCGCGTATATGTTTGGCAAAATGTTTGGTAAACATAAACTGGCTCCGAAAGTTTCACCGGGCAAAACATGGCAGGGTTTCTTTGGTGGATTGTTCACTTCTGCGATTATCTCCTTGCTGTTTGGCATGTGGGCGAATCTGGAAGTGGCTCCGGCTATCCTGTTGACCTGTTCGGTCGTCGCTGCGCTGGCTTCAGTGCTGGGCGATTTAACTGAAAGCATGTTCAAGCGTGAAGCAGGGATTAAAGATAGCGGTCACTTGATCCCCGGTCATGGTGGTATCCTTGACCGCATTGATAGCCTCACAGCAGCAGTACCGGTCTTTGCCTGTCTGTTATTGCTGGTATTCAGGACGATTTAACGGAAGGTTATATGCTGAGCTTACTCTGGAATTTGGCTGCATTTATCGTTGCACTGGGTGTGTTAATTACCGTGCATGAGTTCGGCCATTTTTGGGTTGCTCGCCGCTGTGGTGTTAAAGTTGAGCGCTTTTCCATTGGTTTTGGTAAAGCGCTCTGGCGTCGTACCGATCGTCACGGCACCGAATTCGTCATTGCCCTGATTCCTCTGGGCGGCTACGTTAAAATGCTGGATGAACGTGTTGAGCCGGTGAGTCCGGAACTACGCCATTATGCTTTTAATAACAAAACCGTTTCTCAACGAGCCGCAATTATTGCGGCCGGTCCGATTGCCAACTTTATCTTCGCTGTGTTTGCCTACTGGCTGGTATTTATTATCGGTGTCCCTGGTGTTCGGCCCGTTGTTGGTGAAGTAATGCCCAACTCGATAGCGGCAGAAGCACAAATTGCACCAGGAATGGAACTTAAAGCGATTGACGGCATCGAAACGCCTGATTGGGAATCAGTTCAACTCGAGCTGATGGCGAAAATTGGCAATGACAGCACGAAGGTGACATTGGCTCCTCTGGGGTCAAATTTACGTACTGAGAAAACGCTGAATTTGCGCCACTGGCAGTTTGAACCAGAAAAGCAGGATCCGGTTTCGTCCTTGGGCATCGGGCCTCGCCGTCCACAAATTGAAACGGTATTACAAGAAGTGCAGCCAGATTCCGCAGCGAACAAAGCGGGTTTGCAAGCTGGAGACAGGATCGTTAAAGTCAGCGGTGCGGCACTCACTCAGTGGACAGAATTTGTTAGTCAGGTGCGTGACAATCCAGGTCACCCACTGGAGCTAGAAATAGAAAGACAAGGGGCGCTCTTGTCTTTAACGCTGATACCGGATACAAAACCGGGTAAAGCAAAGGCTGAAGGGTTTGCGGGTGTGGTACCAAAGGTTATCCCGCTACCGGATGAGTATAAAACAGTACGCCAGTATGGGCCGTTTGCTGCTGTTGCGGAAGCCACGGATAAAACCTGGCAACTGATGAAGCTTACGGTCAACATGCTGGGGAAATTAATAACCGGTGACATCAAGCTGAATAACCTCAGTGGGCCAATTTCCATAGCTCAAGGTGCAGGTATGTCAGCGGAATCTGGGTTGATTTACTATCTGATGTTCCTGGCGCTAATTAGCGTCAATCTGGGGATTATCAACCTGTTTCCGTTACCCGTCCTGGACGGGGGGCATCTGCTCTTTTTGGCGATTGAAAAGCTGAAGGGTGGGCCGGTTTCCGAGCGAGTTCAAGACTTTAGTTACCGCATTGGCTCTATATTGCTGGTGCTGTTGATGGGGCTTGCACTTTTCAATGATTTCTCTCGGTTTTAGAGAGTAGGTTAGGAAGAACGCATAACAACGATGGCGATGAAAAAGTTGCTCATAGCGTCGCTGCTGTTTAGCAGCGCCACCGTATACGGTGCAGACGGGTTCGTGGTGAAGGACATTCATTTCGAAGGCCTGCAGCGAGTCGCCGTCGGTGCGGCCCTCCTCAGCATGCCGGTTCGTGTAGGCGACACCGTCTCTGACGAGGATATCAGTAATACTATCCGTTCACTTTTCGCTACCGGGAACTTCGAAGATGTTCGGGTACTGCGTGATGGTGAAACGTTGGTTGTTCAGGTGAAAGAACGCCCGACAATCGCAAGTATTACTTTCTCTGGTAACAAGTCCGTGAAGGACGACATGCTTAAACAGAACCTTGAGGCTTCTGGCGTGCGTGTTGGCGAATCACTGGACAGAACAACTCTGGCTGATATCGAAAAAGGGCTGGAAGATTTCTATTACAGCGTTGGTAAGTACAGTGCCAGCGTGAAAGCCGTTGTTACGCCACTGCCGCGTAACCGTGTTGACCTGAAACTGGTATTCCAGGAAGGCGTTTCGGCCAAAATTCAGCAAATCAACATCGTAGGCAACCATGCGTTTACGACTGACGAACTTATTTCGCATTTCCAACTGCGTGATGAAGTGCCGTGGTGGAACGTGGTGGGCGATCGTAAATATCAGAAGCAGAAGCTTGCCGGTGATCTCGAAACTTTGCGCAGTTACTACCTTGATCGTGGTTACGCGCGCTTTAACATCGATTCCACACAGGTCAGCCTGACGCCTGATAAGAAAAGCATTTACGTTACCATCAACGTGACCGAAGGCGAGCAGTACAAGATTGCTGGTGTGACGGTAAGTGGTAACCTGGCTGGACACTCAGCGGAAATTGAGACGCTGACTAAACTTAAGCCGGGCGAGCTGTATAACGGTACTAAAGTGACCAAAATGGAAGACGACATCAAGAAATTGTTGGGTCGTTATGGTTACGCCTATCCGCGTGTGCAAACACAGCCAGAAATCAATGATGCAGATAAGACAGTTAAACTGCATGTAAACGTTGATTCCGGAAACCGTTACTACGTACGTAAAATTCGCTTTGAAGGCAACGACACCAGTAAAGATTCTGTCCTGCGTCGCGAAATGCGCCAAATGGAAGGAACCTGGCTGGGCAGTGATCTTGTCGACTCAGGCAAAGATCGTCTGAATCGTCTTGGATACTTCGAAACCGTCGATGTCGACACGCAGCGTGTTTCAGGTAGCCCTGATCAGGTTGATGTGGTGTACAAAGTTAAAGAGCGTAATACCGGTAGCTTCAACTTCGGTATTGGCTACGGTACTGAAAGTGGTATCAGCTTCCAGGTCGGTGTCCAGCAGGATAACTGGTTAGGTACGGGTTACTCTGTTGGTATCAACGGTACCAAAAACGATTATCAGACATATGCTGAATTGTCGTTAACCGATCCATACTTTACAGTTGACGGTGTGAGCCTTGGCGGTCGTGTCTTCTATAACGACTTTAAAGCAGATGACGCGGATCTTTCCGACTACACCAACAAAAGTTACGGTGTAGATGGAACTCTTGGCTTCCCGGTTAATGAAAACAACACGTTGCGTTTGGGTATGGGTTATGTGCATAACGACCTGTCCAACATGCAACCGCAGGTTGCGATGTGGCGTTATCTGGACTCCATGGGTCAAACAACGGGTACAACGTCGACTGACAATGGCTTCGCGGCAGATGACTTCACGCTAAACTACGGTTGGACATATAACAAACTTGACCGTGGTTACTTCCCAACCGAAGGCTCGCGTGTAAACCTTAACGGTAAAGTGACCGTACCAGGCTCTGACAACGAGTTCTACAAAGTGACGCTGGATACGGCAAGCTACTTCCCAATTGATGATGATCATACCTGGGTTATGTTAGGTCGTACTCGTATTGGTTACGGTGATGGTTTGAGCGGCAAAGAAATGCCGTTCTATGAAAACTTCTATGCCGGTGGTTCCAGTACGGTGCGTGGCTTCCAGTCCAACAACATTGGTCCGAAAGCGGTCTATATTGGTGGCCCAGGTAATGATAACTGTGACCAGGCTGGTGGGGTTTGCTCATCCGACGATGCAGTCGGTGGTAACGCAATGGCCGTGGCAAGTTTAGAACTTATCACGCCAACGCCATTCCTGAGCGAGAAGTACGCGAACTCAGTTCGTACATCGCTGTTCATGGATATGGGTACCGTTTGGGATACAAATTGGGACAATGAGAAATATGGTGCGGATGGGATTCCTGATTATAGTGACCCAAGCAACATTCGTATGTCAGCAGGTATTGCATTGCAATGGATGTCACCGTTAGGGCCGTTGGTCTTCTCTTATGCCCAACCGTTCAAGAAATATGAAGGTGACAAAGCAGAACAGTTCCAGTTTAACATTGGTAAAACCTGGTAATTGTTTTGCGCAAAGGAATGCGGATAAGCAGTGTCGCGTTGATGCCAGTTCGCTAAATGCAGAACTGGCACGCGCAAAAAGAGTGTCTCAGGACACATACGGGATGGTAAGGAGTTAATTGTGAAAAAGTGGTTATTTGCCGCAGGTCTTGGCATCGCTATGGCTGCATCAGCCAGTGTTCAGGCTGCAGACAGCATTGCTGTAGTAAACATGGGTAATCTGTTCCAACAGGTTGCACAGAGCACCGGTGTGTCCAAAACTTTGGAAAACGAGTTTAAAGGCCGCGCGAGCGAATTGCAGAATATGGAAGGCGATCTGCAATCCAAAATGCAAAAGCTGCAACGTGATGGTTCTACCATGAAAGCTGCTGACCGCAGCAAAGCGGAAAAAGACCTGATGGCTCAACGTCAGGCGTTCCAGACTAAAGCGCAAGCTTTTGAGCAGGATCGTCAACGTCGTTCTAATGAAGAACGTGGCAAACTGGTTACTCGTATTCAGAGCGCAGTGAAGAAAGTTGCTGACGACAAAGGTTACGATGTCGTGCTGGATACTAACACCGTTGCTTATGCAGGCAGCAGTGTAAAAGATATCACTTCAGATGTTCTGAAACAGGTTAAATAAGTAATGTCTTCAATTCGACTGGCTGATTTAGCCCAGCAGTTGGATGCAGAATTGCACGGTGATGGCGAACTCGTCATCACCGGCGTTGCATCTATGCAAACGGCCCAGGCTGGCCAAATTACGTTCATGGTTAACCCTCGTTATCGTGAGCAATTGGCTGTTTGCCAGGCTTCTGCCGTCGTTATGACTGAAGCCGATCTTCCTTTCGCACATAGCGCAGCCCTGGTAGTGAAGAATCCCTACCTGACTTATGCTCGCATGGCGCAAATTCTTGATTCAACGCCGCAACCTGCACAAAACATCGCACCAAGCGCGGTTGTTGATGCTACTGCGACGTTGGGTAAAAACGTTGCTATTGGCGCTAACGCGGTTATCGAATCTGGCGTAGTGCTGGGTGATAACGTCGTGATTGGCCCAGGCTGCTTCGTGGGTAAAAACACCAGCATTGGTGCGGGCACTCGCCTGTGGGCAAATGTGTCGATTTACCACGAAATTCAGATGGGTGAACAGTGCCTGGTTCAGTCCGGTACCGTCATTGGTTCTGATGGTTTTGGCTACGCTAACGATCGCGGAAACTGGGTGAAGATCCCTCAGCTTGGCCGAGTGATCATTGGCGATCGTGTTGAAATTGGTGCATGTACAACAATTGACCGTGGTGCACTGGACGACACGATTATTGGCAATGGTGTTATCATTGATAATCAATGCCAGATTGCACATAACGTTGTGATTGGCGACAATACTGCTGTTGCTGGCGGTGTGATCATGGCAGGCAGCCTGAAAATTGGCCGTTACTGCATGATTGGCGGTGCCAGTGTTATCAATGGCCATATGGAAATCTGCGATAAAGTCACCGTGACTGGAATGGGCATGGTTATGCGCCCTATTACAGAACCAGGGGTATATTCCTCGGGTATTCCATTACAGCCGAACAAAGTGTGGCGCAAAACAGCCGCGTTGGTGATGAATATTGACGAGATCAGCAAACGCTTGAAATCCGTTGAGAAAAAAATCAATCAACAAGACTAAAAGTCACCCGCCCAAGACGCGTTAGTGCTTACTGATTTGCGGCCTGCTAGCTATCCTGAGATAGTCGCAGGCCGTGTTATTATTGTCATTTGGTACATTTAGACAGGAAGAGTATCTTGACTACCGACACTCATACTCTGCACATCGAAGAGATTTTAGAGCTTCTGCCGCACCGTTACCCGTTCTTACTGGTAGACCGCGTGCTGGATTTTGAAGAAGGCCGTTTTTTACGTGCAGTAAAAAATGTCTCAGTAAACGAGCCGTTTTTCCAGGGCCACTTCCCTGGTAAACCGATTTTCCCAGGTGTTTTGATTCTTGAAGCGATGGCGCAAGCCACCGGTATTCTTGCGTTTAAAAGCGTAGGCAAACTGGAACCTGGTGAGCTTTATTACTTTGCTGGTATCGATGAAGCGCGCTTCAAACGCCCAGTTGTGCCTGGTGACCAGATGGTCATGGAAGTTACTTTCGAGAAAACCCGCCGTGGTCTGACGCGCTTCAAAGGCGTGGCAACTGTTGACGGTAAAATTGTCTGCGAAGCAACGATGATGTGTGCCCGCAGCCGGGAGAGTTAATACGTGATTGATAAATCCGCCTTTATTCATCCATCCGCCATTGTGGAAGACGGTGCCGTCATTGGTGCTAACGTCCATATTGGTCCGTTTTGTATTGTTGGTCCGCATGTTGTGATAGGTGACGGTACCGTTCTGAAATCTCATGTTGTGGTAAATGGTCATACGACTATTGGCCGTGATAACGAGATTTATCAGTTCGCATCCATTGGTGAAGTTAACCAAGATCTTAAATATGCTGGTGAACCGACTCGTGTGGAGATTGGCGATCGCAACCGCATTCGCGAAAGCGTCACCATCCATCGTGGAACAGAACAGGGCGGTGGTTTGACGAAGGTGGGCAGTGATAACTTACTGATGATTAACGCCCATGTGGCGCATGATTGCACGGTTGGTAATCGCTGTATCCTCGCAAATAACGCGACACTTGCTGGCCATGTTTCCGTTGATGATTTCGCAATTATCGGCGGCATGACCGCGGTTCACCAGTTCTGTATTATTGGTGCGCACGTGATGGTAGGTGGCTGTTCCGGTGTGGCACAAGATGTTCCGCCATATGTTATTGCGCAGGGCAACCACGCGACGCCGTTTGGCGTTAATATCGAAGGGCTCAAACGCCGTGGTTTCAGTAGAGAAGCAATCCATGCGGTTCGTAACGCGTATAAAATTCTCTACCGCAGTGGGAAAACCTTCGAAGAAGCTAAGCCAGAAATTGCTCAAATTGCCGAGCAACATCCTGAAGTGAACGCATTTGTTGAATTCTTTGCTCGTTCAACGCGTGGTCTGATTCGCTAAATGAAACCTGGTCGTCCGCTTACGATTGCCCTGGTCGCCGGAGAAACTTCCGGCGATATTCTTGGTGCAGGTCTGATTCGAGCTTTAAAAGCTCGGGTTCCTGATGCTCGCTTTGTGGGTGTCGCTGGGCCATTGATGCAAGCCGAAGGCTGCGAAGCCTGGTATGAGATGGAAGAACTGGCTGTGATGGGTATTGTTGAAGTACTCGGGCGTCTGCGTCGATTACTCCATATTCGTGCCGATCTGACGCGCCGTTTTACTGAATTGCAGCCAGATGTTTTTGTCGGTATCGATGCGCCGGACTTTAACATCACACTGGAAGGCAATCTCAAAAAACAAGGTATTCGCACCATTCATTACGTCAGTCCCTCCGTTTGGGCGTGGCGCCAAAAACGTGTTTTCAAAATCGGCAGAGCAACGGATTTAGTGCTCGCATTTCTGCCTTTCGAAAAAGCGTTTTACGATAAGTTTAACGTCCCGTGCCGCTTTATCGGTCATACCATGGCTGATGCCATGCCACTCGATCCCGATAAAAATGCCGCACGCGCGACTTTAGGTATTTCCCCTGATGCTAAATGCCTGGCGTTACTTCCAGGAAGTCGTGGGGCAGAAGTTGAAATGCTCAGTGCTGATTTCCTCAAAACCGCACTTTTGCTGCGTGAACGTTTTCCTGGTCTGGAAATTGTTGTGCCGCTGGTGAACGCTAAGCGCCGCGAACAATTTGAGCGTATCAAAGCAGAAGT
Organism: Buttiauxella selenatireducens; assembly: GCF_031432975.1. Taxonomy (GTDB): domain Bacteria; phylum Pseudomonadota; class Gammaproteobacteria; order Enterobacterales; family Enterobacteriaceae; genus Buttiauxella; species Buttiauxella selenatireducens. The sequence goes on along the minus strand of NZ_CP133838.1, from coordinate 4,279,563 downwards.
CGCTCCAGATCTGACTATGCATTTGCTCAATGGGCAAGGGCGTGAAGCCATGGTCGCAAGTGACGCCGCGTTACTGGCCTCCGGCACTGCGGCACTTGAGTGCATGTTGGCCAAATGCCCAATGGTCGTCGGTTATCGAATGAAGCCATTTACCTTCTGGTTGGCGAAGCGTCTGGTAAAAACTGATTATGTTTCACTGCCGAATTTGCTGGCGGGCCGTGAACTCGTAAAAGAATTGTTGCAGGAAGAGTGTGAGCCACATGCACTTGCGCAGGTACTTGCTCCGTTGCTTGAAGACGGTGCTCAAAGCCACCAAATGCACGACACCTTCCGCGAATTGCATCAGCAGATTCGTTGTAATGCCGATGAACAGGCAGCAGATGCTGTGCTGGAGCTTGCACAATGATTGAATTTATTTACCCTCATACGCATCTGGTTGCAGGTGTTGACGAAGTGGGCCGTGGCCCGTTAGTTGGCGCGGTTGTCACTGCTGCGGTGATTCTTGATCCTCTCAATCCCATTGTCGGTCTGGCTGATTCTAAAAAATTATCAGAAAAACGCCGTCTGGCTCTGTATGACGAAATTACAGAAAAAGCGCTGGCCTGGAGTCTTGGCCGTGCTGAGCCGGAAGAGATTGATCAATTAAACATATTGCATGCCACCATGCTAGCGATGCAACGTGCCGTAGCTGGCCTTGCGGTGGTACCTGAATATGTGCTGATTGATGGTAACCGCTGCCCGGCGCTACCGATGCCTTCACTGGCGGTAGTTAAAGGCGACAGCCGGGTTGCAGAAATTAGCGCGGCGTCAATAATTGCCAAAGTGACGCGCGATCGTGAAATGACAGAGCTTGATCTCTGTTATCCGCAATACGGTTTTGCCCAACACAAGGGTTACCCTACCGCTTTTCATCTGGAAAAGTTGGCAGAGCATGGTGCTACTGAACATCATCGTCGTAGTTTTGCTCCGGTCAAACGCGCTCTCGGACTGGCGTCCTGATTTGCGGACGTACGTTACACATCTAAACGGAATGAGAAATGGCTGAACCACGTTTCGTACACCTTCGGGTGCACAGCGACTACTCTATGGTTGATGGCCTGGCAAAAACCGCTCCGCTGGTGAAGAAAGCCGCGGCGATGGGGATGCCAGCAATCGCTATCACCGATTTTACGAACCTTTGCGGGTTGGTGAAATTCTATGGTGCTGCTCATGGTGCAGGGCTCAAACCGATCATCGGGGCTGATTTTAACGTAGCCAATGAGTTGTTAGGTGATGAGCTCAGCCATCTAACCGTTCTCGCCAGCGATAATGCCGGCTATCAAAACCTTACCCTGCTAATTTCAAAAGCCTACCAGCGTGGGTATGGCGCTGCGGGCCCGATTGTTGACCGAAGCTGGCTTGCCGAACTCAACGAGGGGCTAATCCTGCTCTCTGGTGGGCGCATGGGGGATATTGGCAAAAACTTGTTGCGTGGAAATACGGCACAGCTTGATCAGTGCCTGGAATTTTACCAGCAGTATTTTGCCGATCGCTTCTATCTGGAGCTGATTCGTACCGGTCGTCCCGATGAAGAAAGCTATTTGCACGCTGCCGTGGCTCTTGCTGATGAACGGGGTTTGCCGGTGGTGGCGACCAACGATGTCAGGTTTATCGAAGCCACAGACTTTGATGCCCACGAAATCCGCGTTGCGATTCATGATGGCTTTACACTTGATGACCCGAAACGCCCACGCAATTACTCTTCGCAGCAATATTTGCGCACTGAAGAAGAGATGTGTGAGCTGTTTTCCGATATCCCGGAAGCGATGGAAAACAGTGTAGAAATCGCCAAGCGTTGTAATGTCACGGTACGCCTCGGCGAGTACTTCCTGCCACAATTCCCAACCGGCGAAATGTCGACAGAAGATTTCCTGGTGATGAAATCCAGGGAAGGGTTAGAAGATCGCCTGGAATTCTTATTCAAGGATCCTGAAGAACGCGCCGCAAAACGACCACCTTATGACGAACGTCTGGAAATCGAGCTTAAAGTTATCAACCAGATGGGGTTCCCAGGCTACTTCCTGATCGTAATGGAATTTATCCAGTGGTCGAAAGATAACGGCGTGCCGGTTGGGCCGGGTCGTGGTTCTGGTGCGGGTTCACTGGTCGCTTACGCACTGAAAATTACCGATCTCGATCCTTTGGAGTTTGATCTGCTTTTCGAACGCTTCCTTAACCCGGAACGTGTTTCGATGCCTGACTTCGATATCGACTTCTGTATGGAAAAACGTGACCGGGTTATCGATCACGTGGCAGAAATGTACGGGCGCGAAGCGGTATCACAGATCATCACCTTCGGTACAATGGCGGCAAAAGCGGTTATCCGCGATGTGGGTCGTGTACTGGGGCATCCTTACGGTTTTGTCGATCGTATTTCCAAACTCATCCCACCAGATCCAGGGATGACGCTTGCGAAAGCCTTTGAGGCCGAGCCGCAGCTTCCTGAAATTTATGAGGCTGACGAAGAAGTTAAAGCGCTGATCGACATGGCGCGCAAACTTGAAGGTGTGACGCGTAACGCCGGCAAACACGCCGGTGGTGTGGTCATTGCACCCACAAAAATTACCGATTTTGCACCACTTTATTGTGACGATCAGGGACAAAACCCGGTCACCCAGTTTGATAAAAACGATGTGGAATATGCAGGCCTGGTGAAGTTCGACTTCCTCGGTTTGCGTACACTGACGATCATCGACTGGGCGTTGAAGATGATTAACCCGCGTCGGGAAAAGCAGGGTTTAGAGCCGATTGATATCGCCGCTATTCCGCTCGACGACAAGAAAAGCTTCGACATGCTGCAACGCTCGGAGACCACTGCGGTTTTCCAGCTTGAATCCCGCGGCATGAAAGATCTGATTAAGCGTCTGCAGCCGGACTGCTTCGAAGATATGATCGCGTTGGTAGCACTTTTCCGTCCAGGCCCGTTGCAATCAGGCATGGTAGATAACTTTATCGACCGTAAGCATGGGCGAGAAGCGATCTCTTATCCGGATATTCAATGGCAGCATGAAAGCCTGAAACCTGTGCTGGAGCCGACCTACGGCATCATCCTGTACCAGGAACAGGTTATGCAGATTGCGCAGGTGCTGGCGGGTTATTCGCTAGGCGGCGCGGATATGTTGCGTCGTGCGATGGGTAAAAAGAACCCGGTCGAAATGGCGAAGCAACGTGGTGGTTTTGAAGATGGTGCGAAGTCTCGTGGCGTTGATGGCGAACTGGCCATTAAAATCTTTGACCTGGTAGAGAAATTTGCCGGTTATGGATTTAACAAATCTCACTCCGCAGCTTATGCGCTGGTTTCATACCAGACTCTGTGGTTAAAAGCGCACTATCCTGCAGAATTTATGGCCGCAGTAATGACTGCGGATATGGATAACACCGAGAAAATTGTTGGCCTGGTGGATGAATGCTGGCGCATGGGCCTGAAAATACTGCCACCGGATATTAACTCCGGGCTGTACCATTTCCACGTGAATGACGACGGGGAAATTGTTTACGGTATTGGCGCGATTAAAGGTGTTGGCGAAGGTCCAATCGAAGCGATAATTGAGGCGCGTAACGAAGGCGGATATTTCCGCGAATTGTTCGACCTCTGTGCGCGTGCTGACGTTAAAAAACTCAATAAACGCATCCTTGAAAAATTAGTGATGTCCGGGGCGTTTGACCGCCTTGGGCCACACCGGGCAGCACTTATGAATGCGCTGCCCGATGCGCTGAAAGCTGCTGATCAGCACGCTAAAGCCGAGGCTATCGGCCAGGTGGATATGTTTGGCGTTCTGGCAGATGAGCCGGAGCAGGTCGAACAGTCTTATGCCAGCGTAATTCCGTGGCCTGAGCAAGTGGTACTGGACGGTGAACGTGAAACGTTGGGCTTGTATCTTACCGGCCACCCGATTACCCAGTACCTGAAAGAAATTGAGCGTTATGTCGGTGGCATGCGCCTGAAAGAGATGCACCCGACAGAACGTGGTAAAATGACCACGGCTGCGGGTCTGGTGATTGCTTCGCGGGTGATGGTTACCAAGCGCGGCAATCGTATTGGCATCTGTACTCTGGATGACCGTTCTGGTCGTCTGGAAGTGATGCTATTCACAGATGCGTTAGAAAAGTACCAACATCTGTTGGAAAAAGACCGTATCCTGATCGTCAGCGGACAGGTCAGCTTTGATGACTTCAGCGGTGGCCTTAAAATGACCGCTCGCGAAGTAATGGACATTGACGAGGCCCGCGAAAAGTATGCGCGTGGGCTTGCTATCTCGCTGACGGACAGGCAAATTGATGACCAGCTTTTGAACCGTCTCCGTCAGTCTCTGGAACCCCATCGTTCGGGGACCATTCCAGTACATCTCTACTATCAGAGAGCGGATGCACGAGCGCGTTTGCGTTTTGGCGCAGCATGGCGTGTATCCCCAAGCGATCGTTTGCTCAATGAGCTTCGCACGCTGATAGGCCCGGAGCAGGTGGAACTGGAGTTTGACTAATACAGGAATATTATGAGTCTGAATTTCCTCGATTTTGAACAGCCGATTGCAGAGCTGGAAGCGAAAATTGATTCCCTGACTGCAGTTAGCCGTCAGGACGAAAAGTTAGATATTAATCTCGACGAAGAAGTGCAGCGTCTACGTGAAAAAAGCGTAGAACTCACACGTAAAATTTTCGCCGATTTAGGAGCATGGCAGATTGCTCAACTGGCGCGTCATCCGCAGCGCCCGTATACGCTTGATTACCTGCGTCTGGCTTTCGATGAGTTCGATGAGCTGGCGGGTGACCGTGCGTATGCTGACGATAAAGCTATTGTTGGCGGGATTGCGCGTTTAGAGGGTCGTCCGGTGATGGTCATTGGCCATCAGAAAGGCCGTGAAACCAAAGAGAAGATTCGCCGTAACTTCGGTATGCCAGCACCAGAAGGCTATCGTAAAGCGCTGCGTTTGATGGAAATGGCTGAGCGTTTCAATATGCCAATCATTACTTTCATCGACACCCCAGGAGCATATCCTGGCGTGGGTGCTGAAGAACGTGGTCAATCAGAGGCTATCGCTCGCAACTTACGCGAAATGTCTGGCCTGAAAGTGCCGGTCATTTGTACCGTAATTGGTGAAGGTGGTTCTGGTGGTGCGTTGGCTATTGGTGTGGGCGATAAAGTGAATATGCTGCAGTACAGCACCTATTCCGTTATCTCTCCGGAAGGCTGTGCGTCAATTCTGTGGAAAAGTGCTGACAAAGCACCTATTGCCGCAGAAGCGATGGGCATCATTGCTCCACGCCTGAAAGAACTGAAGCTTATCGACTCCGTGATTCCTGAACCACTGGGCGGTGCGCACCGTAATGTGGAAGCGATGGCGGCATCACTGAAAGCACAACTGCTGGCTGATTTGGCCGATTTGGACGTGTTGAATACCGAAGAGCTGCTGGCTCGTCGTTATCATCGTCTGATGAGCTACGGCTACGCGTGATATCCGTCGCCCTTCAAGCTACAGGGTTGTTGGCTGCTCTCATTCACCCGAATCACTTACTTTAGTAAGCTCATCGGGATTCATTCGATTGCCGCCTACCTGTATCTTGAAGATGCTTGGGTATAAATATATTGTCAAAGAAAGGTCAGAAGCAATTCTGGCCTTTTTTATTGCCTGAAATCGATACTTTAAGAAGCTTTACACCTCGACACTTGTCCTGAATGCAATTTCAATAAACTATGCTTACCTGAAGGTTTTTTGCCAGGAGGTGAGTGTTGAATATTATTGCAATCATGGGGACGCACGGCGTTTACTACAAAGACGAGCCAATCAAAGAACTGCATCAAGCACTGGAAATACAAGGTTTCCGGCTCATCTACCCCACCAACAGCACCGACTTGCTGAAACTCATCGAACATAATCCACGCATTTGTGGCGTCATTTTTGACTGGGACGAGTACAGCCAGGATTTATGCAGTGAAATTAATTCGCTGAATGAATATTTACCACTGTACGCGTTTATCAATACGCACTCATCACTTGATGTGAGCATCAACGAGATGCGCATGGCGCTGTGGTTTTTCGAATATGCGCTTAGTGTCGCCGACGATATCGCTTTGCGTATCCGTCAGTACACCGATGAATACCTGGATAACATCACTCCGCCGTTGACTAAAGCGTTATTCAACTATGTTAACGAAGGGAAATATACCTTCTGTACGCCTGGTCATATGGCGGGTACGGCCTACCAAAAAAGCCCGGTCGGCTGCCTGTTCTATGATTTCTTTGGGGCGAATACGCTTAAAGCGGATGTCTCAATTTCGGTCACTGAACTGGGTTCTCTTCTTGATCACACTGGGCCACATCTTGAAGCCGAGGAGTATATCGCGCGAACTTTTGGCGCGGAACAGAGCTACATGGTGACTAACGGTACATCGACATCGAATAAAATTGTCGGCATGTACGCAGCCCCCTCTGGCAGTACGGTTCTTATTGACCGTAACTGCCACAAATCGTTGACTCATTTGCTAATGATGAGCGACCTGGTGCCCATCTGGTTAAAGCCGACACGTAACGCATTGGGAATTTTAGGCGGCATTCCAAAGCGTGAATTTATGCGTGAGAGCATCGAAGAAAAAGTCGCTGCTACCGAAAATGCGCAGTGGCCAGTACATGCGGTAATCACTAACTCAACTTACGACGGTTTGCTATATAACACTGAATTCATTAAGCAAACGCTCGATGTTCCCTCAATACACTTTGATTCTGCTTGGGTGCCTTATACCAACTTCCATCCTATTTATCAGGGGAAAAGCGGTATGAGTGGCGATCGTGTGCCGGGGAAAGTGATTTACGAAACGCAGTCGACACATAAATTATTGGCCGCTTTGTCTCAGGCCTCGCTTATTCATATCAAAGGCGATTACGACGAACAGACTTTCAATGAGTCTTACATGATGCATACGACCACTTCGCCAAGTTATCCGCTGGTGGCATCGATTGAAACCGCGGCGGCGATGCTACGAGGGAATCCGGGTAAGCGGTTGATCAACCGTTCGGTCGAGCGTGCATTACATTTCCGCCGAGAGGTTCAACGCTTGCGCGAGGAGTCTGAGGATTGGTTCTTCGATATTTGGCAACCGGAGTTCATCGATGAAGCGGCTTGCTGGCCTATTTCACCAGGTGAAGAAGACTGGCACGGATTCAAAGATGCTGATGCTGACCACATGTACCTCGATCCAATCAAAGTCACGATTCTGACGCCGGGAATGGACGAGCAGGGCACGATGGCCGAAGAGGGGATTCCGGCGGCATTGCTCGCGAAGTTCCTCGATGAGCGCGGCGTTGTTGTCGAAAAAACCGGGCCGTACAACCTGCTATTTCTGTTCAGTATTGGCATAGACAAAACCAAAGCACTCAGTTTGCTGCGGGGTTTGACGGAGTTTAAACGCGCCTACGATCTCAATTTGCGCGTGAAAAACATGCTGCCAGACTTGTACGCAGAAGACCCTGATTTCTACCGCAACATGCGAATTCAAGATTTGGCGCAAGGTATCCATAAACTGATTAAACAGCATAATCTTTCGGACCTTATGCTGCGTGCTTTCGATGTGCTGCCTGAAATGAAAATGACGCCGTACAAGGCTTATCAGCAGCAGGTCAAAGGTAACGTTGAAACGGTCGAAATTGAACAACTGTTGAATCGTGTTTCCGCCAATATGATTCTGCCTTATCCGCCGGGAGTGCCGGTGGTGATGCCGGGAGAGATGATTACCCATGAAAGTCGTGCTGTGCTCGATTTCTTATTGATGCTTTGCTCGGTCGGGGAGCATTATCCAGGGTTCGAAACGGATATTCATGGGGCGAAACTGGGGGACGATGGCATCTATCGTGTACGAGTCCTAAAATCGTTGTAGTGTATTGATTTGCCGATGCATGATAGTTACCGTGCGGAAAAGACAAAGGAGCATTTATGCTGGGTTTAAAGCAAGTTCACCACATCGCTATCATTGCCTCGGACTACGCAATCAGTAAGCATTTTTATTGCGATATTCTGGGCTTCACGTTGCAAGCTGAAGCTTATCGCGAGGAGCGGGACTCCTGGAAAGGTGATTTGGCGCTGAATGGGCAATATGTCATCGAGCTGTTCTCATTCCCTTTTCCACCTGCGCGCCCAAGCCGCCCAGAAGCCTGCGGATTGCGCCATCTGGCATTTAGCGTTGATAACATCGACAGCGCAATTGCTCATCTTGAGAATCATGGCGTGAAATGTGAACCGGTACGTATCGATCCTTTCACGGATAAGCGTTTTACTTTCTTTAGTGACCCTGACGGGCTGCCTCTGGAGCTGTATCAGCAGTAAGTCATCCAACAGTAACGCTTGCCTCATATGACGTAGCCCAGTAACGTGCTGGGCAAATCCTTATTTAAACTACTGACTATGCAACTTCGTCCTCTAATCACATTACTGCAGCCGCACCAAAAATTGCTGGTGGCGTTTAGTGGCGGGCTGGATTCCACGGTTTTGCTTCATCAGTTAGTCACGCTGCGTGACACCCAGGTTCCTGATTATAAAATTCGTGCGATGCACATTCATCACGGCTTAAGCCATTTTGCCGAAGAATGGGTGGAACATTGCCGGAAAGTGTGTGCGCAATGGAACGTGCCATTTGAAGTAAAACGAGTGCAGCTTGCCGAAGATGGACTGGGAATTGAAGCTCACGCTCGAGCCGCACGCTATCAGGCACTGGCGGATGCATTAAAGCCTCAAGAAGTACTGCTTACAGCACAGCATCTTGACGACCAATGTGAAACTTTTTTGCTCGCCTTGAAGCGTGGGAGTGGCCCAGCGGGATTAGCCGCAATGCCTGAGCGCTTGTCTTTTGGTGATACTGAATTAATCCGTCCGTTACTTGGGCAAACACGTAAACAACTGGAAGCATGGGCGGTTGAGCACCAGTTAACGTGGATAGAAGACGAAAGTAATCAAGACGACAGCTATGATCGTAATTTCCTACGGTTACGAGTACTTCCTGAAATACAACAACGCTGGCCCCATTTCCCGCAAAGTGTGGCGCGCAGTGCTGAGTTATGTGGCGAGCAAGAGCAACTCCTTGATGAGTTGCTGGCTGAACAACTGAATAATCTGATTCAGCCTGACGGGTCGTTATTAATTGAGCCTATGCAGGCGCTAAGCGATATTCGTCGCGCTGCGCTACTGCGTCGTTGGTTTTCCCGGCAGAAAGCAGTGATGCCCTCCAGGGCCGCGCTCGTACGCGTATGGGATGAAGTGGCAACCAGCCGTGAAGATGCTAATCCGCGCTTGAAGTTTGGCGGCTATGAAGTCCGTCGTTTTCAGAAGGCATTGTATTGGCTGCCGATCAGCAACGGTCTGGCAGATGAAGTGGTTTGCTGGGCAGCCCCTTTCGAGCCATTAGCTTTGCCAGACGGTTTGGGGACTATCCAACGTGCGGCAATAGGGCAGGAAATCCGCACCCCTCAGGAGAACGAACCGGTGACGGTGCGTTTTAAAGCCTCAGGCAAGTTCCACATTGTTGGGCGCGATCGTGGGCGAAGCTTGAAAAAGATTTGGCAAGAATTAGGGATTCCGCCCTGGCAGCGGGAAAGAACTCCGCTGTTATATTATGGCGAACAATTGATAGCCGCACTGGGCGTGTTTATTACCCAGGATGGAAAGGCGACGGAACAATCATGCTGGCGTATCGACTGGCAAAAGGGAAATAAACAATGAAGAGAGTGATTATTTTTGCTGGCGCACTGTTGTGTGCTCAGCCAGTTCTGGCAAAAGGTGATGCAGCCGCCGGTGAGCAGAAAGCAGTGATGTGCGTGGCGTGTCATGGAGCGACAGGGAAAGTCTCTGTACCGATGTACCCAAATCTTGCGGGTCAAAACCAGGCGTATCTTGAGCACTCATTGCAAGCGTATAAAAAGGGCGAACGTAGCGGCGGGCAAGCTGAAGTGATGAAAGCTTATGTTAGCGGTTTGTCTGATGAGGATATTAGCAATCTGGCGGCCTACTACGCTTCAATGAAACCGTAGTAAAAAAAACGGGCAGCCTCAGGCTGCCCGCGCATGCGGATACTTTGCGTATCAGGACTCGCTGACGACGACAGTCCCAATTTCAGGATGGCTGAAACTGGTTATTTTATCGAGGCGAACTTCGCGAGTGGCACCGGCATCATCGACAATCAAATATTCGACGTTTTTACGAGACACCAGGTCACTGGCTTTCGCCTTGAAAACTTCTCCGCTCTTTAACTCCAGCGTCAATAATAAGTGATGCTGGCAGGCGAGCTCGAGATTGTCATAATCATCACAATTGATGGGTTGATAGGCATCATTCATTGACATAATCGCTCACCAGTAAGTTCGCGGCAGCATACGCCGCCTGTTCCCTAATAGATTCTGGTTGTGCTTCATCGGAAGCCACTTCGTTCAGCACCTTCAAGACGCAACCCAGTGCATCCGGAATGTAACCCAAATCTCCGCTGGCTATTTCCGCATAGCGCTTTCGTACTAATTCACAATACTTTTCCACACGCCCTCCTTTCAGAGTCCCGACCTCAGACTTAATCGTGGGATGCCAGTTAAGCCTACGAAGATAAACTCTGTTTAGCAAGGTGACTATACCACAGGCATGAAACCGATATCAGCAGCGTAACTCTCTACTATCGTGAATACATAACAGCGTTTTAGCGAGGTTTTCGTTACAATGACTGCCTAATTAGTGTGGAGAAGTGTGATGGCGTTAAAAGCGACAATCTATAAAGCGATGGTGAATGTTGCCGATCTCGATCGAAATCAGTTCCTGGATAGCAACCTGACGCTTGCGCGCCATCCCTCGGAAACACAAGAACGCATGATGTTGCGTTTGCTGGCGTGGATTAAATATGCCAACGAGCGGCTGCAATTTACCCGTGGATTAAGTGCTGAAGACGAGCCGGAAATCTGGCTGCGCAACGATCATATGGGCATCGACTTGTGGATTGAACTCGGTCTGCCAGATGAAAAACGCCTGAAAAAAGCGTGCAGCCAATCTGGTGAAGTAGCGCTGTTTACCTATAACAGCCGTGCCGCTGAAATCTGGTGGCAGCAACATCAAAATAAACTCAAGCAGTATCAGAATTTGTCTATCTGGTATCTCGATGATGAGCAGTTGGCGAAACTGTGTGAGTTCGGTACGCGTTCTATGAATTTGCAGGCCACCATTCAGGATGGCGCGATTTGGCTGTCAGATGCTGAGAATAATCTCGAAATTCACTTCACGGCCTGGCAGCATCATTAATGATTGTCGTCTCCAGGGCGGTAGCAATACCGGACAGTGAAGTCACAATTACGGCTATTCGCGCGCAAGGGGCCGGTGGTCAACATGTGAATAAAACCTCAACGGCAATCCACCTGCGTTTTGACATTCGTGCATCGAGCCTGCCAGAGTACTATAAAGAACGCTTGTTGGCGGCTAGCCACCACCTGATTACACCTGATGGTGTCGTGGTGATAAAGGCGCAAGAGTATCGTAGCCAGGAAATGAATCGTGAAGCGGCGGTGGCAAGACTCGTTTCCTTGATTCAGGAATTAACCGTTGAGCAAAAAAGTCGCCGGGCGACTCGTCCAACACGCGCATCAAAAGAGCGTCGTCTGGCATCGAAATCACTAAAATCTACGACCAAGTCTCTACGAGGAAAAGTCCGTCGTCCTGAATGACGAATGGCAAAGAAATTGACCAGCAGAAGGAAGATATGGTGAAAAAGATTCTATTGTCAGCGGTTGCTGTGTGCAGTTTGTTCGCGCTTTTTGGCTGTAATAATCGAGCCGAAGTTCAAGCGTTACAATCGACACAAGTTGCAGAGCTGCAACCCATGCAACAAAGCTACCGTGGAGTTTTACCTTGCGCAGATTGCTCAGGGATTGAAACCTCGCTGTTTTTGGAAAAAGATGGCACTTGGGTAATGAATCAACGCTATCAGGGGGCGAAAGAACCGGCAGTGTTCGCTTCTTATGGTAGCTGGGCGCGCACGGCTGATAAGTTAGTATTAACTGAGTCAGACGGTGAAAAAATCTATTTCCGCCCTAAAGGTCATAACCTGGAAACGTTGGATCGGGCAGGTAATCCAATTGAGTCAAAGCTCAATTATACATTGCAGCCGATGAAAGATGCGTTGCCAGCGACACCCATGACGATGAAAGGCATGTACAAATACATGGCTGATGCGGCGATTTTCCAGGACTGTGCGACAGGGAAAACCTTTGACGTTGCCAGCAATGCAGAACTTGAGCGAGGGTATGCAGCCGCGCGTGGTGAGGATTTCCAGCCAGTGTTGCTGGTGGTTGAAGCTCACTTTACCTTACAGGCTTCTCCCGATAGCGGTGAGTTGAGAAAAACAGTTGTTGCAGACCGGGCTGCTAAGTTCGAGCCGAAGAAAACCTGCCGCGACTAATAAGATGCATAAAAAAAGCCCCGCTAAGAAGTTAGCGGGGCTTTTTACTGAGTACCAGGGTTCTTAGCGTTTAATCTGTGCCAGCAAGAAATCAATGATTTCGCTGGTTTTGATCATTTGCTTCTCGCCTTCACGACGGTTTTTGTATTCGACTTCTTCGCTATCAAGATTACGATCGCCGATAACAACAGTGTGCGGGATACCAATAAGTTCCATATCAGCAAACATCACGCCTGGACGCTCTTTACGGTCATCCATCAATACGTCGATGCCTTTGGCACGCAGAGTCGAATACAACTCTTCAGCCAACTCTTTCACGCGGAAAGATTTGTGCATGTTCATTGGCAGGATAGCAACCTGGAACGGTGCAATCGCATCAGGCCACAGAATGCCACGGTCATCATAGTTCTGCTCAATGGCTGCCGCTACCACACGAGTGACACCGATACCGTAGCAACCCATAGTCAGTGTCTGATTACGGCCATCTTCACCTTGAACAGATGCTTTCATCGCTTCAGAGTATTTCGTGCCGAGCTGGAAGATGTGACCCACTTCGATGCCGCGTTTAATCAGCAAAGTACCTTTGCCATCAGGGCTTGGATCGCCTTCAACGACATTACGGATGTCGGCAACTTCTGGCAGCGCCACATCACGCTCCCAGTTAATACCCACGAAGTGTTTACCGTCGATATTAGCTCCGGCTGCGAAATCGCTCATCGCCGCCACAGTACGGTCAATTACCACTGGGATTGGTAGGTTAATTGGGCCAAGTGAACCTGGACCTGCTTTAACGCTTGCACGAATCTCTTCTTCAGTAGCAAAAGTCAGCGGGCTGGCAACCTGCGGCAGTTTCTCTGCCTTAACTTCATTCAGCTCGTGATCGCCACGAACCAGCAGAGCAACAAGAGGGTAAGCACTCCCTTCGGTTGCCTTAACCATCAATGTCTTAACGGTTTTTTCAACGGGCAGGTTGAACTGCTCAACCAACTCAGCGATGGTTTTTGCATTCGGAGTATCAATCTGCGTCATTTCAACAGTCGGTGCCGCACGACCACCTGCTGGTGCAACCGCTTCAGCAAATTCGATGTTAGCTGCGTAATCAGACTCAGTTGAGAAGATGACATCATCTTCTCCGCTTTGTGCCAGAACCTGGAATTCATGAGATGCGCTGCCGCCGATGGAGCCGGTATCCGCTTCTACCGCGCGGAAATCCAGACCCATACGGGTGAAGATTTTGCTGTAGGCCTGATACATCGCATCGTAAGTTTCCTGCAAAGATTCCTGAGAAGTATGGAAAGAGTAAGCATCTTTCATCAGGAATTCACGGGAACGCATCACGCCGAAACGTGGGCGCACTTCGTCACGGAACTTAGTCTGGATCTGGAAGAAGTTCAGCGGCAGTTGTTTGTAAGAGCTCAGCTCGTTACGAATCAGGTCAGTGATGACTTCTTCATGAGTTGGGCCGAGTACAAATGGGCGATCGCCGCGATCAACAAAACGCAGCAGCTCTGGGCCATACTGCTCCCAACGACCACTTTCCTGCCATAACTCTGCGGGCTGAACAACCGGCATGCTCACCTCGATGGCACCGGCGTTGTTCATTTCTTCACGCACGATGTTTTCGACTTTTTTCAGAACACGCAAACCAGTCGGCAACCAGGCATATAAACCGGAGGCGAGTTTGCGGATCATCCCGGCACGCAGCATCAGTTGATGACTGATGACTTCGGCGTCGGCTGGTGTCTCCTTTAATGTGGAGAGCAGATATTGGCTAGTACGCATGTTGTTACGGTTCCATTTGAACGGCAGATAACTGGCTACCTAAGTAGCCTGATGCAAAATAAGTGAATTAGTTTACCAGTGTGGCAGAGATGTCAAAAGAGAAGGGTGATAAATTAACGAGCTTCGAGAGCAAACACTTCTGAACCCTGATCGGTTACACGCCAGCGAACGTTAAAATCCAACAATAAAACAGCGTAGGTTTTACCGACTTCCTCACCTTTACGGTACGCAGGACGAGGGTCCTGTGCCAGTACCTGACTGATAAAACGTTCAATGTGGGGATAGCGCTTATCAAGCTGTGATAGTTGTTGCTGCACTTCAGCCGTGAAGTAAACAGGCATATCGGCTACAGGGGCGTTTTGCGCGTACCCGGCAAGAGCCTGTGGTACGGCTTCGGCAAACGGCAAATAGGGTTTGATATCAACGATTGGTGTACCGTCGACCAAATCCAGACTACCAAGCTGCAAAATGACCTGATCTTTTTGGCAGCGAATCCCTTTCAGTTCAACTAATGACATCCCGATGGGATTGGGTCGGAATGTTGAGCGCGTAGCGAAAACCCCCACCCGTGCATTGCCACCCAGGCGAGGAGGGCGCACCGTGGGCCGCCAACCGCCCTCCATCGTTTGATGAAAAACAAATAGCAGCCATAAATGACTAAAACCTTCGAGGCCACGAACCGCATCGGCCACGTTATACGGTGGCAGAAAATGCAACTCGCCACCGCCATCAGCGACCAAACCTGGTTGGCGAGGAACGGCAAACTTCTCTTTATAAGGGGAGTGAATTACGCCGATTTGCTCGAAACGAAAAGCTGTCATTTTGCGGAAACATTCAATGCCGAACCGACACAAACGGCCTGACGGTAGCAACCTGGTGTGCCGCTCGTGACATCACAGCTATGCAACAGCACCGCGTTTGCTTTCATCTTTGATGCATTGATTTGCAAGCGTTTACGGGCCGTTGGGATATTAGGTGGGGAATCCTGATTGCTCACCTGGCATGATTCGCCGCTTACTTCACCGAGATCGCGGAAAGGTTTACCCACTAACTCTTCAGCATTGGTATAGATTTTTACCGGTGCAGGACGCACTGCTTTTGGTTTAGCAGGTTCGGTTTTCGGCGGTGTTACGGTGCTTTGAACAGGTTCAACAGGGGATCTGTCTAGCATGGTACAGCCGCTCAGCATGACGGCTAATAAACAGATCGGTAAAGCACGCATAATTTTTCCTCAATGAATGATAAAACGTGATTATTGAATCAAGCTATTGCACAAATAACAAGACGGGCATTAGCCCGTCTTAGATTATTTACGCAAAAATCCCCGTTGTCTTTCGAGTAGCATGTGCGTTGACTGCGTTCAATCGCCCGAATCACTTACTCAAGTAAGCTCATCGGGACTCTTTCTCTTGCCGCCTTCCTGCAATTCGAAATCCATTGGGTTTAAATAGAAGAATGGAAACTTACCAGCCTTTTACTGCGCCGCCGTTAAAGACTTTGTTTGCAGCTTCGTAAACTTCGTCAGACTGGTAAGCCTGAACGAATTTCTTCACGTTTTCTGCGTCTTTGTTATCTTCGCGGGAAACGATCAGGTTCACGTATGGAGAGTCTTTATCTTCAACGAAGATACCGTCCTTCGCAGGAGTCAGGCCAATCTGGCTTGCGTAAGTGGTGTTGATAATAGCCAGAGCGATCTGAGCATCGTCCAGAGAACGTGGTAACTGAGGAGCTTCCAGTTCAACCAGTTTCAGATTTTTAGGATTCTCAGTAACGTCCAGGACGGTTGGCAGCAGACCAACGCCATCTTTCAATTTAATCAAACCTTGTTTTTGCAGCAGCAGCAATGAACGGCCAAGGTTAGTTGGGTCGTTTGGCAGAGCGATCTGCGCGCCAGCTTGCAGTTCATCCACTGATTTGATTTTTTTAGAGTAGCCAGCAATTGGGTAAACGAAAGTATTACCTACAGATACCAGTTTGTAGCCACGATCTTTGATCTGCTGATCCAGGTATGGTTTGTGCTGGAAGGCGTTAGCATCGATATCGCCTTTGCTCAGCGCTTCGTTAGGCAGAACATAGTCGTTAAAGGTAACCAGCTCAACATCCAGGCCGTATTTCTCTTTTGCAACTTTCTGTGCAACTTCGGCAACCTGCTGCTCGGCACCAACAATGACGCCAACTTTAATATGGTTTGGATCTTTTTCGTCCTGACCACAACCCACGAGTGCCAGAGAACCAATCAGAGCACCAACTGCCGCAAAGGTTTTAAATTTAAAAGACATATCCTTTCCTTACTATGTGTAAAAAACGATGTTGTGTTGAACGTATTATTTGTGAGTCACAGCCCGGACGATACGATCGCCAGAGAATTGAATTAAATACACTAATACTACCAATAACACTAATACCGTATTCATCACGGTAGCGTTATAACCGATATAACCATATTGATAACCAATCTGACCTAAGCCACCGGCACCAACAGCACCACCCATCGCGGAATAGCCAACGAGTGTAATCAGCGTAATGGTTGCAGCATTCACCAGACCTGGTAGCGCTTCTGGCAGCAGAACTTTGCGGATGATCTGCATCGGAGTCGCGCCCATTGCGCGTGATGCTTCAATCAGGCCTGATGGAATTTCCAGCAGAGCATTTTCTACCATACGTGCAATGAACGGTGCAGCACCGACCGTTAACGGAACGATAGCGGCTTGCAAACCAATTGAGGTTCCGACAATGGTACGGGTAAATGGAATCATCCATACCAGTAATATAATGAATGGAATCGAGCGGAAGATATTCACTAATGCTGACAGGCTGTTATAAAGCTTGCTGTTCGCACTGATTTGCCCTGGTCGCGTAATATAGAGGAGGACGCCAACAGGCAAGCCGAGAACGAAGCCAAAGAAGCCAGACACGAAAGTCATTGCCAGCGTTTCATACACTCCTTTAAGGAGTAACCACATCATTGGCTCAGACATAACCCAGCACCTCTACTTTTACATGTTGCTGCTGAAGGTAAGCAATAGCAGCGTCCATATCCTGATGTTCTCCATGCAATTCGCACAGCATAATCCCGAATTTTACTCCACCGGCGTAATCCATCTGCGCACTGATAATATTGCTGTTCACATTAAAACGGCGGGCGGTTTCGGAAAGTAACGGCGCATCAACCGATTGTCCGGTAAATTCCAGGCGCAGCAGCGGGAAGGTTTCGCCGTTCTTCTGCGTGCTTAAGCGTTGTGCGTAGTCTTCAGGAATATCCAGATGCAAGGTGGATTGAATAAACTGTTGTGCAAGTGGTGTCTTAGGATGGGAGAACACTTCGCTTACGGTATCTTGTTCTATCAATTCACCATCACTGATGACCGCGACGCAATCACAGATACGTTTTACGACATCCATTTCGTGGGTAATTAACAGAATAGTCAGGCCAAGCCGACGGTTGATATCTTTCAACAACTCGAGAATCGAACGCGTAGTTGCCGGGTCAAGAGCGCTGGTGGCCTCATCGCACAACAGAACTTTAGGGTTGCTTGCCAGCGCACGAGCAATCGCAACGCGTTGCTTTTGTCCGCCGGACAGATTGGCCGGGTAAGCATCGTGCTTTTCGCTCAGCCCGACTAAATCGAGTAATTCGGAAACGCGGCGCTTAATTTCTTCGCGTGGTGTATTGTCCAGCTCTAACGGTAATGCGACGTTGCCGTAAACGGTACGGGAAGAGAGCAGGTTAAAGTGCTGGAAAATCATACCAATCTGACGACGTGCTTTAGTGAGCTGGCCTTCAGACAGAGTCGTCAATTCCTGGCCATCGACCAGAACAGAACCTTGTGTTGGGCGCTCAAGCAGATTCACGCAGCGAATCAACGTGCTTTTCCCTGCACCTGATGCGCCAATCACGCCATAAATTTGCCCAGCAGGAACATGCAAGCTGACGTCATTCAACGCCTGTATGCTGCGGTTACCTTGCTGGAACACTTTGGTGATATTTGAAAGTTTAATCATTAGGTTATTTATTATCGTATGAGTGTAAGCCGTGGAATATTCTGCTGCCGATAACGGGCGATGACCGCCATCGGTATGGATGTTAAGGCATCCAGACGTCTAAATCAATCGAGGATTGATTGTCTGTTCTCGCCCAAATAGTAATTCATGCGATACTACACCAAATCCCCAGTATCAGGAGTTTCCAAGTGGCACAGTCTATTCCCGCTATTTTTCTCGATCGTGATGGCACCATTAATGTTGATCATGGTTATGTTCATGAAGTTGACCAGTTCGAGTTCATTGATGGTGTGATTGACGCAATGCGCGAGTTAAAAGCAATGGGCTATGCGTTAGTTCTCGTCACCAACCAATCGGGTATCGCCCGTGGCATGTTTACTGAAGCTGATTTTGAAAATCTGACTGAGTGGATGGATTGGTCTTTGGCTGACCGTGGCGTTGACCTTGATGGTATCTACTATTGTCCGCATCACCCTGAAGCAATAGTAGAAGAGTTTCGCCAAACTTGTGATTGTCGTAAACCGCAACCGGGCATGCTGCTCTCAGCACAAGAGTTTCTTCATATAGATATGGCTTCTTCTTATATGGTGGGTGACAAATTAGAAGACATGCAGGCAGCTTCAGCGGCACAGGTAGGAACAAAAGTACTGGTACGCAGCGGCAAACAGGTCACTGAACAAAGCGAAGCGGCGGCGGATTTTGTCATCAATAGCCTTGCAGAGCTGCCAAAAGCGATAAAAGCGCGTCAAAAATAGACGTAACGCTCAAAAAATGAACGCTTAGTAATTATTTTGAAAATAGGGGGTTGTCAGCTTCCAGAAAATCCCTATACTGCGCCTCCACTGACACGGCACAACGGCTTACAAACCGGCCCGTCAGTCAGATGAAAAGCGAAAATAAACGCTTGACTCTGAAAGAGGAAAGCGTAATATACGCCACCTCGAGTTAGCAAGCGAAAGCGCGTAACTCACTGCTCTTTAACAATTTATCAGACAATCTGTGTGGGCACTCGCAGGATTGATATCTCAGATACCTTCGGGTATCAAAAAAATATCAAGTCTTGAAGAGTGACCAAGCAGTAATTCATTTAGTTGAATTATTACGAAAGTTAATTTTTGAGCACCGCTTCACGAGTTGAAGCAAATCAAGCTTTTAATTGAAGAGTTTGATCATGGCTCAGATTGAACGCTGGCGGCAGGCCTAACACATGCAAGTCGAGCGGTAGCACAGGGAGCTTGCTCCTGGGTGACGAGCGGCGGACGGGTGAGTAATGTCTGGGAAACTGCCTGATGGAGGGGGATAACTACTGGAAACGGTAGCTAATACCGCATAACGTCTTCGGACCAAAGTGGGGGACCTTCGGGCCTCATGCCATCAGATGTGCCCAGATGGGATTAGCTAGTAGGTGGGGTAATGGCTCACCTAGGCGACGATCCCTAGCTGGTCTGAGAGGATGACCAGCCACACTGGAACTGAGACACGGTCCAGACTCCTACGGGAGGCAGCAGTGGGGAATATTGCACAATGGGCGCAAGCCTGATGCAGCCATGCCGCGTGTATGAAGAAGGCCTTCGGGTTGTAAAGTACTTTCAGCGAGGAGGAAGGCATTGTGGTTAATAACCGCAGTGATTGACGTTACTCGCAGAAGAAGCACCGGCTAACTCCGTGCCAGCAGCCGCGGTAATACGGAGGGTGCAAGCGTTAATCGGAATTACTGGGCGTAAAGCGCACGCAGGCGGTTTGTTAAGTCAGATGTGAAATCCCCGGGCTCAACCTGGGAACTGCATTTGAAACTGGCAAGCTTGAGTCTTGTAGAGGGGGGTAGAATTCCAGGTGTAGCGGTGAAATGCGTAGAGATCTGGAGGAATACCGGTGGCGAAGGCGGCCCCCTGGACAAAGACTGACGCTCAGGTGCGAAAGCGTGGGGAGCAAACAGGATTAGATACCCTGGTAGTCCACGCCGTAAACGATGTCGACTTGGAGGTTGTTCCCTTGAGGAGTGGCTTCCGGAGCTAACGCGTTAAGTCGACCGCCTGGGGAGTACGGCCGCAAGGTTAAAACTCAAATGAATTGACGGGGGCCCGCACAAGCGGTGGAGCATGTGGTTTAATTCGATGCAACGCGAAGAACCTTACCTACTCTTGACATCCAGAGAATTCGCTAGAGATAGCTTAGTGCCTTCGGGAACTCTGAGACAGGTGCTGCATGGCTGTCGTCAGCTCGTGTTGTGAAATGTTGGGTTAAGTCCCGCAACGAGCGCAACCCTTATCCTTTGTTGCCAGCGGTTCGGCCGGGAACTCAAAGGAGACTGCCAGTGATAAACTGGAGGAAGGTGGGGATGACGTCAAGTCATCATGGCCCTTACGAGTAGGGCTACACACGTGCTACAATGGCGCATACAAAGAGAAGCGACCTCGCGAGAGCAAGCGGACCTCATAAAGTGCGTCGTAGTCCGGATCGGAGTCTGCAACTCGACTCCGTGAAGTCGGAATCGCTAGTAATCGTAGATCAGAATGCTACGGTGAATACGTTCCCGGGCCTTGTACACACCGCCCGTCACACCATGGGAGTGGGTTGCAAAAGAAGTAGGTAGCTTAACCTTCGGGAGGGCGCTTACCACTTTGTGATTCATGACTGGGGTGAAGTCGTAACAAGGTAACCGTAGGGGAACCTGCGGTTGGATCACCTCCTTACCTGAAAGATACAAACCCGCGTAGTGCTCACACAGATTGTCTGATGAAAGTAAAGAAGCAAGGCGTCTTGCGAGTGAGACTTCAGTGTCCCCTTCGTCTAGAGGCCCAGGACACCGCCCTTTCACGGCGGTAACAGGGGTTCGAATCCCCTAGGGGACGCCACTTGCTGGTTTGTGAGTGAAAGTCACCGACCTCAATATCTCAAAACTGACTTAACAGTCACGTTTGAGATATTTGCTCTTTAAAAATCTGGAACAAGCTGAAAATTGAAACGACACACTGTGTCTGTTCTCCGTAATAAGAACAGATAAGCGGTGTGTTCGAGTCTCTCAAATTTTCACAATATCGATTGTGTCTTACGAGACATCTTCGGGTTGTGAGGTTAAGCGACTAAGCGTACACGGTGGATGCCCTGGCAGTCAGAGGCGATGAAGGACGTGCTAATCTGCGATAAGCGTCGGTAAGGTGATATGAACCGTTATAACCGACGATTTCCGAATGGGGAAACCCAGTGTGATTCGTCACACTATCGTTAAGTGAATACATAGCTTAACGAAGCGAACCGGGGGAACTGAAACATCTAAGTACCCCGAGGAAAAGAAATCAACCGAGATTCCCCCAGTAGCGGCGAGCGAACGGGGAGCAGCCCAGAGTCTGAATCAGTTTGTGCATTAGTGGAAGCGTCTGGAAAGTCGCAGGGTACAGGGTGATACTCCCGTACACAAAAATGCACTTGCTGTGAACTCGAAGAGTAGGGCGGGACACGTGGTATCCTGTCTGAATATGGGGGGACCATCCTCCAAGGCTAAATACTCCTGACTGACCGATAGTGAACCAGTACCGTGAGGGAAAGGCGAAAAGAACCCCGGCGAGGGGAGTGAAACAGAACCTGAAACCGTGTACGTACAAGCAGTGGGAGCCTCTTTTATGGGGTGACTGCGTACCTTTTGTATAATGGGTCAGCGACTTATATTCTGTAGCAAGGTTAACCGTATAGGGGAGCCGCAGGGAAACCGAGTCTTAACTGGGCGTTAAGTTGCAGGGTATAGACCCGAAACCCGGTGATCTAGCCATGGGCAGGTTGAAGGTTGGGTAACACTAACTGGAGGACCGAACCGACTAATGTTGAAAAATTAGCGGATGACTTGTGGCTGGGGGTGAAAGGCCAATCAAACCGGGAGATAGCTGGTTCTCCCCGAAAGCTATTTAGGTAGCGCCTCGTGAACTCATCTTCGGGGGTAGAGCACTGTTTCGGCTAGGGGGCCATCCCGGCTTACCAACCCGATGCAAACTACGAATACCGAAGAATGTTATCACGGGAGACACACGGCGGGTGCTAACGTCCGTCGTGAAGAGGGAAACAACCCAGACCGCCAGCTAAGGTCCCAAAGTCATGGTTAAGTGGGAAACGATGTGGGAAGGCACAGACAGCCAGGATGTTGGCTTAGAAGCAGCCATCATTTAAAGAAAGCGTAATAGCTCACTGGTCGAGTCGGCCTGCGCGGAAGATGTAACGGGGCTAAACCATGCACCGAAGCTGCGGCAGCGACGCTTAGGCGTTGTTGGGTAGGGGAGCGTTCTGTAAGCCGTTGAAGCTGGACTGTGAGGTCTGGTGGAGGTATCAGAAGTGCGAATGCTGACATAAGTAACGATAAAGCGGGTGAAAAGCCCGCTCGCCGGAAGACCAAGGGTTCCTGTCCAACGTTAATCGGGGCAGGGTGAGTCGACCCCTAAGGCGAGGCCGAAAGGCGTAGTCGATGGGAAACAGGTTAATATTCCTGTACTCGGTGTTACTGCGAAGGGGGGACGGAGAAGGCTATGTTAGCCGGGCGACGGTTGTCCCGGTTTAAGCATGTAGGCGGAGAGTTTAGGTAAATCCGGACTCTTATCTAACGCTGAGGTGTGATGACGAGGCACTACGGTGCTGAAGTAACAAATGCCCTGCTTCCAGGAAAAGCCTCTAAGCATCAGGTAACATCAAATCGTACCCCAAACCGACACAGGTGGTCAGGTAGAGAATACCAAGGCGCTTGAGAGAACTCGGGTGAAGGAACTAGGCAAAATGGTGCCGTAACTTCGGGAGAAGGCACGCTGTCGGTAAGTGAAGCGATTTACTCGTGGAGCTGAAGGCAGTCGAAGATACCAGCTGGCTGCAACTGTTTATTAAAAACACAGCACTGTGCAAACACGAAAGTGGACGTATACGGTGTGACGCCTGCCCGGTGCCGGAAGGTTAATTGATGGGGTTATCCGTAAGGAGAAGCTCTTGATCGAAGCCCCGGTAAACGGCGGCCGTAACTATAACGGTCCTAAGGTAGCGAAATTCCTTGTCGGGTAAGTTCCGACCTGCACGAATGGCGTAATGATGGCCAGGCTGTCTCCACCCGAGACTCAGTGAAATTGAAATCGCTGTGAAGATGCAGTGTACCCGCGGCAAGACGGAAAGACCCCGTGAACCTTTACTATAGCTTGACACTGAACATTGAGCCTTGATGTGTAGGATAGGTGGGAGGCTTTGAAGCGTGGACGCCAGTCTGCGTGGAGCCAACCTTGAAATACCACCCTTTAATGTTTGATGTTCTAACGTAGACCCGTGATCCGGGTTGCGGACAGTGTCTGGTGGGTAGTTTGACTGGGGCGGTCTCCTCCTAAAGCGTAACGGAGGAGCACGAAGGTTAGCTAATCACGGTCGGACATCGTGAGGTTAGTGCAAAGGCATAAGCTAGCTTGACTGCGAGAGTGACGGCTCGAGCAGGTGCGAAAGCAGGTCTTAGTGATCCGGTGGTTCTGAATGGAAGGGCCATCGCTCAACGGATAAAAGGTACTCCGGGGATAACAGGCTGATACCGCCCAAGAGTTCATATCGACGGCGGTGTTTGGCACCTCGATGTCGGCTCATCACATCCTGGGGCTGAAGTAGGTCCCAAGGGTATGGCTGTTCGCCATTTAAAGTGGTACGCGAGCTGGGTTTAGAACGTCGTGAGACAGTTCGGTCCCTATCTGCCGTGGGCGCTGGAGAATTGAGGGGGGCTGCTCCTAGTACGAGAGGACCGGAGTGGACGCATCACTGGTGTTCGGGTTGTCATGCCAATGGCATTGCCCGGTAGCTAAATGCGGAAAAGATAAGCGCTGAAAGCATCTAAGCGCGAAACTTGCCCCGAGATGAATTCTCCCTGGGAACTTGATTCCCCTGAAGGAACGTTGAAGACTACGACGTTGATAGGCTGGGTGTGTAAGCGTAGCGATACGTTGAGCTAACCAGTACTAATGATCCGTGAGGCTTAACCTTACAACACCGAAGGTGTTTTAAGAATAATGAGAAAGACACTTTAATTTTCAGCTTAATTCCAAGATTTTAAGTTAATGGTCATATGAAAATATGACGGTTAATGAAAACAGAATATGCCTGGCGGCAACAGCGCGGTGGTCCCACCTGACCCCATGCCGAACTCAGAAGTGAAACGCCGTAGCGCCGATGGTAGTGTGGGGTCTCCCCATGCGAGAGTAGGGAACTGCCAGGCTCCAAATTCAAGAAGTAAATCAGGGTGTACCCTGATGTTGTAAGAAATTCGGTGGAGCGGTAGTTCAGTCGGTTAGAATACCTGCCTGTCACGCAGGGGGTCGCGGGTTCGAGTCCCGTCCGTTCCGCCACTTATTAAGCCCTGAGTCTTTTAGACTCAGGGCTTTTTTCTTGTCTAAAATTTAGCAAAAACTCTCCTATTGTTGCGTTTAACGCAAATATCTTGTGCGTTTATCTGTCTTTTTCAGCAAAGTTACTACCGCCATAATCCTCGTATTAACAACACATACCCCCTAACGAGGTAAATAATGACAATTCCTGCATTTGGTTTAGGTACTTTTCGCTTAAAAGACGACGTAGTTATCGCATCAGTAAAAACAGCTTTAGAGTTGGGTTATCGCAGTATTGATACCGCACAAATCTATGACAACGAAGCGGCTGTAGGGCAGGCGATTGAGGAAAGTGGCGTGGCTCGTGAAGCGCTATTTATCACTACCAAAATCTGGATTGAGAATCTTGGCAAAGACAAGCTCATCCCAAGCTTGAAAGAAAGTTTACGTAAATTGCGTACTGATTATGTCGATTTGGTGCTCATTCACTGGCCTTCACCAAAAGATTCCGTTCCGGTAGCAGAGTTTATGCAGGCACTCCTGGAAGCAAAAAATGAAGGTCTGACGCGCCAAATTGGCATCTCTAACTTCACCATAGACCTGATGCAACAGGCTATTGATGCAGTCGGTGTTGAGAATATCGCGACTAATCAAATTGAGCTTTCACCTTACCTGCAGAACCGTAAAGTAGTTGAGTGGGCACACGAACATGATATCCACGTCACCTCTTATATGACGCTTGCATATGGGAAAGCATTAGCAGATGAAGTCATAGGCCGGATTGCTAAGAAACATGATGCAACCCCAGCGCAGGTAATTTTGGCATGGGCAATGGCGCAGGGTTACTCAGTCATTCCTTCATCTACAAAACGAGAGAATCTGCAAAGCAACCTACAAGCGCAGACTCTAACTCTGGACGTTGATGATCTCGCTGCTATTGCGGCACTGGATTGCAATGATCGTCTGGTTAGCCCGGAAGGGTTGGCTCCAGACTGGGATTAATTTTCCATTACAGCCCCTTCGAGGGCTGTTGAACGTGTTCACTTAGAAAATCAATGAATGCTCGAATGCGGCTACTTACGGCTCGATCGCTGTAATACACCGCACTAAATGGCATTTCAACAGGTAAAAGCCTGTCATCCAGTAGCTCAACAAACTTTCCTTCCGCTATTTCTTTATTAATCATATAGTCTGAAAGGCATGCGATGCCATTTCCCATCAGACAAAGTTGCTTAAGTGTTTCACCACTATTCGATGTTATCCCCGCAGTTATGTCATAAGGCAGCCCATCTGCCTGCGCGACGGGCCACTTATTCAGGCTCTCTGTCTCTGAGAAACCAAGACAAATATGATCCTGAAGATCCTCAGCACTTTGTGGTATGCCGTACTGCGCTAAATATTCCGGAGAGGCGATAATTTTACGGCGGCTGGCAAAAAGTGGTCTGGCTCGAAGCGTGGAGTCCGTCAGCGTGCCCACGCGAATGGCCACATCTACTTTTCTCTCAATCAGGTTGATGAATGTCTCTGAAGAGATGAGCGAGAGTGTTACTTCCGGATAACGTTCGCGAAAGGGCTTAATAAGCGGCATTAAGAGATGCAGCATTACTGGCGTTGCCGCATCAATGCGTAGTAGACCACGTGGACTTTGCCGTGTTTCCATCAGCTCATTCTCTGCCGCTGCCATTTCCTGCAAAACCTGCTGCACGCGTCGGAAATAGCGTTCGCCTTCCTCAGTCAGACTCAATTGGCGCGTTGTGCGATTTAGCAGACTCACACCTAATTTCATTTCTAATTTCTTTACCGAGCGGCTTACAGCTGAATTAGCCAGCTCGAGCTGAGTCGCTGCGCGGCTAAAACTTCCGCTTTCCACTACTGCGACAAAAATCGCCAGTTCATCAGAGGTCGCTTTCATTATTGCTCCTGAAGCAAAATTGTATTGATATTTTGCATATTTTTGTTATTTAACCATCTTGCCATACTGCGTGTCATCAAAAGACACCTGCTATGGAGTAAATCATGCCTCTGGCACTACTGGCGCTGACTATCAGTGCATTCGCAATCGGTACTACCGAATTCGTTATTGTTGGGCTCGTACCCACTATTGCTGACCAACTTTCAATTTCATTGCCCTCTGCTGGGCTGTTGGTTTCAATTTATGCATTAGGTGTTGCGGTCGGGGCTCCTGTATTGACTGCATTAACCGGAAAACTACCTCGTAAGCAGTTGCTGATTGGTCTGATGGTACTTTTCACCGCAGGCAATTTGTTAGCCTGGCTTTCTCCAAACTATGAAACATTAGTTATTGCTCGTCTGCTGACTGGTCTGGCACACGGTGTCTTCTTCTCTGTGGGGTCCACCATTGCAACCAGCCTTGTACCTAAGGAGAAAGCAGCCTCAGCAATCGCGATTATGTTTGGTGGTTTAACCGTTGCCCTTGTGACAGGTGTTCCATTGGGGACATTTATCGGTCAGCATTTTGGATGGCGTGAAACCTTCCTCGCGGTTTCTGTCATTGGTGTCATCGCTTTAATTAGCAGCACTATTCTGATCCCTAAAAACATCCCAACTCGAGCCGTTGCCAGTTTGAAAGATCAATTGAAAGTGATGACCCATCCGCGCTTGTTGATCATTTATGCGATAACAGCACTGGGTTATGGCGGCGTGTTTACCGCATTTACTTTCCTGGCCCCAATGATGCAAAACCTTGCAGGTTATTCTCCAGCAGCCGTTAGTTGGATTTTATTGGGATACGGAGTCTCTGTTGCGATTGGTAATATTTGGGGTGGGAAACTTGCCGACCGTCATGGTGCAGTGTCTGCGTTAAAGTTCATTTTTACAGCACTTGCTGCATTACTGCTGGTCTTCCAGTTCACCGCGAGCTCGCATATTGGTGCTTTAGTCACTGTGTTGGTGATGGGTATTTTCGCCTTCGGTAATGTGCCTGGATTGCAGGTGTACGTAGTGCAAAAAGCTGAGGAATACACTCCAAATGCAGTCGATGTTGCCTCTGGATTGAATATCGCCGCATTTAATATAGGGATAGCATTAGGATCGGTTATTGGCGGTCAAACAGTGCAAAGCTTTGGTTTGGCGCAAACGCCATGGATCGGTGCGGTGATTGTTGCTGGTGCATTACTTCTGATTAACTTAAGTGGGCGTCTCGACACGCGTCGTGAAGTTGCTATCGGTTAACCTGCACGAACAAGGCTGTTAGCAAATACTTACGGTCTTGTTCACCAATGGTTTGAATTGGTCGTTGAAACTCAGACCTAAAGTCCCTATAACTGAATGACAGCCTTCGATTTGGAGGCTTCTTTGGTTACAGAGGTCATTAGTAAAAACGTGCGCAAAAATACTTATGCCATGAGATATGTTGCCGGTCAGCCAGCAGAACGCATTCTGCCTCCTGGCTCCTTTGCAACTATCGGTCAGGCATTGCCGCCCGGAGAACCATTGCCAAGTGAAGGATCCTTAAAAGTATTAGTATGGAATATCTTCAAGCAGCAGCGAGCTGAATGGCTTTCGGTGCTGCAAAACTTCGGTAAAGATGCGCATCTGGTTTTATTGCAAGAGGCGCAAACGACTCCTGAACTCGTTAAGTTTGCCACCAGTAATTATCTGGCTGCAGATCAGGTGCCGGCATTTGTCTTGCCGCAGCATCCTTCAGGTGTCATGACGTTGTCTGCTGCTCATCCTGTTTATTGCTGTCCATTACGTGAGCGTGAGCCGATTTTACGGCTGTCAAAATCTGCGTTAGTGACCGTTTATCCTTTGCCTGATGGCCGCCTGCTGATGGTAGTTAATATTCATGCTGTGAATTTCAGTCTGGGCGTGGATGTTTACAGCAAACAACTTGGACCCATTGGCGATCAGATTGGTCACCATAACGGGCCGGTTATCATGGCGGGGGATTTTAATGCCTGGAGTCGCCCGCGCATGAATGCGCTTTACCGCTTTGCTCGCGATATGACGTTACGCGAAGTACGCTTCACCGATGACCATCGTCGTCGTGCTTTTGGCCGTCCACTCGATTTTGTGTTTTACCGTGGTTTAAACGTCACAGAAGCTTCTGTTCTGGTCACTCGTGCATCCGATCACAACCCTCTACTCGTCGAATTCCGTCCCGGCATACCTGAGCTTAAGTAGGGTTAGTCAGGTCTGCCAATGGGCAGACCTCGGTGCTGCCCTTACTTATAATCAACAGCAAGGACATTTCAATGACAACACAATCTCATCATGACAAAGTCAGCCAACAATTTGGTTCACAGGCAAGTGCCTATCTGACCAGCGCCGTGCATGCTTCTGGTCGCGATCTGGAGCGCCTCAGCACACGCCTGGAGGCTTTTCCTCATGCTAGGTTACTCGATATGGGATGTGGGGCAGGGCACGCGAGTTTCATTGCTGCTGCGAAGGTGAAGGAAGTTGTTGCCTACGATCTCTCCGAGCAAATGTTAGTTGTGGTGAATGAAGCGGCTAAAAGTCGTGAAATCAATAATCTCACAACCGAACAGGGGTATGCCGAAGTCTTGCCTTTCGATGATTGCTCGTTTGATGTTGTGATAAGCCGTTATTCAGCCCACCACTGGCATGATGTCGGTAAAGCGTTGCGAGAAGTAAAGCGCGTATTGAAACCCGCTGGAGTCGTTATCTTTATGGATGTGATGTCACCAGGACACCCAGTGTTGGACATCTGGTTACAAACGGTTGAAGCATTACGCGATACCTCACACGTGCGTAACTATTCCAGTGGTGAATGGCTGAGTCTGTTTAATGATGCAGGGCTGAGTTCGCAGAACGTGTTGTGTGACCGTTTGAATTTGGAGTTCTCAAGTTGGATTGCACGGATGAGAACACCTGCAACTCTGGCTGAGGCAATTCGTATGTATCAGCAAAGTGCATCAGATGAAGTGCAGCGCTACTATGAATTGCAGCCCGATGGCTCGTTCACCAGCGACATTATCATGCTGGAAGCCAGGCGAGCGTAAGCCATAAATAAAAAAGGCACCTTTTTAGGCGCCTTTTTCTTTGATTAACAATCACGTATCAGGTGTAGAGTTATTGCTAACAAACAGCGTTAACTGATCACCGGGTTTCAGATTGTCTGTATCGTCGTTCCAGCGCAGAACATCTTTGATGTTCACACCGTGACGTTTTGCAATACTCGACAAGGAGTCACCCTTACGCACCTTATAAGTGATGCTATCGTTTTTAGCTAAACGCTCATCGCCTTTTTTGACGCTAAGCGTTTGACCTACTTTAATGTTCGCGCCACGTATGCCATTCCAGCTCTGTAAATCTTTTGTGCTAACACCTAAGCGTGTAGCAATGCTCGATAAGGTATCACCTGAACGAACACGATAAGATTTATTACCACCCGCGTTAGCCCTGTTATCAGCAACTAACGTCGGCTGCACAGCTGCAATTTCACCAGAAGCCAAAGAGGCTTTTAGCTGCTCAGCATGCTTCTTAGGAACCATTACATATCGCTGAGTCTTGCCAATAGTTGAAGTTTTCACTCCAGCATTGAACGTTTTCAGCGTTTTTAACGGTATCCCGGCCATTTCGGCGACCTGCGTAAGCTCGACCGGATCACTAACTTCCACACGTGCTAAGGCACGGCTTTCGTCAGTCGTCGGTAGGCGTACACCGTACTTTTGGCTGTTTTTGAGAATATCACTCAAAGCCAGCATTTTTGGTACGTAAATCTTGGTTTCCCGTGGCAGTGAAAGCGACCAAAAATCCGTAGGTAAACCACGAGCTTTATTCGCTTTCATTGCCTTCAGTACACGACCTTCGCCGCTGTTGTACGCCGCCACGGTTAATAACCAGTCGCCGTCGAACATCTTGTTCAGACGCTGCATCATATCGAGAGCGGCAGTGGTTGAAGCCACTACATCACGACGTGCATCGTATGCTTTGGTCTGTTTTAAACCATAATTCCGACCCGTGCTCGGTACAATCTGCCAGATGCCAGCGGCATTCGCAGATGATGTAGCGTGGGGGTCAAAAGCGCTCTCCACTATGGGTAGCAGTACTAGTTCCATTGGCATGTTGCGTTTCTTAACTTGCCCGGCAATCCAGTACATGTACGGCTCTGCCCGTAATGTTACATCGTGGAGATAGCTCTTATTACTAAGGTACTTCTGTTTTTGTTCGCGGATCCGGGTGTTATCCGGTACCCCCATCTTTAGCTCGTCGCCAATGAAGTTCCACAAGTTTTGGTTATCTGCGAGGTATGTTCCATCGTCCATCCATCGCGTACTCGTGTACTTTCCTGCTTCACCTTGACCAGCTGCAGACAGACTCTGTGCGTGCTGTTGGATGTTGCCGTCATGCCTTGACGCCTGGCACCCCACAAGCAAAACAGAGGCGAGTAATATCGCTTTTGCCTTCATGTGTGTGTCAAATGGTTGCTTAAAAGACGAGCAAGGATACCTTCCACTTTAAAACAACACAACCAGAAAATTCAGAATGCGTCTTTCTTTGTCCGTAACCAGGCGAATATCTGCTGTGGTTGTTGCAAGTTTGTTTCTTTATTAATTTTATCTTTTAAATCAACATCATTTGTTCTTAAAAATAAATTTATTTTGCGCTCTATTGCCAGAGAACTGGGCAATGTTGAGTGGTTTTTTGCGCGTAACTCCTTAACTTTTCGACAATATCGATTTAATTCTTCATCGTCAGGTAAGATTGATAAGGAGAATTTCATATTTGAAAGAGTGTACTCATGAGCACAACAAATTAACGTATCTGAAGGTAGTTTGTTAAGCTTTTGAAAAGAATCATACATATTCTCTGCTGTGCCTTCAAAAAGCCTACCGCACCCTCCAGAAAACATTGTGTCGCCGCAAAAAAGATAAGGTTTACTATAGAAACACAGATGTCCTAAAGTGTGACCAGGTGTAGCAATAACGCTAAATTCATACTTCAAAATATTGACCTTATCACCCTCTCTTACTACCCGGTTCGTTCCCTTATCTTGTGTCTCTTCGGGCCCATATACCACAAGGCCTGGGTACTTTTTGAGAAGTTCTTTCACGCCGCCAACATGGTCGTTGTGATGGTGTGTCAATAAAATGGCTTCTGGCTGCCAGCGATTATCTTCAATTGCTTTAAGCACCGGTTGAGCCTCACCCGGGTCGACAATGATGCATTTGCCCTGTTCATCATTCAGGAC
Organism: Buttiauxella selenatireducens; assembly: GCF_031432975.1. Classification (GTDB taxonomy): domain Bacteria; phylum Pseudomonadota; class Gammaproteobacteria; order Enterobacterales; family Enterobacteriaceae; genus Buttiauxella; species Buttiauxella selenatireducens. The sequence goes on along the minus strand of NZ_CP133838.1, from coordinate 4,247,828 downwards.
CCAGATGTAGTTATCCTGGAACGCAGAAATACTGTTAAGATTCATAATTAACCTCTTTGAATTGCGTTAAGAAGGTAGTGATGAAACCGGCAAGGATACCTGAAAATTTCATTTCACCGCATCATTGGGGAGAACTGCCCTGGGGCGAGTACTACCGCGAGGCGTTGGAAATCCAACTCCAGCCATGGCTTGCCAAAATGTTTGGTTTTCATCTGTTGAAAATAGGCAATCTAAGCACTGAAATTAACACTGAAGCGTGTGCTATTTCACATCAGGTTAATGTTGGCCTACAAGGCGAAAGACTTCAGGTTAATGCCGATCCACTTCATTTACCCTTTGCCGCAAAATCTGTGGATGCATGTATGTTGGCTCATACATTACCCTGGTGCCAGGATCCTCATGGATTGCTACGTGAAGCCGACCGGATTTTGATTGATGACGGGTGGTTGATTCTGAGCAGCTTCAACCCGATGAGTTTGTTAGGTTTAGGCAAAGCAGTGCCATTCATGCGCAAGCGTACACCATACCATTGCCGGATGTTTACACCGATGAGGATGTTCGACTGGTTGGCATTGCTGAATTTTGAAGTCATGCATCAGCGTAGTTTCCAGGTTTTACCCTGGAGTAAACAAGGTGGGAAAATGCTGAGTACTCACCTGCCTGCGCTGGGTTGTATGCATGTCATTGTGGCGCGTAAGAGGACATTGCCACTTACGCTGAATCCAATGAAAAGCCGTTCAGCGAAAACGCAAATCCGCTCAGCAGTTGGCGCGACCAGGCAGTTTAAGGAAACGACTAAGGTTTCACCGCCTCTGGTTGATAACCAACATCTTCAAGAGTTGGATTAGACGCGGCCTCACGCGCAAGCTCATCGCAGCGTTCGTTTTCAGGGTGACCGGCGTGGCCTTTAACCCATTCCCAACTGATTTTATGCTCGCTCAGCGCGGCGTCCAGACGTTGCCATAAGTCGACATTCTTCACCGGCTTTTTATCGGCTGTTTTCCAGCCACGTTTTTTCCAGTTATGAATCCATTGTGTAATTCCCTGGCGCACATATTGACTGTCAGTGCTGAGCACAATGTCACAAGGTTCGATTAGCGCCTCAAGAGCGACAATTGCCGCCATCATTTCCATGCGATTATTCGTTGTTAACCGATAGCCGACGCTAAAAATTTTTTCGTGTTGTTTGTACCGTAGAATGGCACCGTAACCACCTGGGCCCGGATTACCGAGGCAGGAGCCATCGGTGAAAATTTCTACCTGTTTACGCATCTCTGGTAGACTTCCTGTGATTAAAAAACCAAGTCTGACATAAACGAGCGCCATGAGCACACCAATTACACGACAGATCGTTCTCGATACTGAAACCACCGGTATGAACCAAATCGGTGCTCACTACGAAGGGCATCGCATTATTGAAATCGGTGCGGTTGAAGTGATTAACCGCCGTCTGACGGGCAATAACTTCCATGTCTACTTAAAGCCAGACCGGCTGGTGGACCCGGAAGCGTTTGGCGTGCATGGAATTGCCGACGAGTTTCTGGCGGATAAACCAACCTTTGAGCAGGTTGCAGATTCATTCCTGGATTACATTCGCGGTGCAGAACTTGTCATCCATAACGCGTCGTTTGATATCGGGTTCATGGACTATGAGTTCAGCAAGCTTAAGCGTGATATCCCGAAAACCAATACTTTCTGCAAAATCACCGACAGCCTTGCACTTGCGCGAAAGATGTTTCCGGGCAAGCGAAACAGCCTCGATGCACTTTGCTCACGTTACGAAATAGATAACAGTAAGCGAACGCTACACGGCGCATTGCTCGATGCCCAAATCTTGTCCGATGTCTATTTGATGATGACGGGCGGGCAAACCTCGCTGAAGTTTGCCATGGAAGGGGATGTACAGACACGTAGTGGAGATAACGGAATTCAGCGTGTTGTGCGCAACAGTTCAGGTGTACGCATCATTCGGGCCACTGATGCTGAGCTGGAAGCGCATGAGTCACGACTTGATCTGGTGGAAAAGAAGGGCGGAAGTTGTCTTTGGCGTATATAAAAACAGCTGAAATGATTTAAAAATCACCGTTTGGGTGAAAATAACGGCAAGCAGTTAGATTTATAAGAAAAAACGTTGACGCCCATGAACGCAATACGTAATATCTGCCTCGTTCCCGACGGGGAACAAACGCGGAGCGGTAGTTCAGTCGGTTAGAATACCTGCCTGTCACGCAGGGGGTCGCGGGTTCGAGTCCCGTCCGTTCCGCCACAATTAGAAAGCCTGAATCAGAAATGATTCAGGCTTTCGTCGTTTTAATCCTTCGAAACGACAACCTGCCCATTATATTCCGCTACATCAGTCACTTTTTCAGCCCGAGCCAGCCAGCGGTAACAGCCAGCGCTCAGAAACGCCCCGATAAACCAGCTAAAGTTTGCGACTTCATGCAGTGATGGGATAAAGCTGATTGTCAGGCAAACCGCGACAGACGGCACGAGTGCCATAATCGCTTTCGGATTGAACCCACTTTTGTACCAATAGCGGCCTTTGGAAGTGTCATCGAACAAATCATCGATATAAATTTTACTGCGCTTAATGATGTAGAAATCGGTCAGCAGGATGCCGAACAGCGGCCCAATGAACGATCCTAACACATCCAGCGTGTAGTGAATCAGTTCGGGTGACTGGAACAAGTTCCACGGTGTCAGCAACACGGAACCAACAGCAGCGATCATCCCACCGGTACGGAAGCTGATTTTTTGCGGTGAACAGTTAGAAAAGTCGAAAGCGGGTGAAACAAAATTCGCCACGATATTAATACCGATGGTGGCGGTAATCATGGTCAGCAAACCAATTGCCATCGCCAGGCTATTGCCTACGTGACTGACGGTTTCAATTGGATCGGTAATCATTTTGCCAAACAGAGATTGAGTGCCGGAGACAATCACAACGGTCACGATAGAGAACAACAAAAAGTTGAATGGTAGCCCCCAGCGATTGCCACGGCGGATCTCTTTCATACTTTTGCCGTAGCGCGAGAAGTCACCGAAGTTCAAAAGAGGGCCGGAGAAGTAAGAAACGACCAGTGCGATGGCGGTAAGCATCTGCCACGCTTGTTCACCGGAAGTGAGCTGTTTGCTGGCAAGCGTAAACGAAATTCCGTCAAATCCTGTCTGATACAAAATCCAACCCGCCAGAGCCATCATCACGATATACACAGCAGGACCTGCGATATCAATGAATCGTTTAATGGCATTCATGCCATGCCAGAACACCGCCGCCTGTAATGCCCACATAATGCCAAAGCATACCCATCCGAGGTGCGAAAGACCCAGGAAGTGCCCGGTGGTCATTGGGGCAAGCGATGGCCAGAATTTGAGTAATACCAACATTAGCGCGTTCGCGGCTAAATATGTTTGTATCCCGTACCAGGCAAAGGCAATGAGCCCGCGGATCACCGCTGGAATATTGGCACCAAAAACGCCAAAGGCCTGACGACAAATCACGGCATAAGGCACGCCCGCCATCTGGCTTGGTTTTGCGACCAGATTCGCACACAACTGCACAAGACAAATTCCCACCAACAGGCAAAGTAAGACCTGCCAACTCGCCAGCCCTAATGTGAAAAAGCTCGCGGCTACAACATAGCCACCCATGCTGTGTACATCGGACATCCAGAAAGAAAAAATATTGTACCAGGACCATGTCTGGTTACGCGTTGGCGCCAGGTCATCGTTACACAGGCGCGGGCTATATCCAGCGTTGGGGCTATCGGTCATGGCAGTCGTGTTGGGTTCAATGTTTGGCATGATATCTGCTCCTGGTAAAACAGAGGTTGACGGATTGTCTGCAACTTTCGTTGCATGAACCAGGCCAGGTTTCATTCTTAACGGAATAAACGGGGTTCTGGAGCGTAAGGCGCGAAAATAGAGCCATGCTGAGGTAAATTTCGCCTTATGATAGTGCAAAAAAACACAACAATGCCCAGCCGTGGTGCTCAGCCACAGGGGAAAGAACATCGAGGAACCAGTATGACGCAACATTTGATTCAGGTTATCAATCCCAACACCAACGTGGCGATGACGCACACTATTGCTGAAGCAGCACGCAGCGTGGCTGCTCCTTCCAGTGAAATCATCGCCGTTTGTTCATCACAAGGCGTGGAGTCTATAGAAGGTCATTTTGACGAGGCGATTGCTGCCATCGGGGTTCTTGAGCAGATCAAACTTGGCAAAGAGCAGGGCGTTAGTGGTCATGTCATTGCCTGTTTCGGCGATCCGGGTTTGTTGGCGGCACGCGAACTCGCCAGCGGGCCAGTGATCGGCATCGCTGAAGCGGCGATGCATGTCGCCACACTCGTTGCTACACGTTTTTCTATTGTCACTACTCTGCCACGTACAGTGATTATTGCGCGTCACTTGCTGCGTCAGTATGGATTCGAGCATCACTGTGCTGCCCTTCATGCGATCGATCTACCTGTGCTGGCTTTAGAAGATGGCACGGGTCTTGCTCAGTTGAAGGTACGTGAGCGTTGTATACAAGCCATGAAAGAAGATAACAGCGGAGCGATTGTGCTGGGTTGTGGAGGAATGGCCAATCTTGCACGGGAGTTAACGAGTGAACTGGGTATTCCCGTTATTGATGGCGTTACCGCCGCAGTGAAAATGGTGGAATCCCTCATTGCTCTTGGCGTCGGGACGAGTAAACACGGTGACCTCGCGTACCCGAATAAAAAGCCGTTATCAGGCTGTTTTGACATGCTGAGTTGATGTTCATGGCTCGGCTCATAAGGAACCGAACCATGACTGAAGAACCGAAAAATAAGAGCTATCACTTTACCGGGAATTACCCGCGTGACATGAAAGGTTACGCCGGTAAGCCACCACACCCTCAGTGGCCGAATAATTCCCGGGTTGCCGTGCAATTTGTCCTCAATTTCGAAGAGGGTGGGGAGAACCACGTGCTGCATGGCGACGCCGGTTCTGAACAATTCCTCTCTGATATTATCGGTGCCGCCAGTTTCCCTGACCGCCATATGTCGATGGATTCACTGTATGAATATGGATCGCGCGCCGGGTTCTGGCGCATCCACAATGAGTTTCAGAAGCGCGGCCTGACCATGAGTATTTTCGGGGTTGCGATGGCACTGGCGCGCAACCCTGAAATCGTTGCGGCAATAAAAGCGGCGGATTATGACGTCGTAAGCCATGGCTGGCGCTGGATCCACTATCAAAATCTGGATGAAGCCACAGAACGTCAGCATATGCACCAGGCTATCGAGATTCTGGAAGATTTATTCGGCAGCAAACCACTTGGCTGGTATACAGGCCGCGACAGCCCGAACACTCGTCGGCTGGTGGTGGAGAACGGCAGTTTCCTGTACGACAGTGATTATTATGGCGACGACTTGCCATTCTGGAGTGAAGTCACCTGTAGCGACGGCTCCATCAAACCGCATCTGGTTGTGCCATACACGCTTGATGCCAATGATATGCGCTTTGCCACAGCACAAGGTTTTAATACCGCTGAGCAGTTTTATGCGTATCTGAAGGACAGCTTTGATGTGTTGTATGGGGAAGGGGAAACAGCACCTAAAATGATGTCGATTGGTATGCATTGTCGCTTGTTGGGGCGCCCTGGTCGATTCAGAGCGTTACAGCGTTTCCTGGATTATGTGCAACAGCATGATGACGTGTGGATTTGCCGTCGCCAGGATATTGCCGAGCACTGGGTCAAAACGCATCCGTTTAAAGGATGATGTGCATGGCGGGTGAAACTGAAATTACCCGCCGCGTCGTTTAACTCATTATGCTGACGTGGGCTGCAACGATACGCCATCCATAAGGGAACTTGACCCATGTTTGCATCTGGCGGCCGATTTTATCGCTGCCTTCACGCGTAAATTCAGTGCAGGCAACCGCCATATCATCACCGTAAGTAGTGATAGTCGTGTTTTGCAAAAGCCTGTCTAAACCTTGAGAGGAACGGGTATTTCTGAACGCTCTAATCTCGTCGATTCCATACAGATTTTCACTGGCGCCATAACGAACGGTGCGGGGGTCAGACCAAAATAATTCATCTAACACTGCAATATCGTTGGTAATCAACGCCTGTTCGTAGCGGTAAAAAGCGTCACTCACTTCATTGACGATTGCCGGGCGATCAATATTGTCTCGCATCATAGGATTTACCTTACCTGGTGGTTTCCTACCAGCATACCCTGTATTTCAAGCTGATGGGCGGCTCTCAGGCAGATATCTTCACGCCATGGTGCCGCGATAAGTTGCACGCCAATGGGAATGCTATTTGCGGTCATCAATGGCACCGTGACAACCGGCAAGCCAAGAAAAGAAATCGGTTGTGTCAGCATTCCCATACTGGCTTTGACGGGAAGATCAATCCCGTTGATATGCATTGTTTGTTGGCCGATTAATGTGGCGCTGCACGGTGTGGCGGGTGCGATAAGCAGGTCGTAATGTTCAAAAAACGGCAGGGTTTTATCACGGAACCACCCACGAAACCGTTGCGCTTGTGTGTACCAGGCTGATGGCGTCATAGCTCCCGCCAAAAGGCGTTCACGGGAGTTCAGCTCAAAGCGTTCAGCTTGTTCGCGTAATGCAGGTAAGTAATGATTTCCCCCTTCTGCTGCGGAAAGCAAAAAGGCCGCCGAGCGTGCTAATTCGGCTTCAGGCAGTGAGATAGATTCAAGGGCTTCAAGGGCGTGAGCGACCTGGGCCACAGCGGCTTTTGCGTCAGCGTCACACCAGCTCTCAAAAAAACCACCCAAAACAGCGCATCGCAAACCTCCAACCCATTCCAGTTTATCGGTAACAGATTCAATGCTGCGTATTGACTGGAAAGGGTCGGCCGCATCGGGACCCTGAAGAGCGTCATAAACGCGCGCCAGGTCATCAACGTTGCGAGCAAATGGGCCAATATGGTCAAGACTGGCGACAAACGGCTGGCTACCGCTGCGTGAGAGGCGCCCAAAGGTAGGTTTCAACCCTAAGACACCACACAGCGAAGCCGGAACGCGAATGGATCCATTGGTGTCGGTGCCCAGGGAAAAATTCACCATTCCGGCGGCGACGGCTGCCGCAGAACCACCCGATGAACCGCCCGCAATGCGGCTAGTATCATGAGGATTGCGGGATGCACCGTAATAATTATTTTCTGTGGTAAAGCCGTAGGCGTACGCATCCATATTGAGGGCACCGGAAAGCATGGCTCCGGCTGCACTCAACTGCTTGATAGCGAAGGCATCAGTACTTGCAGGAGGTTGCGAACTAAACAGCTCAGCACCAGCAAGTGTTGTCGTGCCTTGAATATCGAAGAGATTCTTTACCGCATAGGGGACGCCAGCCAGCGGAGGCAGGGGTTCCCCAAGTGAGCGCCGTCGGTCAACGGCTTCGGCTTCTTGTCGTAAACGCTGCGCAGTCACTTCGGTAAAAGCATTAATCTCAGGGTTGGATTGTTCTATTTTTGCAAGCGTAAGCTGAGCCAACTCGCCAGCTGAAAACTTGCCCTGGGCTAATCCTTGTTGAATTTCGCGAATAGACAGCGTGTTCATAGTTTATAAATCCCAGCCACTTCCTGGCGTTGCGGCAACGGAAATTCCATCAACGGTTCGGCCAGCGCAGCCATGCGTACCAGCTGAACTTCCAGTTCTCTACGACGTGCATCGTCAAGTGGAACGTTAAGAAGTTGCTCCATTAATTGGATGTAAGTGGGCCAGTCGGTAAATGTGGATGTCATCTTTGATTCCTTAAAATCCAGCGGCGCTGCCATTGCTGCGTGGGTCGTAAGCCCCTTCAAGCATGCCGTTAGTATGGCGAACAATGGCACCCGCGTGGCCCACGGCTTCGCTAAAATCGGGTAGTGTCTCAACTTCATGCCCTAATTCACGCAGGGTTTCGAAGGTTTCAGGGCTAAATCTGGCTTCTAATTTCAAGTTGTCAGAGGCTTGCCCCCATGTTCTGCCCAGTAACCAACGTGGTGCGGTAACCGCTTCTTGTAGCGGCATGCCCTGAATGACATGACGAGTAAAAATGGCTGCCTGAGTTTGAGGTTGCCCGTCGCCGCCCATTGAGCCATAAACCATGGTTCTTCCATCGGCAAGACGTGCAGCCGCCGGATTCAGGGTATGGAACGGTTGTTTTCCCGGAGCCAGGCTTAACAGGCTTTCGGGATCGAGATTGAACGCCGCGCCACGGTTTTGCCACAGAACCCCGCTTTTTGGCAGCACAACGCCGCTGCCGAACTCATGATAAATACTTTGAATAAATGAAACGGCAAGTCCGCTGCTGTCAATGACGCCCATCCAAACCGTGTCACCCGGGCCTTTTCCTGTTCCCCAGCTAGCCGCGTTGTTGTCGTCAATTTCTGCGGCAAGGCGGGCGAGCGGTTGAGGGTCTAACAAACTTTGTATGGAGGTGGTGATATGGCGAGGGTCGGTAATGTATTTGTCGCGCAGCGCAAACGCTTTTTTGGTGGCTTCTACGATGCGGTGAACAGTTTGGGTTTCATCGGCTTGCGCCATGTCTAAATGATCGGTTATGCCCAAAATCGCCAGTGAAACCAGGCCCTGGGTCGGTGGAGTCATATTAAAAATCTCACCGTGCTGGTGGCTAAGTCGCAGAGGTATCCTGCGTTTTGCTCGTTGGGCGGCGAGATCTTGTCGTGTTATCGGCACCCCTAAATCAGCAAGTTCTTCGGCGATGAGAACCGCGAGCGGCCCGCGATAAAAGCTATCAAGACCTTCAACGGTCAGACGTGCCAGCGTTTCGGCAAGCCTGGGTTGGGTAAAGCGACTGCCGACCCGAGGAATCTCACTCCTGTGCAAAAAAGTCTCGGCGAAGCCTGCAATATTGACCAGTTCGTCATATTTACTGTGCGTCGCCAGGGCTTGAGATGTTGTCACCGGAATGCCATCTGCCGCATAGCGAATGGCATCGGCCAATAAACGTGAGAGCGGCAATTGCCCGCCACCAAGCTCCACCGCGACTTTTAACGCCTCATTCCACCCGCTAAGCGTGCCGGGAACGGTCAATGCCGCTTTCGGGCCACGATGCGGGATATTTTTTTCGCCGTGGTAAAACTCGAGTGAAGCAAGTGAACCCGCGGCACCGCTGGCATCAATCGCAATAGGTTCGCCTTCTGGCGGAACAATTAGCCAAAATCCATCACCGCCAATTCCATTCATGTGAGGATAAACCACGGCGATGGTAGCTGCCGCTGCGACCATCGCCTCGATGGCGTCACCACCATGGCGCAGTACGGATAATGCGGTTTCACTCGCTAAATGGTGCGGTGTGACCGCCATACCGGAAGGTGCCATATTGCTTTGCATCATCGTCTTTATCTCTATGAACGTAAGCTGAAGTTATAGTAAAGCAAAAGATGTTCCAGGTTGACGCGATTAGTTTCACTGTGCCAGTCTCGGGTGAAACAAAAGTTACAGAGGCCATAATGAAACAATTAGATGAGCGATTGAGGGCGGCGTACGAACAGCTTTCCCCGCAAGAACAGCGTGTTGCAGCGTTTATCGTCGATCATTTTGATGACCTGATCAGTTACAACAGTGCGGAACTGGCACGCCTTTCTGGCGTATCGAAAGCCACCGTCAGCCGCTTATTCAAACGCCTTGGCTATGAGCGCTACAAAGATATGCGCGAGGAGCTGCGTACCCTGCGCCAGAGCGGGATGCCGTTGACTGAAAACCGCGATGCGGTGCAAGGAAATACATTACTGGCGCGGCATTACAAACAGGAAATGGCCAACCTGACGCAATGGATTAACCAGCTTGAAACGCAACAGTTTGCTGATGTTGTCACCGCGCTGAATGCTGCAAAACGCATTTTTATTATCGGGTTAAGAAATTCATGGCCCGTTGCCATGCACTTACGTCAGCAGTTATTGCAAATTCGTAGCGATGTTTATTTATTACCTCAACCGGGGCAGACGCTGGCGGAAGAGGTCGTGGATATTAACGAGCACGATTGTGTCGTTGTTATCGCGTTTCGCAGGCGCCCGCGCATCATCAAGCCGTTGCTGGCTAATCTGCATAAACGCCAGGTGCCGCTTCTGGTAATGAGTGAAGCGCAAGGCTCTGGACTGACGCCATATTGTCGCTGGCACTTTGCAGCGCCGCTCGATAGCGTATCTGCGTTTGACAGTTACAGCAGTGCGATGAGTCTGGTGAATTTACTGTCCAACGCAGTACTGCATGAAGCGTTAACCACGGGCCGCCAGCGCATTCATCACATTGCAGAGTTGTATTCCGAGCTTGATGAGCTTGAGCAACGTTAACGCACATTAATAGTGCGTTTGCACATGCCCTGGGAACCATTCTGGTTCATTCACCTGGTCAGGTAAGCATCAGCATTAAATCGGAATGCTGCATCTTCCTTTCCTTGGCATCAATGAAAGTGAGTGGCACATTAGTTGCAGAATATTTTCATAAAGAATCTTTTGTTTCAGACGAATAAAAGGAAATGCCATGTTCGATATTCAGCACTTCACGCAAATTAACCCGCCGCATCGTTTGTTAATGGGGCCTGGGCCAATCAATGCCGATCCCCGTGTGTTGCGGGCCATGGCAAGCCAGTTGATCGGGCAGTATGACCCGGTGATGACTGGCTATATGAATGAAGTGATGGTGCTGTATCGCGAGCTTTTCCGCACGCAAAACCGCTGGACGATGCTGGTGGATGGCACTTCTCGTTCAGGTATTGAAGCCATCTTGTTATCGGCTATTCGACCTGGCGATAAAGTGCTGGTGCCAGTGTTCGGGCGTTTTGGCCATCTACTGTGTGAAATAGCGCGCCGTTGCCGGGCAGAGGTTCACACTATTGAAGTTCCGTGGGGGGAAGTCTTTACCCCTGATCAAATTGAAGATGCCATCAAAACCGTTAAACCGCGCTTATTGCTAACCGTTCAGGGTGACACCTCCACCACGATGCTCCAGCCTCTGGCTGAACTGGGTGAGATCTGCCGCCGTCACGGCGTGCTGTTTTATACCGATGCCACTGCTTCGTTTGGTGGCAACGCACTGGAAACCGATCGTTGGGGAATTGATGCGGTTTCTGCGGGTTTACAAAAATGTCTCGGTGGTCCATCAGGCAGTTCACCCATTACCCTAAGCGATGAGATGGTAGAGGTTATTCGCCGCCGCAAATGTGTGGAGGAAGGGATCCGAACCGCTGCGCATCAGGATGGCGATGACGAGATGATCTATTCGAATTATTTCGATCTCGGCATGGTGATGGATTATTGGGGACCAGAGCGTCTGAATCATCACACTGAAGCGACCAGCATGTTATTCGCCGCCCGTGAATGTGCGCGCATTATTCTCGAAGAAGGCCTGGATGCTGGGATTGCACGTCATGAATTGCATGGGCGTGCATTGGTGGCCGGGATTCAGGGGATGGGGCTGGAAACCTTCGGCAATCTGCAACATAAAATGAATAACGTGTTGGGAGTCGTCATCCCGTCAGTGGTTCATGGTGAGGAGGTGCGCAAAATGCTGCTGGAGGATTTCCATATCGAAATCGGCACCTCATTTGGCCCGCTGCAAGGCAAAATCTGGCGTATCGGCACAATGGGTTACAACGCCCGTAAAGATTGCGTGCTGCAAACACTCACCGCGCTTGAAGCCGTGCTTAATCGCCTCGGTTTTAAAACGACGCAAGGGGCTGCAATGCAGTCGGCGTGGGATGTCTATGCTCAGGAAAGTCGCTGATGCTAAAACATGTGATGAATCCGGCGCAGGCACGTGTTGCCGCAAAGCGTGTCATGTTGCGGGCAGATGAACTGGCACACATTAGCGAAACGGCTGGCCATCTGACGCGCGTCTATCTTTCTAAAGAACATCTGCATGCTAACCATCTGGTGGCTGGCTGGATGGAGCAAGTGGGGATGACGACCTGGCAGGATGCAGTAGGGAATATTTGCGGGCGCTATGAAGGTACCAGGGAAGGGGCGCAGGCGATTTTGTTGGGGTCACATCTGGATACGGTACGCAATGCCGGGCGGTACGACGGTATGTTAGGTGTGTTGAGCGCACTGGAAGTGGTCGCTTTCTTATATCAACACGACATTCAATTGGAACAAGCAATTGAAATCGTGGGCTTTGGTGATGAAGAAGGCACACGTTTTGGTATCACGCTGCTGGGTAGCCGTGGGATCACCGGGACATGGCCGCAGAGCTGGCTGGCGTGTGAAGATACCACGGGAACCAGCGTCGCCCAGGCGTTAGTGAATGCCGGTTTTGATCCATCGCGAATTCACAGTGCTGCGCGTAATCCTGAGGAGTTCAGCGCCTATCTTGAGCTGCACATTGAGCAAGGCCCGGTTCTGGAACAGGCCAATCTGGCACTTGGTGTGGTGACAGCTATTAACGGCGCACGTCGTTTGAAATGCAGCTTTATCGGTGAGGCGGGCCACGCGGGTACGGTGCCGATGGCGATTCGCAAAGATGCGCTCGCAGCAGCCGCTTGCTGGATGACGTACATCGAAAGCGCGACTCGCGCATTTAGCCCGGACATTGTTGCAACCGTTGGCACACTGCAATGTCAGCCGGGTGCTGCAAATGTGATCCCTGGTGAAGTTCAGTTGACGCTGGATATTCGCAGCCCAAGGGACGCTGACCTGGAAACGTTGCTGGAAAATCTGCTTAGCGAGGCACATAAAATCGTTGCACAGCGTGATGTCACATTCCACGCTGAAACTTACTATTCGATTCCCGCGACGCCGTGTGATGCCCATTTGCAGCAACAATTAAGCCATGCAATTAGCGCGGTGCAGGGAAGAACGATGTCTCTGCCAAGTGGGGCAGGGCATGATGCCATTGCTCTTGCCGAAAAATGGCCGGTCGGCATGCTGTTTGTTCGCTGCAAACGCGGGATAAGTCATCATCCGGCGGAGTCGGTTATTGAAGCTGATGTGATGCAAGCCGTGCAGGCTTATACGCAAACAGTGATCGCGCTGGCTGCGAAAAATACGTTGGCAGAATTTAACGAAGCGTCGGTGAACGATGCGCTGAGCTTTATCGCGCCATGCGTTGCGCTACCGGCCTGGGCTGAAGGTTTAGTCATAGCGCGTCCCTATTCTAATATTGACGTGTTGCAGCATTATGCTTCACAACTCACCCACCAGTGGGGAAGGGCAGAGCTGAACCAGGCGCTGAGTGCGCATCCGCGAATTGGCGAAAAGGCGCAAGGCAGCAGCAAAGAAGCGGCGCTTTCTAAAGATGAACAATCTGCGGTAGATGGGCAAAACGCGGCATTAACGGTTGCACTGGCGCAAGGTAATGCCGATTACGAAGCACGGTTTGGGCGCGTCTTTTTGATTCGCGCTAAAGGGCGCAGCGGTGATGAAATTCTGGGTGAGCTCCGCCGCCGTCTGAATAATTCGGAGCTTGATGAAGAGGTTGAAGCGCTGGAACAACTGCGCCAAATTACCTTGTTACGTCTGGAAGGAGTATTTACACAATGAGCCAATTGAGTACTCATGTTCTGGATACCGCCCTGGGGAAACCGGCGGTTGGTGTGGTGATTCAGCTTGAACAGCAGGTTGCTGAAAGTTGGGGAGTTATAGCCCGGGGTGTCACTGATATTGATGGGCGTTTGAAAGATTTCACCGGGGAGCCATTAGCGGCAGGGCGCTATCGCCTGACGGCAGAAATCGGGCTTTATTTTGCAGCAACGCAGCGGGAAACACTGTACCCCACTGCGCAAATTGATTTCGTTATCGTGCAAAGCGGCGGGCATTATCACCTGCCGTTTTTGATCTCCCCCTGGTCTTGGTCGACCTACCGGGGGTCGTAGAGTATTTAGAGCGTAAACGGATCGGCATCCTGCCAGGCGGGAAACTTCTCACGATATTCCTGCAACGCAATCAATGACAAATCGGCATCGAGGCGCATCGCCTGATGCGGTTCACCATTCGCCAGAATTTCGCCCTGTGGATTAATGATCTTGCTGTCGCCACGATAATGATGCCCATTGCCATCGGTGCCGACACGGTTGCAACCTGCAACGTACGCCTGGTTTTCAATAGCGCGGGCGACCAGCAAACTTTGCCAGTGCAGTGAGCGAGGTGCGGGCCAATTCGCAACATACAAGGCTAAGTCATAGTCGTTTCGATTGCGTGACCATACCGGGAAGCGCAAGTCATAACAGACCTGCGGCAAAATACGCCAGCCGCGCCATTCCACCACCACGCGCTCTTCGCCCGCCTGATAATGATGATGTTCATCTGCCATGCGGAATAAGTGACGTTTATCGTAGAAATGGACTTTGCCGTCAGGCTGAACCAATAGAAAACGGTTCACAGGCCCACGCTCGGTCTGCAGTGCAGCACTCCCGCCGATCATCGCCTGAGTTTGCTGGGCTTTAAACTGCATCCAGTCAATCACTTCCTCTTCAGCGAGCGACTGTTTGGCTGCTTCCATTGCAAAACCGGTGGTGAACATTTCTGGCAGGATAATCAGGTCACGGCCATGAATACCATCTAACAGCACATCGAAATGACGTAAGTTTGCCGCGCCATCCATCCAGACCAGCGGTTGTTGCAGAACGGTAATTTTCAAACCAGACACAATCGGAAGCCTCATGATTAACAATTATTCATTCACTTTAGCATGACTTATACCCTTCATACTTCAAGTTGCATGTGCGTTGGCTACGTTCAATCACCCGAATCACTTACTTGAGTAAGCTCATCGGGGTTCTTTTTCTTGCCGCCTTCCTGCAACTCGAATTATTTTGGGTATAACTGGCTTTTGTTGGCTTTGAGAAGGGCAATAAAAAACCCCGCGAACGGGGTTTTAAGAGTTTATGCGGCTTCAACTTTACGATGCTTTTCCGGCACCTTTACCGGCATGGTTGCCAGTTCCTCCGGCTCGAACTCATCGACGTTGATACTGCGCAAGCGACTGACTTCAGCTTTGGTGAGGATCGCCGCTTCGTCCGCGTTGATTTTCCCTTCAGCCAGCCATTGCTTAGCTTGTTCGTCCAGGCGAGTGAACGGCAGATTATGTCCAGTTTCTTTACAGATGCGCAGATGGATTGGCTCGGCGGCCATTACGTCCATCAATGCTTCTTCCAGTAAACCTGCCGGGTTGAACTCGCTTGGCGTCAGATACTGACCGCGACCAATGCGTGAACGGGTAGCGGACGGGATCTGCATGATCTTCGCCAGTTTATGATCCAACTTGTCCGATGGAGCATCGTAACGGCGGCCAAGTGGGAAGATAATTACACGCAACATGCCAGCGACAAACGCATTCGGGAAGTTACGCAGCAGATCGTCAATCGCTTGTTCTGCCTGATAAAGCGCATCCTGAACGCCCCAGTGAACCAGTGGCAGATCCGCTTCGTTACGGCCTTCGTCGTCATAGCGCTTGAGCACTGAAGATGCGAGGTAAAGCTGGCTGAGAATATCGCCCAGACGTGCTGAAATACGCTCACGACGTTTCAGGCTTCCGCCCAGTACGGCCATCGAAACATCGGACAGCAATGCCAGGTTGGCACTCAGTCGGTTCATATACTGGTAGTAACGTTTGGTAGAGTCTTTGGTCGGCGTGGAGCTGGTCAAACCGTTAGTCAGCCCAAGCCAGAGGCTGCGCATTTTGTTGCTGCCAACGTGGCCGATATGCTTGAACAGCAGTTTATCGAACGCGTTAACGTCATTGTTTTGCGCCGCCGTCATCTCTTCGAGTACATACGGATGGCAACGAATCGCACCCTGGCCGAAGATAATCATGCTACGCGTCAGGATATTCGCGCCTTCCACGGTAATCGCGATAGGTGCACCCTGGTAAGCTCGAGCCACAAAGTTCGAGTTGCCGAGCATGATGCCTTTACCGCCGACAATATCCATTGCATCCAGAATCGCGCGTTGGCCGCGGTGGGTGCAGTGATATTTAACGATAGCCGACAAAACTGCTGGTTTTTCACCGAGCATAATGCCGTAAGTCACCAGTGATGCCGCGGCATCCATCACATACGCGTTACCCGCAATACGTGCCAAAGGCTCCTCAATCCCTTCCATTTTACCGATAGAGATTCTGAACTGACGGCGGATATGAGCATAGGCGCCCGTTGCCATCGCCACAGATTTCAAACCACCGGTAGAGTTGGAAGGCAGTGTAATACCACGGCCAACGGACAGACATTCCACCAGCATACGCCAGCCCTGACCGGCCATTTTCGGACCACCGATGATGTAATCAATCGGGACGAAAATGTCTTTACCGCGAGTTGGGCCGTTCTGGAATGGCACGTTGAGTGGGAAGTGGCGCTTACCGATTTCCACACCTGGGGTGTGAGTTGGAATTAACGCACAGGTAATGCCCAAATCTTCGCCATCACCGAGTAAATTATCCGGATCCGACAGTTTGAACGCCAGCCCCAGCACGGTGGCAATAGGTGCCAGCGTAATGTAGCGCTTGTTCCAGGTCAGACGCATACCCAGAACTTGTTGACCTTGCCACTCGCCCATACAGACTACGCCAGTATCAGGAATGGCGCCTGCATCGGAACCCGCTTCCGGGCTGGTCAATGCAAAGCAAGGGATCTCTTGCCCGCGAGCCAGACGTGGCAGGTAATGATTTTTCTGTTCTTCTGTTCCGTAATGTTGCAACAGTTCACCTGGGCCTAATGAGTTAGGCACACCCACGGTTATCGCCAGGATGCCTGAAACACCAGACAGTTTTTGCAGCACGCGTGACTGAGCGTAAGCGGAGAACTCCAGGCCGCCGTACTCTTTTTTGATGATCATCGCGAAGAAGCGATGCTCTTTTAAATAAGCCCACAACTCTGGCGGTAAATCTGCCATTTCGTGTGTGATTTGGAAGTCATTCGCCATGCGACATGCTTCTTCAACCGGCCCGTCAATAAAGGCTTGTTCTTCTTCAGTCAGCTTAGGCTGCGGGTAGTTATGCAGTTTTTCCCAGTCTGGTTTACCGCGGAACAGATCTCCTTCCCACCAGGTCGTACCGGCGTCGATAGCCTCTTTTTCAGTACGAGACATCGGCGGCATGACTTTACGGAAGCTACGGAATACCGGAGCGGAAATTAAAGATTTACGCATTGGGGTAAAGACAAACGGCACCAGGATTATCGCCAGCGGGACGAGCAACCATATTGACCAGATACCGGCGAAACCAAGCGCTGCCGTCCACACCAGCAAAATTGCGCTACTGAGCAGTAAATTGACCTGGTGATAGAAAAGCACACCGAGGAGAACAACCGTTGCAACAATACTCAAAATCAACATAAAGGAAACTCCCTTGCTTGTAGGAGGTCTGACCACTTGGATGTATTGGTTTTAGTTCATGTGGTTTTTTTTAGCAATATCTTCACAAAATAATTACAACCTTGCTCACATTGTTATCGCACAGAACCGCAAAAGCAGGTGGATATGGCGCTTCTCGCGCTATCCGGTAAACTGCTTGGGTTTACTCAATCGAAAAATACTGAAGGACATCCTCATGTACCAGGATCTTATTCGTAACGAATTGAATGAAGCGGCAGAAACGCTGGCTAACTTCCTGAAAGATGACGCTAACATTCATGCAATCCAGCGTGCGGCGGTTTTGCTTGCTGATAGCTTCAAAGCGGGTGGCAAAGTTTTATCTTGCGGTAACGGTGGCTCACATTGCGATGCAATGCACTTTGCTGAAGAACTGACGGGGCGCTACCGTGAGAACCGCCCGGGTTACCCGGCAATCGCCATTTCTGATGTCAGCCACATCTCCTGTGTTGGCAACGATTTTGGCTACGACCATATCTTTTCTCGTTACGTTGAAGCTGTAGGCCGTGAAGGCGATGTGTTATTGGGGATCTCCACTTCTGGAAACTCTGGCAACGTTATCAAAGCGATTGAAGCTGCGCGTGCCAAAGGCATGAAAGTCATCACCCTGACCGGGAAAGACGGTGGCAAAATGGATGGGACTGCGGATGTCGAAATTCGCGTTCCACACTTCGGTTACGCTGACCGTATTCAGGAGATTCACATCAAAGTGATTCATATTCTGATCCAGCTTATCGAAAAAGAGATGGTCAAAGCTTAGTTTGAGGGTAGAGGGTTTACGCCCTCACCCCGGCCCTCTCCCTCAGGAGAGGGAGAATAAAGATCCAATCCTCCTCCGTCAGGAGCGGGAGAAAACAGATCCAATCCTCCTCCGTCAGGAGAGGGAGAAAACAGATCCCATCCCCTCTCCCTTAGGGAGAGGGTTAGGGTGAGGGTGGTTTAAGCCTGGAGGTTAATATGTGCGAACTGCTCGGGATGAGCGCTAACGTACCAACAGATATTTGCTTTAGTTTTACCGGGTTGGTGCAGCGTGGCGGAGGTACGGGGCCGCATAAAGATGGCTGGGGAATTACCTTTTATGAAGGTAAAGGTTGCCGTACGTTCAAAGATCCGCAACCTAGCTTTAATTCACCCATCGCTAAACTTGTGCAGGATTATCCGATCAAATCTTGTTCTGTGGTTGCACATATCCGCCAGGCAAATCGCGGTAAAGTCGCGCTCGAAAATACCCACCCTTTTACGCGTGAGTTATGGGGCCGCAACTGGACCTATGCCCACAATGGCCAACTCAAAGGCCATCGCTCTCTTGAAACTGGCCCGTTCCGCCCCATTGGTGAAACTGACAGTGAGCAAGCATTTTGCTGGTTACTGCATAAATTGACACAACGCTACCCACGAACACCCAGCAATATGCAGGCAGTGTTCCGCTACATCACCGAACTTGCTGGGCAATTGCGTGAGAAAGGCGTGTTTAATATGTTGCTGTCGGATGGTCGTTATGTGATGGCGTTTTGCTCCACAAACTTGTACTGGATTACCCGACGAGCACCCTTTGGTGTGGCAAAACTGTTGGATCAAGATGTGGAAATTGATTTTCAGGAAGAGACCACACTCAACGATGTGGTCACTGTTATCGCGACTCAACCCCTGACGGGAAACGAAACCTGGCACAAGATAGCACCAGGTGAGTCGGAATTATTTTGTCTCGGAGAACGCGTAGTTTGATGCCAACTGCGGTTGTGTCGTAGGCACAACCGGCTTACTGATCACATAGTTACCGCTAATAACAGAAACGCCTGGCGGCTGGTGATTTGCCATAAAGTAGTCATAACCCGGCTTCAGTTGTTTCCAGAAGTTGATGTAGTACGAATACTTGTGGCGTTCCATATTGGCGTCAGTCATGCGGAACGGATAAATGCTTACTTGCACGTTCGGTTGTCCGAATACCAATGCTCCAGTGACAAACTGGAAAATCTCATCAATGTTGGTGTCAGTCATGGCATAGCAGCCAACAGACACGCAAGCACCGTGAATCATCAGATACTGACCTTGATAACCATGTGAGCGATCAAACTCATTCGGGAAGCCGATATTAATGGCTTTATAGAAGCGGCTATCAGGTTTGAGCTGGCTGCGGGTCACATTATAAAAACCCTCAGGGCTCTTAAAATCACCCTGACGTTGTTTAGGACCTAACCCACCGGAATAGTTGCAAATTTTGTAGCTGTCGAGCAGTTGATACTGTTCGCTCATCTTCACAAATAGCTCTAGCGTGCGCTCTTCCTTAAATATCTGGATATAAACAGGAGAGCCCATAAGTTGTTGCTTGAATTCTTTACTGACTGGCGTGGTTGACGAATTGCCGCTTAATAAGCTGGCAAACGACATGCACGGAATCAGAAGCATCGCAATAACGAGTGCGATCTTACGCATACTGCTTTATTCCTTGATAAAACTTATACCAATTGCCAGGACGGCAAAATATGAGGCCCGAAATCAGAATGCTCTGGATTACGTGCGCTCACATTAGCATCGTTCTAAATTTTCGCAAGCTTGAATCTGGAGCCATTGGGTACATTAATAGACTTTTTGGAATACATACGCAAAGCAAATGAATTGGTTTTTTGCGTAACAGTTCGCATTGCTGCATATCGGTGTGCTGATTTCTGCTACTTCGCGGGGGAATGATGCTAAAATCCACCGCGAATGTTGACCTGCGGATAAGAACGGAAACTTTCCATAAGTCAGTTGTCCCGGTTGTTTGGGCGACTTATCACTCCCTCTCGTAATAGTGAACGGATGCGTTTCCATTTTTAATCTGCCTTATGTGTCGCATTGGTTGAACCCTGTTTCGACCCCTCAGTTGTCGGCTACAGTTTTTGTCGGTGTGTTTAAGCCAATTTTAAACGTGATAACCTTATGATAAAAATCAAAAAAGGTCTGGATTTGCCTATCGCTGGTTTACCGGAACAGCAAATTCATGACGGCCCAGCGATACCCTTAGTGGCCCTGCTCGGTGAAGAGTATGTCGGCATGCGTCCTTCAATGCTTGTGCAAGAGGGCGACAAGGTATTGAAAGGTCAGCCACTCTTCGAAGATAAAAAGAACCCTGGCGTTCTCTTTACTGCTCCTGCTAGTGGCACGGTAAAAGCGATTAACCGTGGCGAGCGTCGAGTGCTGCAATCTCTGGTTATTGAGGTTCAAGGTGATGAACAAGTCGTTTTCGAACGCTTTGCAGCAGAAAACCTTGCCAAACTGCCGCGTGAAACCGTTCAGGCGCAATTGTTAGCTTCTGGTTTGTGGACTGCGCTTCGGACTCGTCCATTCAGCAAAGCACCACAACCATCAACAATTCCTGCAGCCATTTTTGTCACCGCGATTGACACCAATCCACTGGCGGCTGACCCGCAACCTATTATTCGCGCCCATCGCGAAATGTTTGATGCCGGTTTAACGCTGTTATCCAGACTGACTGATGGCAAAGTCCACGTCTGTCAGGCTGGTGGCGGTAAGCTCGGTGGTCATCCCGCTGGGCAGGTGACTTTTAATGAGTTTGCTGGCCCTCACCCTGCTGGGTTAGTGGGTACACACATTCACTTCCTCGAGCCGGTTAGCCTGCAAAAAATGGTCTGGCACCTGAATTACCAGGATGTGATTGCCATCGGCAAATTGTTCGTGGAAGGCGAGTTGTGGACCGAGCGTGTTATTGCACTGGCAGGCCCACAAGTTAAAAAGCCGCGCCTGATTCGCACGCGCCTGGGTGCTTCACTCGACGTGCTGACGGCGGGCGAATTGGAAGACGGCGAAAACCGCATTGTTTCTGGTTCGGTATTAAGTGGAACGATAGCTGCTGGCCCGCGCGCCTGGCTTGGTCGTTTCCATTTGCAGGTTACCGTTCTGAAAGAAGGGCGCGAAAAAGAACTGTTTGGTTGGGTCATGCCGGGTGCAGACAAATACTCTATTACCCGCACGACTATCGGCCACTTCCTGAAGCGAAAATTATTCAATTTCTCAACAGATACCAATGGTGGCGAGCGTTCAATGGTACCGATCGGCAACTATGAACGTGTTATGCCGATGGATATTCTGCCAACGATGTTATTGCGCGATTTATTGGCCGGGGATACCGACAGCGCTCAGGCGTTAGGGTGTCTGGAGCTGGATGAAGAAGATTTAGCGCTTTGTACTTATGTTTGCCCTGGGAAATACGAATACGGTCCAGTGCTACGCGAAGTGTTAACCCGCATCGAGCAGGAAGGATAAGTCATGGGCTTGAAGCATTTATTTGAAAAACTAGAGCCGCACTTCACGCAAGGCGGAAAGCTAGAAAAATACTACCCACTCTTTGAAGCTACGGCGACATTGTTCTATACACCAGGCATCGTTACGCCTGGGGCCTCCCATGTTCGTGATGCTATCGATCTGAAGCGCATGATGATCCTGGTGTGGTTTGCAGTATTCCCAGCCATGTTCTGGGGCATGTACAACGTTGGGCTACAAACTATTCCCGCACTGAACAAAATGTACGGAGCGGAACAACTCCAACAGGTGATTTCATCTGACTGGCACTATGTCGTCGCACAATGGCTTGGGGTTAACTTTACGCCTGATGCTGGCTGGCTGAGCATGATGACGCTTGGCGCGGTCTTCTTCCTGCCAATCTACATCACTGTGTTTTTGGTGGGAGGTTTTTGGGAAGTCTTGTTCGCAATCATCCGTAAACATGAAGTTAACGAAGGCTTTTTTGTAACTTCTATTCTGTTTGCGTTGGTGGTTCCTCCAACATTACCGCTATGGCAAGCGGCACTCGGTATCAGTTTCGGCGTTGTTATCGCTAAAGAGATATTCGGTGGAACAGGTCGTAACTTCCTGAACCCTGCACTAGCTGGCCGTGCCTTCTTGTTCTTCGCATATCCAGCGCAGATTTCGGGCGATTTAGTGTGGACTGCGGCAGATGGTTTCTCAGGTGCAACACCTCTTTCTCAGTGGGCGAATGGGGGTAGTGAAGCCCTGATGAATGTCGCAACCGGTCAGCCTGTGACCTGGATGGATGCATTCCTCGGCAACATTCCCGGCTCAATTGGTGAAGTATCAACACTGATGATCCTGATTGGTGGGGCGATTATCCTGTTTGGCCGCGTGGCTTCCTGGCGCATCGTCGCAGGCGTGATGCTCGGTATGATTGCCACAGCAACCCTGTTTAACTTCATTGGTTCTGCAACCAACCCGCTGTTCGCTATGCCATGGTACTGGCACCTGGTACTTGGAGGTTTTGCCTTTGGCATGATGTTCATGGCGACAGACCCGGTTTCTGCTTCGTTTACTAATAAAGGTAAATGGTGGTACGGGGCGCTCATCGGTGTGATGTGTGTCCTGATTCGTGTTGTAAACCCAGCCTATCCAGAAGGGATGATGCTGGCGATTCTGTTCGCCAACCTCTTTGCACCGTTGTTCGATTATCTGGTTGTGCAAGCCAATATCAAGCGGAGGAAGTCGCGTGGCTGAAGTAAAAAGTAACGATAGCATCGGCAGAACGCTGCTGGTGGTGCTGGTGCTTTGCCTGGTCTGTTCCGTCGTGGTGGCAGGTTCAGCTGTAGGGCTTAAAGCGCGTCAGCAGGAGCAAAAAGCGCTCGATAAACAGCGTAACATTCTGGATGTTGCGGGCTTAGCAACACCAAAAATGACTGGCGAAGACGTCAAAGCAATCTATGAAACACGCATTACACCGCGTTTGCTGGACCTTAAAAGTGGTGATTTACTGGATAAAGACGCCTCTAAATTCGACCAGGCTGCGGCATTGCGTGACCCCGACCAGAGCATGACGCTCGCTTCCAGTGAAGATCGCGCCGGGATAAAGCATCGCAGCAATATCGTCGAAATTTATCTGGTTCGCGATGAGCAAAACAAAGTGCAGGAAGTCGTATTGCCTGTTTATGGCAAAGGCTTGTGGTCGATGATGTATGCCTTTGTTTCTCTGCAAACTGATGGCCGTACGGTAAAAGGTATCACTTACTACGATCATGGCGAAACGCCAGGGTTGGGTGGTGAAATTGAAAACCCAGTCTGGCGTGAGCAGTTTATCGGCAAGAAAGTCCTTGATGATAAAGGCCAGCCTGCACTGCGCATTGTGAAAGGTGGCGCACGTCAGGGCGATGAGTTCGGGGTTGACGGTTTATCGGGTGCCACGCTGACGGCTAACGGAGTACAACACACTTTTGATTTCTGGATGGGTGAACTCGGTTTTGGCCCTTTCCTGAAAAATGTACGTGAAGGAGCGCTCAACAATGGCTGATATTTCAGACATGAAAGAGGTCAAACGGGTACTGGTTAGCCCGTTGATAGATAACAACCCCATTGCCTTGCAAATACTCGGCGTCTGCTCGGCGCTGGCGGTAACCACGAAACTGGAAACCGCGTTTGTCATGACGCTTGCGGTCACCGTGGTGACAGCGTTTTCCAGCATGTTCATCTCGATGATCCGTAACCTGATCCCAAACAGTGTGCGAATCATTGTGCAAATGGCGATCATTGCTTCGTTGGTTATCGTTGTGGATCAGATTTTGCGCGCTTACGCCTACGAAATTTCCAAACAACTTTCGGTCTTTGTCGGTCTGATCATCACCAACTGTATCGTCATGGGGCGCGCTGAAGCGTACGCCATGAAGTCGCCACCGTTGGCAAGTTTTATGGATGGTATCGGTAATGGCTTGGGATATGGCGTGATTTTGCTGCTGGTTGGCTTCCTGCGTGAGCTTATTGGCAGTGGTAAATTGTTTGGTATCACGGTGCTTGAAACGGTGCAGAACGGTGGCTGGTATCAGCCAAACGGGCTGTTCCTTCTTGCGCCGAGTGCATTCTTTATTATCGGCCTGCTTATCTGGGCCCTGCGTACGCTCAAGCCTGCGCAGCAGGAAAAGGACTAACTGACTATGGAACATATGATTAGTCTGTTTGTGCGTGCAGTGTTTATTGAGAACATGGCGCTCGCGTTCTTCCTTGGTATGTGTACCTTCCTTGCGGTCTCCAAGAAAGTCTCTACTGCATTCGGTTTAGGTGTAGCGGTAACCGTCGTTTTAGGGATTGCTGTCCCTGCGAATAACCTGGTTTATAACCTGATTCTTCGTGATGGCGCGTTGGTAGAAGGCGTTGACCTGAGCTTCCTGAACTTCATTACCTTCATTGGTGTGATTGCCGCGTTGGTGCAGATCCTCGAAATGATCCTTGATCGTTTCTTCCCGGCTCTCTACAACGCGCTGGGTATTTTCCTGCCGCTTATCACCGTTAACTGCGCCATTTTTGGTGGCGTATCGTTTATGGTGCAGCGTGACTATAGCTTTGGTGAATCCATTGTTTATGGTGTTGGCTCTGGTGTGGGCTGGATGCTGGCGATTGTCGCGATGGCAGGTATCCGCGAGAAGATGAAATATGCCAATGTGCCCGCAGGATTGCGCGGCTTAGGAATTACCTTTATCACCACTGGATTGATGGCGCTGGGCTTTATGTCATTCTCCGGTGTGCAGCTGTAAGGGCGAAAACGTATGGAAATTATTCTTGGCGTGGTGATGTTCACGCTCATTGTTTTGGCTCTGGCTCTGTTGATTTTGTTTGCCAAGTCAAAGCTTGTGAACTCCGGTGATGTGCTGATCGAGATTAACAACGAAGCAGACAAACAGTTTCATGCTCCGGCGGGTGACAAACTGCTTAATACACTCTCAAGCCAGGGGATTTTTATCTCTTCTGCTTGTGGTGGCGGTGGTTCTTGCGGGCAATGCCGCGTGACAATTAAAGAAGGTGGTGGAGATATTCTGCCAACCGAGCTTTCGCATATCACTAAGCGTGAAGCGAAAGAAGGCTGCCGCCTTGCCTGTCAGGTTGCTGTTAAGCAAGACATGAAAATCGAGCTTCCGGAAGAGATCTTTGGCGTCAAAAAATGGGAGTGTGAAGTTATCTCAAACGATAACAAGGCGACTTTCATAAAAGAACTCAAACTGCGCATTCCTGATGGCGACGTGGTGCCGTTCCGTGCGGGGGGTTATATCCAGATTGAAAGCCCGCCTCACGAAGTTAATTACCAGGACTTTGATGTTCCACAGGAATATCGCGGTGACTGGGATAAGTTTAATCTTTTCCGCTTCAAATCTGTGGTGAAAGAGCCCTGTGTTCGCGCTTACTCCATGGCGAACTACCCGGATGAGAAAGGCATTATCATGCTGAACGTGCGTATTGCTACGCCGCCGCCGAATGTGCCAGATGCACCACCGGGGATCATGTCCTCTTATATCTGGTCGTTGAAAGCGGGTGACAAAGTGACGATTTCCGGGCCGTTTGGTGAATTCTTTGCCAAAGATACGGACGCTGAAATGGTGTTCATTGGCGGTGGTGCAGGTATGGCCCCAATGCGTTCACATATCTTTGACCAGCTTAAACGCCTTCACAGCACGCGCAAAATCAGTTTCTGGTATGGTGCTCGTTCTCTGCGTGAGATGTTCTACGAAGAAGAGTTTGAAAAACTGGCGCAGGAAAACCCGAATTTCACGTTCAATGTGGCCCTTTCTGATCCACAGCCAGAAGATAACTGGACGGGTTACACCGGTTTCATCCACAACGTATTATTGGAAAACTATCTTCGCAGCCACCCGGCACCAGAAGACTGTGAGTTCTATATGTGTGGGCCGCCGATGATGAATGCCGCAGTTATTAAAATGCTTAAAGATCTTGGCGTAGAGGATGAAAATATCATGCTCGACGACTTTGGCGGCTGACGGGAGCCATTATGCTGACACTGTTTTTAGCCACCTTCGTTATATTTCTTCTGGTGATATTTGGAATGTCACTGGGTGTTATCGTGAAGCGCAAAACGCTTCAGGGTAGCTGTGGTGGCATTGCCGCACTAGGCATGGAGAAAGTCTGCAACTGCCCTGAACCTTGTGATGCTCGTAAGAAGCGCATCGCGAAAGCTGAGCGGCAGGCAAAACTTCAGCAAAACCGCATCATTTAAGCTGTTTTAAACCTCCCGCGTTGCCGGGAGGTTTTCTTTGATTTGTACTTTCCTCAACTAATATTTTAACTGTATACTTATCCAGTAAAATAACTGGTGTGAAAAAGTATGCGTAAAATCATTCATGTTGATATGGACTGCTTTTTTGCAGCTGTTGAGATGCGTGATAACCCTGCATTGCGGGATGTCCCGTTGGCAATCGGCGGGAGCGCACAACGACGTGGCGTCATCAGTACAGCAAATTATCCAGCCCGAAAGTTTGGTGTCCACAGCGCGATGTCGACAGCGATGGCACTCAAATTATGTCCGCACCTGACACTTTTACCGGGGCGCTTTGAGGCATACAAAGAAGCTTCAAATCATATCCGTGAAATTTTTAGCCGATACACCACACTTATCGAACCGCTGTCACTGGATGAGGCTTATCTGGATGTCACCGATAGTCTGAACTGCCTGGGGTCTGCAACGCTCATGGCAAAGGAAATTCGTCAGGCAATTTCGGACGAACTTAATCTCACCGCTTCTGCGGGTATCGCCTCGGTAAAATTCCTCGCCAAAATCGCTTCTGACCTTAATAAACCCAACGGGCAATACGTGATCACTCCGGAGGAAATCCCCGCGTTTTTGCAAACCTTGCCGCTTGGCAAAATTCCAGGCGTCGGCAAAGTCACGGCGGGAAAACTGGAGAGTTTGGGATTACGTACCTGTGCTGATGTGCAGAGCACCGATCTCGCCTCGTTACTTAAACGGTTTGGTAAATTCGGGCGCGTGTTGTGGGAGCGAAGCCAGGGAATAGATGAACGTGAAATTAATAACGAACGGCAACGTAAATCGGTTGGCGTTGAGAAAACGCTGGCAGAAGATATTCATGAGTGGCATGAATGCGAGGCCATTATTGAGCAACTCTATCCTGAACTTGAACGACGTTTGAAAAAGGTTAAACCGGACTTACTGATTGCCAGGCAGGGTATCAAACTCAAATTTAAAGATTTCCAGCAGACCACCCAGGAACATGTCTGGCCGCAGCTAAACAAAGCCGATTTAATCTCAACTGCGAAGAAAACATGGGAAGAACGCCGGGGTGGGCGAGGGGTAAGATTAGTGGGTTTGCATGTGACTTTGTTGGACCCGCAGATGGAGCGGCAACTGGTGCTGGGGCTATAAAAAAACCCTCACTCGGTTTTCTCCTTCTCCCTGAGGGAGAAGGCCAGAATGAGGGTTATTTAGTGCTTACTTAGCAGGAATGGCTTTCAGCAATTCTGTCAGCAAGATCCAGTATTGACCTACGCTTTCGATATGAACTTGTTCATCAGGAGAATGTGGACCCGTGATGGTCGGCCCAATGGAAACCATATCCATATCTGGGTAAGGTTTCTTAAACAGACCACATTCCAGACCCGCATGGATGACCATGATGTTCGGAGTCTTATTGAACAGCTTCTGGTATGTTTCACGTACCAAATGCATAACTGGTGAGTTTGCATCCGGCTGCCAGCCAGGGTAGCTGCCTTTCGCCACGGTTTGCGCGCCAGCGAGCTGGCCCAAAGCGTGGAGCATGCCAACCACGTAATCTTTACCGCTATCAATCAGTGAACGAATCAGGCAGATGATTTCTGCGCTTTCGTCAGTCATTGTGACCACACCTACGTTCAGTGAGGTTTCCACAACGCCTTTTACTGCATCGGAATTACGGATTACACCATTTGGCATTGCGTTCAGCAGGCTCAGGAAAGTGTCGCGACTTTTCGCAGTCAGCGCTTTCTTGTCTGTTGTGACCGTCTCGAGTAAAACTGTGATGTTTTTCTCGACGGCTGCCAGTTCATTTTTCAGAATCGAAAGGAACTTGTTAGCCAGTAATTCCAGCTGTGCTGCTTTATCTGCCGGAACGGCCAGGGTAGCAAAGCCTTCACGTGGAATAGCATTGCGCAGCGTACCGCCGTTCAGATCAATCAAACGAGCATCCAGTTCTGCTGCGTGAGCGAACAGGAAACGAGCCAGCAATTTGTTTGCGTTGCCCAGACCCAAATGGATTTCACCACCTGAGTGACCACCTTTCAGACCTTTGATGGTCAACTTAAAGGTTTCGTAACCGGCAGGAATCGCTTCGCGTTGCAGTGGTAGCGTGGAGATAAAATCAATCCCACCAGCACAACCCATATAGATCTCACCTTCTTCTTCAGAGTCGGTGTTGATCAGAATATCAGCTTGCAACCAGCCCGCTTGCAGACCAAAAGCACCGTCCATACCGGCTTCTTCGGTCATGGTAAGCAGAACTTCTAATGGGCCATGGGATACCGAATCATCTGCCAGCACCGCCAGAGCGGACGCCATACCAATACCGTTATCTGCGCCCAGCGTAGTTCCGCGCGCTTTGATCCACTCACCGTCAATGTACGGTTGAATCGGATCTTTGGTGAAATCATGGACAGTGTCGTTATTTTTCTGCGGCACCATATCAAGGTGAGCCTGCAGGACCACCGCTTTACGGTTTTCCATGCCCGCAGTTGCAGGTTTACGGATCAGGATATTGCCGATCTGGTCGCGCTCTACATGAAGGCCTTTTTCTTTTGCCCAGGACAGAATATGTTCCGCAAGTTGTTCTTCATGATAAGAAGGGTGCGGAATAGAACAGATTTTGGCAAAAATATCCCACAGCGGTTGCGGAGATAATTGAGACAATTCAGACACGATAAGTCTCCTTGACATCGACTCTGCCGACTATTTTGGTTAGCAGAGACCAGGATTGATCTAAATGAAATACAACACAAGTAAGCATTGTGTGCTGGCTTGAGAATACCACTTTAACTCACGCTATGACGATCTAAAGCACGTAAAAACGAAGGGGGCGAGCCCACAGCACTGGTTTTTAGTGCGCCAGATCTCTATAATCTCGCGCAACCAAAACCCCTTTGAACATTTTTAAGCCGTTAATAACTGGCTGGGATAATTTCACATGAGCGAAAAATACATCGTCACCTGGGACATGTTGCAGATTCACGCGCGTAAGCTGGCAAGCCGTCTGCTTCCTGCTGAACAGTGGAAAGGCATTATTGCCGTTAGCCGTGGCGGCCTGGTTCCTGGCGCACTGCTGGCACGTGAATTGGGGATTCGTCATGTTGATACCGTTTGTATCTCCAGCTATGACCACGACAACCAGCGCGAACTCACTGTGCTGAAACGTGCTGAAGGTGATGGTGAAGGTTTCATCGTTATTGATGACCTGGTAGATACTGGCGGCACCGCAGTGGCTATCCGTGAAATGTATCCAAAAGCGCATTTTGTCACTATCTTCGCCAAGCCTGCAGGTCAGCCTTTGGTTGACGATTACGTTATCGATATCCCGCAGGATACCTGGATTGAACAGCCGTGGGATATGGGCGTGGTGTTTGTACCACCTTTGGCTGGCCGTTAATAACCGTCATCCTTTGAGCCACAGCGGTGTTGGCTGCACTCATTCACCCCAGTCACTTACTTGAGTAAGCTCCTGGGGATTCACTCCCTTGCCGCCTTGCTGCAACTCAAATGATTTAGGTTATACATTTCAGAATTTGCACTGATTTACGCCCGGCAATGCCGGGCGTTTGTGTTATTTGGTTGCCGACAGAGTACAATAGCTGCATTCCTGACGTTTATATGGAGGCAGAAGGCGATGGTACAGGCCAACCTTAGCGAAACGCTATTTAAACCCCGATTTAAGCATCCCGAGACATCGACTTTAGTTCGTCGCGCTCAACACCAAACTGCCCCCGTTATCCAGTCTGCTCTGGACGGTAAATCTGTTCCTCACTGGTATCGCATGATTAACCGCCTGTTGTGGGTTTGGCGGGGTGTCGATCCACGTGAAATTCTTGAAGTGCAGGCTCGCATTGCGGTTAATCCAGCTGAGCGCACTAATGCCGATCTGTTTGATACGGTTGTCGGTTACCGCAGTGGAAACTGGATTTTTGAATGGTCGAAGCAGGCAATGCTTTGGCAGCAGCGAGCCAACCAGGAAGCCGATAAAGTTCTTAGCGGCAAATATTGGTTACAGGCTGCCAATCTTTACAGTATTGCTGCCTATCCCCACCTGAAAGGTGACCAACTTGCGGAACAGGCGCAAGTTTTGGCAAATCGAGCCTACGAAGAAGCAGCCCCACGTCTTTCCGGCGGCTTGCGTGAACTGGAATTTACTATTCCTGGTGGCGGCGCGATAACGGGGTTCCTTCATGTGCCAAAAGGAGGGGAAGGTCCATTCCCAACGGTACTGATTTGCGGCGGTCTGGATGCGTTGCAAAGCGATTATTACACTTTATTCGAGAAGTATTTTGCGCCCGAAGGTATCGCGATGTTAACCATCGATATGCCATCCGTCGGATTTTCTTCAAAATGGAAACTGACTCAGGATTCGAGTCTGTTACACCAGCATGTTTTGAAAGCTCTGCCCAATATTCCCTGGATAGACCACACCCGTGTGGCGGCGTTTGGTTTCCGTTTTGGGGCAAATGTCGCGGTGCGTTTGGGGTATATCGAGGCGCCTCGTTTGAAGGCCGTTGCATGCCTTGGCCCGGTTGTTCATAGTTTATTGAGTGATGCATCACGCCAGGCTCAGGTGCCGGAGATGTATATTGACGTGTTGGCGAGTCGTCTGGGAATGCATGACGCATCTGACAATGCGTTACGCGTAGAGTTGAACCGCTACTCGCTAAAAACTCAGGGGCTATTAGGGCGTCATTGTCCAACACCTATGTTATCGGGTTACTGGGCGAACGATCCGTTCAGCCCGGAAGAGGATTCTCGTTTAATCACCTCGTCATCTGCGGATGGTAAGTTGTTAGCGATCCCATTTAACCCGGTGTATCGCAACTTTGACAAAGCGCTGAAAGAAATTACTGGATGGATCAAGCAGAGATTACGTTAATGATTTGCTAAATTTTGTTGGTTTGGTAAAACAGATGCTTCACAACAGGAGATCGGAATGACGTTACCAAGTGGACACCCGAAAAGTAGATTGATTAAAAAATTTGCCTCGCTTGGCCCATATATCCGGGAAGAGCAATGTGAAGATAACCGTTTCTTCTTCGATTGCCTGGCTGTGTGCGTCAACGTAAAGCCTGCACCTGAGAAGCGTGAATTCTGGGGCTGGTGGATGGAGTTGGAAGCTCAGGAAAAACAATTTACCTACACCTACCAGTTTGGTTTGTTCGACAAAGACGGTAAATGGACTGCGACGGCAACAAAAGACAAAGAAGTGGATGAAAGACTTGAGCAAACACTGCGTGGTTTCCACGAGCGTTTGCGTGAGTTATTAAGCACACTGGGTCTTGAACTGGTACCAGCACAAGATTTTGCGGAAAAACCGGTAAAATTATCAGCATAAAAAAAGCCCCACTTAATAGTGGGGCTTTTTTGTCAGACTCTTAGAACTGATAAACCAAGCCTAATGCGACAACATCATCGTTGTTCAGATTAAGAGCATTGTCATCGCTCAACTGGTTAATTTTGTAATCAACAAAAGCTGACATGTTTTTATTGAAATAATAAGTGGCAGCCACATCAATATATTTCACCAGATCCGCATCGCCCACACCTTCAATATCCTTACCTTTTGACTGGACATAGCCCAGAGATGGACGCAGACCAAAGTCAAACTGATATTGTGCAATAACTTCGAAGGCCTGGTTTTTATTTGCAAAACCGCTGATGTTCCTGTTAACACCATTAATAGATGCAGTACCGGAAATTGGCGTCATATTACGCGTTTCAGCATACATTGCTGCCAGATAAACATTGTGATCATCGTATTTCAAGCCCGTTGTCCAGGCTTCGGCATTATCACCCTTACCCACCGCCAGGTTTTTTTGCGCTAAAGTACGATTGGAATTAGCATAACCAGCACCGATAGTCAGACCCGTATCCGCAATGTCATATGACAGTGAAGTACCTAATCCGTCACCATTTTGCTTGCTAGTTGCACGTCCATCGTTCTCGTTTTTACCCTGATATTGCAAGGCGAGTTTCAGGCCATCAACCAGACCAAAGAAAGTGTTATTACGATAGGTTGCCACACCGTTAGCACGGCCAGTCATGAAGTTATCGGTTTTAGTGTAAGAGTCGTCACCAAACTCAGGCATCATATCTGTGTAAGATGCGATGTTATAGAGCACACCATAGTTACGTCCATAATCGAAAGAACCGATATCACCCGCTTTTAACCCAGCAAATGCCAGACGAGTTTTGGTGGTATTAACATCACCTTCAACTTTGTTAGCAGCAACTTGATATTCCCACTGACCAAAACCCGTTAACTGATCGTTAATTTGTGTCTGGCCTTTAAAGCCCAGACGAACATAAGACTGATCGCCATCTACAGAATTATTATCACTCAGATAGTGTTCAGCTTTTACTTTTCCGTAAAGGTCGAGTTTATTGCCATCTTTATTATAAATTTCCGCTGCCTGCGAAGAAGTTGATGACGCCAGAAAACCCAATACCATTACTGCCAACATGCTTTTATTCATTTTTCATCCCATTAGTGTCTACGCGCTAAAAATTTAATCAGGAGAGATCCCGTTAAAAAACGCAGAGAGTTTTATCGTCTGGAGATGAAACATTTATGACAAAGTAAGAGAAAGTTTAAATAAACGTAATTATTTATATTTGTCATAAAACTGTAAAAATTTACCGCTACGTTTTCCGATCATTTTTCCTCTGGATCTCTATTTTCCTTCCGAGCCTGTTGGCAAGCTGCGTCACTCCTGTTACAACGTCATCTGGCATTTTAATTTTTCCAATTTCGTTGAAACGGCAGAGAATCATGAGTGACAGCCAGACGCTGGTGGTAAAACTAGGCACTAGCGTATTAACCGGTGGCTCGCGCCGCCTGAATAGAGCTCATATTGTTGAGCTGGTGCGCCAGTGCGCACAACTTCATGCCTGCGGGCATCGCATTGTTATTGTGACCTCCGGGGCGATTGCTGCGGGGCGCGAGCATTTAGGTTACCCCGAGCTTCCCGCAACGATTGCATCCAAGCAATTACTGGCGGCGGTTGGTCAAAGTCGATTGATCCAACTTTGGGAACAGCTATTTTCTATTTACGGCATTCATGTTGGACAGATGCTACTGACCCGTGCCGATATGGAAGATCGCGAGCGTTTCTTGAATGCGCGAGACACTTTGCGTGCATTGCTTGATAACAACATCGTACCGATAATCAACGAAAACGATGCTGTTGCGACCGCAGAAATCAAAGTTGGTGATAATGACAATCTTTCTGCGCTGGCAGCTATTTTGGCTGGTGCCGATAAACTATTACTGCTGACCGACCAACAAGGGCTGTTTACTGCGGACCCACGTAATAACCCAGAAGCTGAACTCATTAAAGAAGTTCACGGCATTGATGATGCGCTTCGAGCGATAGCCGGTGATAGCGTTTCAGGGCTTGGAACGGGCGGTATGGGCACGAAGTTGCAGGCTGCTGATGTTGCCTGTCGCGCGGGTATCGATGTTGTGATTGCGGCCGGTAGCAAACCTGGGGTGATTGGTGATGTTATGGCGGGGACGCCAGTAGGGACCCGTTTCCATGCTCAACAGTCGCCATTAGAAAACCGCAAGCGTTGGATATTTGGTGCACCTCCTGCGGGTGAAATTACGGTTGATGATGGCGCGCTTGCAGCTATCCTCGAACGCGGAAGCTCCCTGTTGCCAAAGGGCATCAAAAACGTCACTGGAAACTTTTCTCGTGGCGAGGTTATCCGCATTCGCAGCCTCGAAGGGCGCGATATTGCCCATGGTGTATGTCGATACAATAGCGACGCTTTGCGTCGTATTGCTGGTCATCACTCTCAACAGATCGGTGAAATTCTTGGCTACGAATATGGTCCGGTAGCCGTTCATCGTGACGATATGATTGTTAACTAAGGAGCTGGCAATGCTGGAACAAATGGGCAAAGCAGCTAAAGTCGCCTCTTATCAGATGGCACTGCTTTCCAGCCGCGAAAAAAACCGTGCGCTGGAATGTATCGCAGATAATCTGGAAGCTCAGGCTGCAGCAATTTTAGAAGCTAACGAAAAAGACCTGGCTGAAGCAAAGGCCAACGGTCTAAGCGAAGCGATGTTAGACCGTTTACAGCTGACCCCCTCACGCCTGAGTAGTATTGCAAGTGATGTTCGACAGGTTTGTAATTTGGCCGATCCTGTTGGTCAAATCATTGATGGCGGGATACTGGACAGCGGGTTGCGTATCGAGCGTCGTCGTGTTCCGTTAGGTGTGGTTGGTGTAATTTATGAAGCTCGACCTAATGTTACTGTTGATGTTGCCTCACTGTGCCTGAAAACAGGCAATGCAGCGATTCTGCGTGGCGGGAAAGAAACCTGGCGCACCAATGCTGCAACAGTGAAGGTCATTCAACAAGCGCTGACGGAATGTGGCTTGCCTGCCGCAGCGGTTCAGGCGATTGAAAGCCCCGACCGTGCGCTGGTGAATGAACTGCTACGCATGGACAAATACGTAGACATGCTAATTCCGCGTGGTGGTGCAGGTCTGCATAAACTTTGCCGTGAACAATCAACCATCCCGGTCATTACCGGTGGTATTGGTGTGTGTCATATTTTTGTAGATGAAAGCGCTGAATTTGAGCCTGCACTGAAAATCATTGTTAACGCCAAAACTCAGCGCCCTAGCACCTGTAATACCGTAGAAACTTTGCTGGTCCATCAAGGAATTGCTGCGAGTTTCTTGCCTTCGCTAAGTCAACAAATGGCAGAATCTGGCGTGATATTGCATGCTGATGAAAAGTCCATGGCTCTATTGCAAAACGGCCCTGCGGAAGTATTACCAGTAAAAGCAGAAGACTACGACGATGAGTGGTTGTCACTTCATCTGAATGTGAAAGTTGTCGATGATATTGATGACGCCATTGATCATATTCGTGAACATGGAACGCAACATTCTGATGCGATATTGACTCGTACCTTACGTAATGCGAACCGTTTTGTGAATGAAGTCGATTCTTCTGCCGTCTATGTGAATGCTTCAACGCGTTTCACCGATGGTGGGCAGTTTGGGCTGGGTGCGGAAGTGGCGGTAAGTACGCAAAAGCTTCATGCTCGTGGCCCAATGGGGCTGGAAGCATTAACAACTTACAAATGGATTGGATTCGGCGACGATACTGTCCGATCGTAAGGTAATTTCTGAGGTAATACATACAAGTCGGGCTGTTAAGCGATTTTATGTATTACCTTTTTATTTATAACTATTTATATTCCCATCCTTCTCTAAGCGTGTTTTATTAAATTCAGAATTTCAATAATCACTCCATTTTTTCCAAATAAAATACTTCCTTCAGGCATAAATCGCTACTCTGATAAGTTTTCATTTAGCCAAGGATTGTTCATTTAATTACTGTTATTTTAGCTGGCGAATAGGTTGCGTGAAATAATTCATTATTTATATGTGTCGCTTTATTTGTATTGAATGCATATTGATATGCAGTAAATTTCATTTTTATGCGTGCGCCAACTCTTTTTGATTATTTGTCTGTTTCCATACTTACCCAAGAAATTAATTGAACGATTTGCTTTGGGTACATAATAATCCTTCCACTAATACGGTTATGTAATTAGTGATCGCCGCTTACTGCATTGATTATTGATGGACCAACATAAGATTAAATCCCTTGGGAGGGATGAAAAATGCATTCTTGGAAAAAGAAACTCGTTGTATCTCAACTAGCATTGGCTTGTACTATGGCAATTGCCGGTCAGGCAAATGCTGCCGCCTATAACACCTTCGCTTATCATGATGACGCGACCACAGCTTTCAGTTGGAATGACTGGGGAAATGCCGATAGCCTTAACTACACTACGTATAGTGGTTATATATATAACAATGCAGCTAATGGTGTTAATGATCAAAATTTCAATAACGATGTCGTAAATGGTGTTATCTCCACTTACTATCTGAATAATGATGGCGTCAACGATGGTGTTGATAATACCCTGAATATTTCTAATTCATCTATTCACGGTATGATTACGTCCAATCCGGTTAGTGGCATCTTAGATCACGTCAATACTACTACACCTTGGCTGAACGGCACTGTCGTTGATAACAATTGGTATGATGGTGATGTATTCACTCTTAACATTGCTAATTCAACCATTGATGACGATTACGAATATTTCTACTTTACTGATAGCTATCTGAATGCTGATAGTAAAGCTGCAACAGCAGATCATGAAGTTGAGTTTGCCAGTTTAGGTACTGCCGTAACGCTGGATGTTGAAAGTAATATTAATATCAGTGGTAACTCACATGTCGCGGGTATTTCTCTATCCCAAGGGAACACGGCCAATACTGGCTACACCACGGAATCTCACACCTGGGATAACAACATCTCTGTTGTTAATTCTACAGTAACTTCTGGTTCTTATGAGCCGCTGGAAGGTGACGGTTTCTACGGTCATTCACAAGAACCTAGTGACTATAATGGTGATGGTTCGCAAAATGACGTTGCGCTGTCTTTTGCTGATAGCTCAGCATCTGATTATGCAATGAAAAACAATGTTAACTTTGACCATTCGACTCTTATGGGCGATGTTAAATTTGCAAGTAACTGGAACGCAAACTTCGATCCACT
This sequence comes from Buttiauxella selenatireducens, assembly GCF_031432975.1. Classification (GTDB taxonomy): domain Bacteria; phylum Pseudomonadota; class Gammaproteobacteria; order Enterobacterales; family Enterobacteriaceae; genus Buttiauxella; species Buttiauxella selenatireducens. The sequence goes on along the minus strand of NZ_CP133838.1, from coordinate 4,210,902 downwards.
TGGCCATAGTTCTATTGACAATGGTGTTATTGATACCAACGGTGGTTGGGCTGACGATAGCTTAAATGTTGACGAATTGAACATTACGCTGGATAACGGCAGCAAGTGGGTTGGTGCGGCAGAATTTACCCATGATTATATTGATCCTAAAACCATGTATGATGTTGCAGTCAATAGCCTGGAGCCAAACTCGACTTACGATCATTGGGGTAACGTTGTAGATGACCAGACTTTCCAGAGCGGTGTATTCAACGTCGCGCTGAACAATGGCTCTGAATGGGATACGGTCAACGATTCCAACATTGATTCTCTAACCGTGAACAATGGTTCTCAGGTTAACGTAGCAAACGGATCGACTCTTCTTGCAGATTCAGTCACTCTGACAAATGCTTCAACCATGAACGTGAGTACTGGCGGCGGCGTTGCTACCGATCATCTGACTGTGGATAGTTACAGTAAGGTTGATCTTAACGATGAAGTATCTTCCGGGTACGCTGATTATTCTATCCCAGGTTATGCCAACTCCATTTATGCGAATACCATTACCGTTTCTAACGGTGGTGAGTTCAGCATTCATGCAGGTGATATGGATGCGGGATTGTTCAGCACCAATACTATGGAGTTGACCAACGGTGGTGTGTTCAACATCAATAGTAGCGACTATGTACTGGATGCTGATTTAGTTAACGGCCATACCAATACCAGTAACTCAAATGATCCAACCTACGGTTATGGTGTCATCGCCATGAACTCTGACGGTCATCTGACAGTTAATGGCAATGGGAGTATCAACAGCGGCGATCTTGAGTACGGTGTTGATGATGTGACTGACAACGTAGTTGCTGCTGCCGGTAACTACAAAGTTCGTATCAATAACTCCACAGGTAAAGGTTCTGTTGATAGCTACAAAGATAAAGAAATTATCTATGTTAACGACCAAAACAGCACTGCCACTTTCTCTGCTGCTAACAAAGCTGACCTGGGTGCCTACACCTATCATGCTGAGCAGGAAGGTAATTCAGTTGTTCTGAAACAAGATCGTCTGACTGATTACGCTAATATGGCGTTGAGCATCCCTTCTGCAAACACCAATATCTGGAATCTGGAACAAGATGCTCTGGCAACTCGCCTGGCAAACGGTCGCCATACTTCAGGTGATATGGGCGGTGCGTGGGTAACTTATACCGGCGGTGGCTTCTCTGGCGATAACGGTGTGCTGAATTACGATCAGGACGTTAACGGTATTATGGTTGGTCTGGATAAACAGATCGACGGTAATAACGCTAAGTGGACTGTTGGTGCAGCAGCTGGCTTTGCAAAAGGTAGCATCAGTGACAACAGTGGTAACGTAGATCAGGACAGCCAGTCAGCTCGTATTTATTCGTCTGCCCGCTTCCAGAATAATATCTTCCTGGATTCAAATCTGAGCTATAGCCACTATAGTAATGATTTGACTGCAACCATGAGTAACGGTGATGCGGTTGATGGTGATGTTTCTTCCGATGCTTGGGGCTTTGGTATGAAGTTGGGTTATGACATTCAACTCAGCCAACAAGGCTATGTGACTCCATATGCTTCTATTTCAGGCTTGTTCCAGGACGGTGATAATTACCAACTGAGTAACGATATGAAAGTGGGTAGCCAGTCTTACGACAGCATGCGTTATGAATTAGGTATGGATACTGGTTATACCTTCAACTATGGTGACCAGGCTGTGACTCCTTACTTCAAACTGGCTTACGTCTACGACGATTCCAATGGCAACAGTGCTGATGTTAACGGTGATAGCATTGACAATGGTGTAGAAGGTTCTGCTGTTCGTGTGGGTCTGGGTACTCAGGTTAGCTTTACCAAAAACTTCGGTGCCTATGTTGACACTAACTACCTCGGTGGTGGTGATGTCGATCAGGATTGGTCAGCTAACTTGGGTGTGAAATATACCTGGTAATAATATATATAATAATGAGGCTCTTTGGATATGAGAGCTGATGCCCTATTAATATTATTTCTAGTTTGAATCAAATTGTTATAATAGATGCCTATCCGTGACACGGATAGGCATGTTACTGGGCCATTAGGGTAAAGGAATATCTTTTATGTATGTAAAACCATTAACCCAGCTAGAGGCTATTCGTAGTAGGTTGGTGGACGTTGGTAAAGAGTTTAGATTGCCAGCAGACAATGAATTGAGCATGTTTAAAGAGGATACCCAACCATTAGTTTGGTTTTTTAGTGAAGGCAGTATCATACTGCATCGAGAAATGGATAACCTTTTGATGGAACTGGTTTCAGCCCCAACATTGATTGGCCTGGCCAATATGTTTCATACCACTCAGATTAAATATCGAATAACGACTCAAACTGAATGTCAGGGTTTTACTCTTCCTGCAAATCTTGCTTTTGAAATTATTGAAAAATACAAGCTTTGGCAACCCGCTTTTCACTGGGCAACTTACCTACTGCGTAATCTTGAGCATCGTGATTCTCGTTTCATTGGCACGACAACTTATTCTCAGATTAGGGCCACTTTGCTCACCATGGATTCATGGAGTTCTGATTTACGTGCGCGTACAGGGGTTATTAATTTCGTGCAAAAAAGAACTAAAATATCCCGCTCAGTAGTTGCTGAAGTATTGTCTGCTCTACGTAAAGGTAATTATATCGAGATGGATAAAGGTAAGCTGGTTTCGATAAGTCGTCTACCCGTCAGTTATTGAGAAAAGCAGGTCGACAAATCGACCTGCTCAATTATCAAGATGAAGGGCTGGCTTGAGAGGTAAACCCACTTAATTCCGAAACTAAATCATTGACCCCATCACTCATATTCACGAAACGAGTTAATGGTGAGCGAGTTACAACAACAAAAACCCCGACATTACTTTGCGGAACCATCGCCATATACGTTATGAATCCACCACCTCCTCCGGTTTTTTGCACGATGCCCGGTCGACCATTCTTCGGTGCCATATATACCCAACCCAGCCCTAAGGCATCAGCTTTTCCTGGTACATCCATACCAATAACTTTGGTGAGTTGCGCACGTTGATAGATAAGCGTCTGCATTCTGTCGGCTTGGGTGTTACGACGATGGAAATCAGAACTCAGGAATTGCTGCATCCAGCGCATCATGTCATCAGGTGTCGAATAAACGCCACCACTGCCAATTGCTGCAAGAGTATTATCGCAAGGGCTGGCACCTTTTTCTGCCACCATCAGGCGCTTGCATTGGTCAGGTGAAGGCGTAAATGTCGTGTCCTTCATACCCAATGGACGGGTGATTTGTTCTTCGAACAACTGAGGATAAGGTTTGCCTGCGGCACGCCCCAGCGCGTCGGCGAGAAGATCAAAGGCGAGATTTGAATAAGAGGCAATTGTACCCGGTGCGCTTTTTAAACTCGCATTGGCGAGCCAATTCCAGCGTTGGTCACGCGTCGGCCAGGTAAACACGGTTCGATGTGCGGCACCGCCAGGTTGTTCACGAGGTAATGAACTGGTGTGCGTTGCCAGATTCACCAGAGTAATAGGTTTGCCATTGAAAGTAGGGACTCTGGCTCCGGCAGGGGCATATTTGCTTAATGGATCATGGAGCTGAACCTTTCCCTGATCCAACATTTTCACCAGCATTTCACTGGTCATGAGCTTGGTCAGTGATGCAATGCGGATAACCGAATCAAGTTGCGGGCGAACGTTGTTGCCAGGTCGAGTCTCACCAAAACTTCGGAACACGCGTTGGTTACCATCTATCACCACCATTGCCATGCCCGTAGCACCGCTGCCGTAATAAATATGATTGGCATAACGATCTGCTATTTCCGAAGCAAAAACAGGATCGGGAGATGTTTGTGCAAAACTTAAAATTGGCAGCGCAGCAATGACAAGCGCCGCGAGACGCGGGAGACGAATTTTCAACGCGGGTAACCCATTAAACGAAGTGAAGCGATATTGATCGTATTTATACTACTCTAAGGCGCTACGCAAACGGGAATATGAGGATTGTGATGAGAAAAAGCGTAACGTGGCATTTCAAGAGTATTTTCGCTTAGTAATGCACCACAGTTTACGGCTGCGGTGCAATCTGCATTAATTTGTTTTCTGTACGTCTTTTTGCGTTACGTCGTCAGTTGTGCCGCCTTGCTTGAGCATTTTATCATCACTTTTATGCTCAGAGCGCATCTCGTGTCCTGATTCGCAGCCTTTTTTGTTTTCGTTTCCAGCTGCACGGCAGTCATCAATAATATGACCGGGATTATTGAGCTGCTCCTTTTCTGCTTGCAAACCCGATGTGCTGGTCGCTGGATTCTCGGCAAAGGCGCCGGCGCTTGCGAATAGAAGAGTGCTGGACAGTAAGGCTAATGCTAGTTTTTTCATTGTGCCTGGTTCCTGAAGAGTGTAGGGAAATCCCAATAAGTATTAGTCCAGAAATTGATTTTCGATAGCTGAAACGACTAAAATTTATCCGTTAGAAATCACACTTTTAACTTCGTGTTCTCTCAGGCTCTTCAGGTGCAGGCAAATGAAACATTCTCTACTGCTTAATCGTCGAAATTTGATTTAAAACGTTTGTTTTTTAAACGACAATGTGTGTGTAACTCATAATCTATACGCAATGAAGCGAAATACGTAAAAAAACTGACAACATCTATACATGGCTTGATCAGAAAATGCGTATTATCAGAGTCACTTTGATCTCCCTGCCGCAACTATTACCGCCGTGTGGCGCCATAGTTCGAGCTTACGCTGTACCGCTAATGAGTGACTTCTTTATGCGATACACACCAATTACGCATACAGAAGCTGATAATGTCTAGTAAACCGCGCTTTCAAACTGAACTTCTCCACCCCCGTTATTGGCTAACTTGGTTTGGTCTGGGTATTTTGTGGCTCTGGGTGCAATTGCCTTACCCCGTACTACTGAAAATGGGCGACTTCATTGGTCGTGCATCCATGCGTTTTCTCAAACGCCGGGTATCCATTGCTCGCCAGAACCTTAAACTGTGTTTCCCGCACTATACCGATGCGCAGGTTGATGCCATCGTGGTACAAAATTTTTCGTCGCTCGGTATGGGCTTAATTGAAACCGGAATGGCCTGGTTCTGGCCGGATGCACGAGTACGTAAGTGGTTCGAAGTCAGTGGGCTTGAACATATCACTGCGGCTTGTGAAAAAGGTCAGGGCGTGATGGCTATCGGCGTTCATTTTATGTCGCTGGAATTGGGTGGCCGCGTGATGGGGCTTTGCCGTCCGATGATGGCAATGTACCGCCCGCACAACAACAAAGCGATGGAGTTTGTTCAAACGCGGGGGCGTTCTCGCTCCAATAAAGCCATGCTGGATCGTCGTAATTTGAAAGGTATGGTGAAGGCTCTTAAAGCAGGCGAAGCCGTCTGGTTCGCACCCGACCAGGATTATGGTCCTAAAGGCAGTTCTTTCGCTCCGTTCTTTGCCGTGCAGAAGGCTGCGACAACCAACGGAACTTACACGATTGCTCGTCTGGCAAAACCAGCGATTCTGACGATTGTGCTCATCCGTAAGAAAGATGGTTCGGGTTATCAACTCGTTATTGAACCCGAGTTTACTGATTATCCACTGGATGACGAACAGGCCGCCGCTGAGTACGTGAATCGTAAGATCGAACGCGAAATCATGCGTGCGCCAGAGCAATACCTATGGCTGCATCGTCGATTCAAAACCCGTCCGCCGGGTGAGCCTAAACTTTATACGGTTTAAAGCCAAAACAGGTATGTGTTACGCTCCTGCATTCCTCGTTTAGTGAGAGCTTAATCATGCCTGCCCAACGCGTACTGATGGTTATTGATATGCAAAATGGGGTATTTGAAGCCCCACGTATTAACCGGGACATCTGCACGACACGCATTAACCAGTTGATCAACGCCGCCGATAAAGTCATTTTCATCCAACATACGGAACAGGGGTTGGAGCAGGGAACTGCGGCGTTTGAGCTTTTACCTGAGTTAATACAACCCGTTGACGCGCTTTACGTGACGAAAACAGCGTGCGATGCGTTTTACCGTACTGAACTTGCTGAAGTCCTCAATCATCACCAGATAAACGAATTTGTGGTTTGCGGTTGTGCAACGGATTACTGCGTGGACGCTACTATTAAAAATGGAACCAGCCGCGGTTATGCCATGACTGTCGCAGCAGACGCGCATACAACAGCAAATCGCCCGGCGGCGCTTGCTGAAGTGTTGATCGAGCATTACAACGATGTCTGGCGTAACTTTACGATCCCGGGAAATACTCTGTTGGTTAAGCCCACCGCGGAGATCCTGGAGCAGTGGTAAAGCAGTAAACCTTACATCTCTTGATACAACATTGAGTGAGCCTTATTTAGTCGGGATGGTTATAACAATAAAAGTGTGTTTTCAGGAGTGTTGTAATGTTTAAATCGTTTTTCCCACGCCCGACAGCGTTTTTCCTGTCGGCTTTTCTTTGGGCAATGATCGCCGTTGTTTTCTGGCAGGCTGGCGGTGGTAATTGGCTTGAACATCTTGTTGGGGTGAAGGGCGAAGTACCAATCAGTGCCGCCCGATTCTGGTCTTTGGGCTACCTGGTGTTTTATGCCTACTATGCCTTATGCGTCGGTGCGTTTGCGCTTTTCTGGTTTATCTACAGCCCGCACCGTTGGCAATACTGGTCCATTCTGGGCTCTTCACTCATCATCTTCGTGACCTGGTTCCTGGTGGAAGTCGGGGTCGCGGTGAATGCGTGGTATGCCCCGTTCTACGATTTAATTCAGACGGCGCTTAGCTCCCCTCATAAAGTAACCATTGAGCAGTTCTATCATGAGGTTGGAATATTCCTGGGCATTGCACTGATTGCAGTGATTGTTGGCGTGATGAACAATTTCTTTGTCAGCCATTATGTATTCCGGTGGCGCACCGCAATGAACGAATACTATATGGACAACTGGCAAATGCTGCGCAACATCGAAGGTGCTGCGCAGCGTGTGCAAGAAGACACCATGCGTTTTGCCTCAACGCTTGAAGATATGGGCGTCAGTTTTATTAATGCCATTATGACGTTAATCGCCTTCCTACCCGTGTTGGTGACTCTATCCGCACATGTTCCCGATTTGCCTATTGTCGGGCACATTCCTTATGGACTGGTGATCGCCGCGATTATTTGGTCATTACTGGGGACCGGCTTACTGGCGGTTGTTGGGATTAAACTGCCTGGGCTCGAATTTAAAAATCAGCGTGTAGAAGCGGCTTATCGTAAAGAGCTGGTTTATGGTGAAGATGACCCGTCTCGAGCTTCCCCACCAACGGTTAAAGAGCTGTTTGACGGCGTGCGCAGAAACTATTTCCGCCTGTACTTCCATTACATGTATTTCAATATTGCACGTATTCTCTACCTGCAAGTGGATAACGTATTTGGTTTGTTCCTGCTCTTCCCGTCAATTGTTGCGGGGACCATTACCTTAGGTCTGATGACGCAAATCACCAACGTATTTGGCCAGGTACGCGGTTCGTTCCAGTATTTGATTAGCTCATGGACAACGCTGGTTGAGCTGATGTCTATCTACAAACGTCTTCGCAGCTTTGAGCGTACGTTGCAGGATATCCCTGTCGAAGCGGCAAGGGAATCAGCCTAAACAGTAAAGTCTGGCGGGGCTCCCCGCCAGATTGATTTAGTGTCCCGCCGCTGGAGCACCAGGCGCACCCGAGCGAATAAACGGTGGACGAGCGAACCAGATAATCACAATCAGCCCCATAAACCCCCATCCCAAAATCCAGAAGTAGTCAATGGTCGACATCATGTAGGCCTGCTGCTCTATGGTTTTATCGACAAACGCCAGATGCTGCTGCGTCGCGCCACCCATCTTATCCAGGTAATCAACTGCTGACGGATTATAAATCGATACGCTCTCGGTCAAATTAGCATGGTGGAAAACTTCCCGACGTGACCAAATCCAGGTGGTCAGTGACGAGGCAAATGAGCCCCCCAATACGCGGAAGAATGTGGCTAAGCCTGAACCTTCCGCCACTTCGGCACCCTGAAGATTCGACAACACAATCGTCGTTAAAGGCATAAAGAAGAATGCCACGCCAATGCCCATAAACATCTGTACTTCCGCGATGGTGCGGAAATCAACATTGGTATTGAACTGCGCACGGAACAAGCAGGATGCGCCCATAATCAGGAACGACATCGACGCCAGGATTCGTAAATCCACTTTGCTGGCATAACGACCAACAATCGGCGTAAGTAACAGTGGCAGGAAGCCCATCGGTGCAGCAGCAAGTCCGGCCCAGATTGCCGTGTAGCCCATCTGCGTTTGCAGCCATTGCGGCAGGATAATGTTGATGGCGAAGAAGGCTGCATACCCCAGCATCAATGCTGTGGTACCAATCGCAAAGTTGCGTTCTTTAAACAGACGCAAATTCACAATCGGATGTCGCTCGCCCAATTCCCAAATAACAAACGCTATCAGGCCAATCGCAGAAATCACAGACATGATGATAATTTCTGGCGAGGCAAACCAATCAAGATCGTTGCCTTTATCCAGCACCACTTGCAGCAGCCCAACGCCGATCACCAGCAAACCGATGCCGATGTAGTCGATGGGTGCTGTGGTGGTCGTTTCTTCGCGCCCACGCATTTGTGTCCAAACTGCAATCGAGGCGAAAATGCCGATTGGCACGTTGATATAAAAAATCCACGGCCAGGAGTAGTTATCGGTGATCCAGCCGCCGGTAATTGGCCCAACTATCGGAGCAACCACTGTCACCATCGAAAGCAGCGCCAACGCCATACCGCGTTTCATGGGCGGGAAAATGACCAGCAGCAGTGTCTGGCACATCGGGAACATAGGCCCGGCGAAAAAGCCCTGCATAGCGCGGAAGATAATCAACTCCGTCATGCTGTGGGCGAAACCGCACAGGAAAGAGGTGAGGGTGAACATCACCACCGAGCCGATAAACAATTTTAACTGCCCAAAGCGCCGGGTAAACCAACCGGTGAGCGGTAATGCAATAGCGTTACACACCGCAAACGAAGTGATAACCCATGTGCCTTGATCTGCGCTGACTCCAAGGTTGCCGGCAATCGTCGGCAATGCGACGTTTGCGATAGTTGAATCCAGCACCTGCATGAAAGTTGCTAACGACAGCGCGAGCGTCGCAAGCAGCAGACTGGGTGGCGTATACGCCGCCTTATCTTGCATAACGTCTCTCTTAATGGGTGCGTAAAGCTACCGCATTGCTGTTGTCATGAAGGATTTTCGCCACCAGTTTGTCAGCCTCTTCCAGAGAATCTTGATAGACATCGGTGGTGAAGCGAGGCGAACTAACCGTTTTCTGTGGCAGCAGGTGACCATCCTCGTTGCGAATATCCACTCGTGCATTCATCGACAAACCAATACGCAGCGGATGCTTCTGCATATCGTGTGGATCGAGCGTGATACGCACGGGCAAGCGTTGAACGATCTTTATCCAGTTACCACTGGCATTCTGCGCAGGGAGCAAAGAAAACGCGCTGCCGGTACCGATACCCAGACTTTCAATGGTTCCATGGTATTCAACATCGTCGCCGTAGAGGTCTGCGTTGAGCGTCACTTTCTGCCCCAAACGCATGGTGTTCATCTGGCTTTCTTTGAAGTTGGCATCAACCCAAACTTCGTTGAGCGGCACAATCGCCAGCAATGTTGCGCCAGGGTCCACACGCATCCCTAGCTGCACGGCACGTTTAGCGACGAAGCCACTCACCGGCGCAACAATGGTCGTCCGCGAGTTATCCAGATAACGCTGTCGAAGCGTTGCTACGGCGGTTTTGATTTCCGGATGGCTATCAATCACGGTGTCATCCACCATCGCCAGGTTGGTATGCAATGCCTGTTGCGCGGCGGCCAAGTCACTTTGTGCGCTGGTTACTGCATCGCGGTAATGTGAAAGATCTTCAGCCGCAATTGCACCCGTCGAGAATATTTTCTGGCGGCGGGCATAGTCATTTTGAGCAGTTTGCAGGGCGACCTGTTTGGTGGCGACCTGTGCACGGTAATTATCCGCTGTGCTGTATAACCCGCGAACTTGCCGCACAGTATTTGCAAGGCTGGCTTCTGCTTGTTGAAGCGCAATCCTGGTATCGCTGGGGTCAAGTAACACCAGCGGCTGACCTTTTTCGACAAAATCCCCTTCATCAGCGGTGACCTGAGTGACTGTTCCGCTGATTTGCGGCGTTAGCGCGACCTGGTTGCCGTTCACATAGGCATCATCTGTGGACTCATAAAAGCGAGCGTACAAAAAATACCATGCGAGACAGCCTGCGGCCGCCAACACAAGAATCAGGATAAAAATAATAAAATTACGTTTGCGCTTACTGGAGCGCTGAACGTGTTCTTCTGGAGTCGTTTCCATCTTTTGGCCTTTATACGGTGTTAACGATGTGGCGCAGTGATGTCGTCCGGTAGCATTTTGGTAATTAATGCGACCAGTTGTTGAGATTCATCTTGCGTCAGGCGTGCGGTGAGAGAGCCGATAATTGAGGCGAGCGCTTCATTCTGAAAGCGGTCACAAATCAACAGACCTTTGTCAGTCAGAGCCAGAATCACCTGGCGTTTATCTTGCGGATTTGGGTGACGAACGATGAGCTCGCGCTTGACCATGCGGTCAACCATACGGCTCATTGCACCTGCGTCCATGACCAGGGCTTTGCTTATTTCTGCTGGGCTAGTCACACCTTTATAAATATTAATCAGCACTTTAAATTGTGGCGCAGTGATATCCATGCCAGAGAAGTATTGGCTGATAAGCTGATCTTTAAACTGGTTTGCGAGGTGAATGAGCAAACCGAGATGGAATTTGTTATCGATAATACCCGGATTGTTTTTCATGATACTTGCCTGGTCAATAATTACATATGAAATTACTGACCAGGCAAGCAACTGTCAAGTTTGCGTCAAGAAGACCGCACTTTATGTCAGTGCGCAAGTTTGTACTTAACTCTAAGCCAATCTCCGATAAACGCCCGGGCTCAGAACTGTTATTGTTTGCAAGTCTTACAAAAACAATCACAACGGAACGTTATGACCACAGCCACTTTAAACAGACAGCATGGATTTTTCGCACTTAGCCTGGGCGCACTTTTCGTTTTGGCGGGGTGTACCACTAAAACTGCACCTTCAGTATCAGAAACATCAAAACCGGTAGACGTCGAAACAGTGGTAAAGCAGAAAATCCCTGCCAACGTAAAAGACCGCAACAATCTGGCGAAAGAGTTAGCGACTACCTTTAAGAGCCAGAAGATTGCACCAAGCGAAGAAAATATCTGCTCTGTCCTGGCTGTCGCGCAGCAAGAATCCAATCTGGTTGCTGATCCGGCAGTGCCAAACCTGAGTAAAATTGCCTGGAAGGAGATCGACCGTCGCGCTGAAAAAATGCATATTCCGGTTTTTTTGGTTCATACCGCGTTGTTAATCAAATCGCCGAACGGTAAGAGTTACAGCGAACGTCTGGATAACGTGAAAACGGAAGGGCAGTTGAGCGCGATTTTTGATGATTTCATCGATATGGTGCCAATGGGGCAAAAGTTGTTTGGCAATCTGAACCCGGTTCATACTGGCGGCCCGATGCAAGTGAGTATCGCTTTTGCTGAACAGCACACTGCGGGTTATCCATGGAAAATGGAGGGAACCGTGCGGCAGGAAGTGTTCACTCGGCGAGGGGGCTTGTGGTTCGGCACCTACCATTTACTGAACTATCCGGCGAATTACACCCAACCACTCTACCGTTTTGCAGATTTCAACGCCGGATGGTACGCCAGTCGTAATGCTGCATTTCAGAGTGCAGTCAGCAAGGCAACCGGCGTAAAACTGGCGCTGGATGGCGACTTAATTTTGTATAACACCGATAAAGCGGGCAGCACTGAACTGGCGGTCAGGAAGTTGGCAAACCAACTTGGGATGAGTGAAAGCCAGATTCATCGCGCGTTGCAAAAAGGTGACAGTATCGACTTTGAGAAAACCGATTTATATCAGCAGGTTTATACGCTAGCAGAGAAGAAAACCGGTAAGAAGTTACCGCGAGAAATGCTGCCGGGCATCACACTGGAAAGCCCGAAAATCACACGAAACCTAACGACTGCGTGGTTTGCAAAACGGGTAGATGAGCGACGAGCTGCGTGTATGAAACTGTAGTCAATTCCCTCCGTAATTATCGTCTGCTAAGCGATCACAACCTGCAAGCAACCGACAATCCGTAGTGAGATGGTCTACATCATCTCACTACGGATATAATCATTTCTTGATTAAATAATATAAATTGTCATTTGGTGATAAAAGGAAATTATCCTTTCGTGAAAATTTTTGTATAAACATGAGTAAGTCAATTTTATTTTTTAAATTAAACTTCAACATCATATTGTACTTGCGAGAAAAAGCTGTTTTATACGGTATACCCAACTCTACAGCTATCTGCCTGATTGACATATCATATAGAAGATTCAATATCATAAACTCTGTAGTTGTGATTTTCTTTATTGAGCAACCTTCGCATGGATTTTCATTGATTTTGTTTGCATTACAATTTTTTTCTTTGTTCTTAACCGCAAGAGACAGTCTTTTTTGTAGGGTAACTGTTGTATCATTTTTTGTCAGGAAAACAGTACTTTTTATACACTTCGGCAATTCTGAAGTGGAAGGTGCTTTGTCTGCTATACCGATTAAAACACTGTTATTTCTCTTTAAGTAACGAGCGTGGCAAATATTTTCGTCACCGGGATTAAATCGAAAGAAGATAACGTCAGCTTTTTTTAAATTTTCTTCCGACTCATTCAGTATGAAGTCTATGTCATTATTATAGCACTGACTTAATAGATTTTTTATTCCTTCGTTAAGATATAAGTTTGAATCGTTTATTATTATTTTCATGACTATCACTCTCTTCCTGTCAATGCTAATTATTGCAACTCCAGTTTGTCCCTGTTTTGAATTTCATAAAAGTATAATAAAACACTTTCCTGTGTCTATTTTTGGGGGTAAGGCAGAGAAGGCGGTATTTATAGAGTCGAAGCAGTGGTTTAAGCACTGGCCACGCTGTTCTTAATGAAGCGTTTCGCAATGACTATAGATAATATTAAAAATGGTGGATTTTAATCAAACAAAAGCAACATAAAGATTTTAACTTTAAGTGACTGTATTTGTTATTAATTGCATCAGTGATTAGTATCCTGATGGTAATTTGTTCATTTCAACTAATTTCCCTCTGTTCATTTTAATATAGCCGCCAGACACGAGGTCTTTAAGTACTTTATTAAGAGAACTTCGAGAGACAGGTGTTCTGTTCAGGATGAAATCAAATACTGATATTTCATCAAGCTTATCTCTTTTAAATCTCCAGAGAATTTCAAGATGATTTTTTATAACATTGTAAACACTATCTTGATATAAAATAGAATCTCGTAAATAACAAACATCTAAATAGTGTGACATTATAGTTGAAATATACATCCAAAGATTTTTTTCATTGGCGGTTTTTACTAATTCTGACATCGGTATTGAGACAAGTTCTACGTCTGTAACCGTATTTATATAAAATAAGTCATTTGACGTGAATATGCTCGAAAGCCCAATAATCGCTGGGGCGTAGACATTGAGAACAATTAAATTACTATTCGTGCTTCGTAGTTCGATTTCGCCAGAAATTAAATGGAAGACTGATTTTTCTTTATTGTTGTAAAAAGAAATCTCTTGCTTTTTTGATGAGATGATTCTCAGTTTATGAGGGCTGCTGTCAATTTGTAAACCTATTTTTTCATGGGCTTCCTGTACGAGTTCGCTAACAACTAACATATTGGTAAACATAATCAAAAGTCCTTCGAGATAACTTACTCAATGTAAGTATGATCCATACAGTAGTCTTTGCCTGTCCAATTCATTGTTAGCGATCAATCACTGTATGTGATAAGGCTAAAAAGAACAATGTCAAAATGGTTTTGTAAGTTAAAAAACTAATAGTGCATAAATATAATAATATTTTATAAAACAAAATATTATTATGGCAGAAGATGAAATTATTAAAAAGAAATTTTATGTGTAAAAAAGAACTTTGCTATATGTATATATATACATGATAAATTTTCATGATGAGGTGTAATCAGAATGAGGTTTCAAACACCTTATTGGATAATGAGATTTTATTCGATTTATGATTAGAGAATGAGTGCGTCAGGATTTTGAATATAACAGTTCTGCTGAAATAAGCGAGTTTTGTGTTATACCTTGCATGTTTTCCAGGACAATCACACATATTACCGATACGAGAGCTTTATAGTGTCTGCACTTTTGATCTTTAATTTCAAAAAGCTGAGTCAATTCTTGGGCCGATTATCGATAAGTAAGCTACCAATGATCCAGAGTTGGCGTGTGATTTTTTTAATAAAATCATGATTTTGTGTTTTTATAACGCAATAATGTACATGGTATTATTTATTTTTGGCTAATTTTTTGTCTATTTATGGCTACTTAATTGCATGAAAACAGGCTTTATTTCATTTTGGTTGAATGATACTTTGGTACATCTAAATAATAGTTAGATCTTTGTAAAAATGCTATTTTAGCAATAGCTAATTGGAATTAGTCGATTTTCCTTTATTGAAGATTTTATTATGTGTTTGTACTTCAATTAATTTAGACATCGCTTTGGCAATGTTTAAATTAAAAAGTTATTTTTGAAATTATGGGGCTCATAATATTAGCATCGCTGCGTACATCAGCGCGCACAGAAATCATTATATAGGTGATGCAGGGACGTTTTCGAACGATAGTGAGATAGTATTCCCGTTGCTAATGTTACGTCAGGTTGCGAAACGGCTGCGGTTGGGGGAGGAAGTAACGGTGCTCTGGATAGTCAGGACAGCAGTAAAGTTTACCCGATACTTATTAGCATCGGGTAAAAATCCGGTGGTACTGGGGCTATTACCGTATGGTGCGAATTCGCTAATATTTGCGACCACCGGCAAAGATCATTTTTAATGAGCCACGGTTAAAAATGATGGCGGTGGTGGATTCTCATCACCAGGCAAACCACGCCGAGTAGCACGCATCCAGCAAGAAACGGCACCAGACCAAAAACAGTGCTAATTGCAAATCCCATTTCAATGCGCGGGCGTGTGGCATCGTTACCTTGGGCGAGATGTTCAAGTACGCCTGGGGCGTGAACCATCAAACTTAAGATCTGGGTACCAACCCAAAAGCAGAACAAAATGAACGCGGCGTATGCCAGATTACTCCGGGTAGATTTCTCTGCTTTCATTGTTGAAACCGTGGTTATGACCGGAACAACCTGTTTCGACAAACTCATATCAGTCATCACGCCCCCCATGAAACAGTAAAACGATCCAGGCATCTGCCTGATACTTCAATTGCGTTGAGTTTGGCAGGTCATACTGTTTGTCAATATCAGATTGTTGGTAATTATTGGGGCAGAAAAGTCCTGGTTTGTGAATATATGTCTGAGATCACATATTCGTAACTTAGGTGAAATTTCCGTAACATTATCCTGTTTGTCTCGCATTAACGTGCGGTTTAACGTCGCGCGCTATGCCACAATGAGTCCTCTTTTTAGCCCTGACGGATTGCACCATGTCTGCGAAAACATTGTCTTTGAAAATGCGCCGTGACTGGCACTATTACGCCGTAGCGATTGGCCTGATCTTTATTTTGAATGGTGTAATTGGCTTGCTGGGATTTAAAACCGAAGGCTGGCAAAACTATGCTGTTGGGTTGGTGACCTGGATTATTTGTTTCTGGGTAGCGGGATTTATCATTCGCCGCCGTCCGGAACCTGAAGAACCGGCGGCGGCGAAAGAGTAGGGCTTAAGCCGTAATCGAACTTTTCAGAGCGCTATCTTGCTGGTGGCGCTCAAGAGCCAGCTCAATCAAACGGGTAATCAGTGTTTGATAATCTAAGCCGCTTGCCTGCCAGAGTTTTGGATACATGCTGATATTGGTGAAGCCTGGCAGCGTATTGATCTCATTGATAATAACCTCATTATCAGCGGTCAGGAACACATCCACCCGCGCCATTCCGCTGCATTCCAGCGTCTGATACGCACGTACTGCAATTTCACGGATTTTATCGTTGATATCAGCGGTAATCGCAGCAGGCACCACAACTTGCGCACCTTTATCATCGATATATTTGGTGTCGTAAGAGTAGAAATCACTGTTTACGACCACTTCACCGCAGGTGCTCGCTTGTGGTGCATCATTACCCAAAACCGCACATTCAATCTCACGGCCTTTGATGCCAGTTTCCACCACAACTTTATGATCAAACTCGAAGGCTAATGCCACAGCCGTTTCATACTGCTCAGCGGTGCTGACTTTGCTAACACCAACAGATGAGCCCTGGTTGGCAGGCTTAATAAACAAGGGTACGCCCAGTTTTGCTTCGACTTCAGCAAAGTTGATGTTGTGACGGTTTGCACGGGTAAGGGTAATAAACGGTGCGATATTCAGCCCGGCATCGCGCAGCAGGCGTTTTGTCACGTCTTTATCCATACTCACGGCAGAACCCAACACGCCGGAACCGACAAACGGTAAGTTAGCCATGCGTAGCATCCCTTGCAGGGAGCCATCTTCGCCTAACGTGCCGTGAACAATTGGGAAAATAACATCTACTGGCGCTAAAAACTGTGCGGAGGAGGATTCAATCAGCTGATTTTCTGTTTGGCCTGGCACCACGGCGACATTTGTCCCTGAGCGATTCAAGGCGATCAATGCCGGGTTTTCTGCGTTTAACAGATAGTTGGATGCATCATTGACGTGCCACTGGCCTTGTTTATCAATCCCGAGTAACACCACTTCAAACTTTGATTTATCTATGGCGTCGACAATATTTTTCGCCGACTGCAGCGACACTTCGTGTTCTGCTGACTTGCCACCAAACACGATACCCACCCGCAGTTTTGCCATGCCTAAACCCATCCTTAAACTGTACAAAGGCGGACAACATACCACGCTCATTGCGAGTATTCATGTGCTTCCTGCAGCTTAAAATCGCGCAACTTCTATAATGATTATTCCGTAATCAATGATGTACCAGATATCAGCGGTTTTAGTTTGGCCAATTTTGTCTCGGGATGCGCGGCTACGACATATATCGTTAAATTAAAATTTTATGATATGGTTCAAAGTATTCCGCTTATTTATTTCACTTATAAAGCGTGCTCGGTATGGAATCCTGGAAGGTCAATTTAATCTCGGTATGGTTCGGGTGCTTTTTTACCGGATTAGCCATCAGTCAAATTCTGCCGTTTTTGCCGCTTTATGTTGAACAGCTCGGCGTGACTTCTCATCAGGCATTGTCAATGTGGTCTGGGCTGACCTTCAGTGTGACGTTTCTGGTTTCTGCTATTGTCTCGCCAATGTGGGGTAGCCTGGCCGACAGGAAAGGCCGGAAATTGATGCTGTTGCGGGCATCGCTCGGGATGGCGGTCGCCATTTTATTACAGGCGTTTGCCACTAACGTTTGGCAGCTCTTTATTCTACGCGCTGTTATGGGGCTCACCTCTGGCTATATTCCCAATGCGATGGCGTTAGTGGCCTCTCAAGTCCCTCGGGAACGCAGCGGCTGGGCTTTAAGTACACTTTCAACCGCACAAATCAGTGGGGTTATTGTCGGCCCACTTCTGGGCGGATATATGGCAGATACCCTCGGATTGCGGGTGGTTTTTTACGTCACAGCCGCATTATTGATGGTCAGTTTTTTAGTGACACTCTTCCTGATAAAAGAAGGTGCGCGGCCTAAAATAAGTAAAGCCGATCGTTTATCAGGCAAAGCGGTGTTTGCTTCTCTTCCTTATCCTAAATTGATGATCAGTTTATTTGTCACCACTATGGTCATTCAGCTCTGTAATGGTTCGGTGGGGCCAATACTTGCTCTGTTTATAAAACACCTTTCCCCAGAAAGTAACAATATTGCGTTTATCAGTGGCTTTATAGCGGCGGTTCCGGGGATCTCAGCTCTTATTTCAGCGCCACGATTAGGTAAGTTGGGTGACAGAATAGGCACCGCCCGAGTATTAATGGCGACGCTGATTTTTTCAGTAATATTATTTTTTGCTATGTCATGGGTGACCTCCCCGGGGCAGTTGGCCGTATTACGTTTTTTATTGGGTTTTGCCGATGGTGCAATGCTACCCGCGGTTCAAACGATGCTCGTGAAGTATTCCAGTGATCAGGTGACTGGGCGAATTTTTGGATATAACCAATCGTTTATGTATCTGGGGAATGTGGTTGGCCCCTTAATCGGTGCAGGCGTGTCAGCCGTGGCGGGTTATCGCTGGGTGTTCATTGCTACGGCGTTGGTCGTCCTACTCAACGTGTGGCAGTTGGCCATTATGTTACGGCGTAAAAAGCAGCAAGATGCTATGCGAGATCAGAGGCTGCCGTAATCTTTAATGTTTGTGCTGCATATTACTCCTTTTAATAGGGGCAAAAACTAACCAAAATTACATCAGCTATAAAGTATGCTGTTAATTTTAGATCTGAAATAACTTCGCGATGCTATTTTTAAGTTAGCAGGCTTAAGATATTTTGCACTCTGACACAAATTCGCTAAGACATATAAAAATAGTCGTGATCCCCTCTAGGCAACATGAAACCAGGATGATAACTTCATGCTTCAAATCCTTTGGGGCAATTAAGATGAGAAATCTCATTTCTGAGTTACTGACCAGACTCGCCGAAAAAGAAGAAGAGTCAAAAGAGTTTGTTGCACAGATAGAAGCCCTTGAAATAGTCGTTACCGCAATTCTCCACAAAATGGAGTGCAGCCAATTACAGGCAATAACGACCAGCATTGAAGACGCTTTATCCAATGTCAGACCCAGTGATACGATTACATCTCATGACGCTCACCTGTTGAAGAAAAACTTAACGAGGATCCTGAACCGCCCTTGCGTTTAAATTTGTGTATTACTATTTTGGACTCCATTTTATTATTACCCTTCTTAATAGTTAGTAAGGGTAATTAATGTTCTGCCATATACATTTTTTATCTCAGCTATAATCTATTTATTCTCATTACTCCTCTGAAAAGGTTCCAATAAATAGCGAGGCGGTAGGATATCTCCAACTGACAGTTCGCCTTTTCGCCATAAACATACCAAAATTAAAGCACTCCATTAAAAGGGATAGTGCTATGAAAACAGTATTAATGATGGCTTTATTGGTCAGTGTTATGGGGTCTGCGGTGGCAGCAGACAAAGTGCAGACGCCGCAGCAACAGCGTATGACGACGTGTAATCAACAAGCTACCGCGAAAACCCTTAAAGGGGATGAACGTAAAACCTATATGAGTAACTGCTTGAAAAATAGCGAGTCAGCCCCCGCAGATAAAAGCCTGACTCCGCAACAGCAGAAAATGAAAGAGTGTAATGCTGAAGCCGGGAAACAAACATTATCCGGTGATGCGCGTAAAACCTTCATGAGTAATTGCCTGAAAAAACAGCCTCAGTAAGCTAAATGGGTGAGTCGCTTCGCTGACTCACCCGAAAAATCATACTTTCCCCCAAAGTACGCTTTCTATAATTACGGCAAATGTTTCAGAATATTCCTAAATATCATGAATGATGATCATAACTCTGGTAAATGGCTTCCTGGGGGATTTATGGATAGCTCGACTTACCTCGATGAAGACCGCCATCGCTCAGGACGGCGATTTGCCCGTCGCATTTATATACCGAGAACTATTGGATTAGGCACGGGCTTTTTCTGTGTCGCTTCGGTGCTGGTTATGCAGCCTATATCAGGGTGGTGGTGGTTACTCCTGGTTGCCAACGCTTTTATCTGGCCGCATTTAGCATGGCAAACAGCCGATCATGCGCCAGACCCTGCTCAGGCAGAAATCCGTAATTTAATGATTGATTCTTTGATGGGCGGCGTTTGGATTGGGGTAATGGGTTTGAATGCGCTTCCCTCAGCATTAATACTTGCAATGATATGCATGAACAATGTTGGTTGTGGCGGGCTGAAATTGTTCTTTAACGGTTTAGGTTTTATTGTGCTGAGCTGTCTGTTGACGCTTGGCCTGTTTCTTATCCCGCTGAATCTACAGACCATGCCTTCTCAGGTATGGATTTGCTTACCGTTTTTATTGATTTATCCCACTTACTTTGGACTGGTCAGTTACCGTACTGCACTAAAACTGTCCGAGCATAAACGGCGCTTTATGCACTTGAGCACGCGCGATGGCATGACGGGGGTATATAACCGCCGTCACTGGGAACATCTGCTGCACGGGGAATATGATAACTGCCAACGCTACCAGCGAAATGCAACCTTGCTTTTGATTGATATCGACCACTTTAAGTCGATTAATGATTCATTTGGCCATGATGTTGGAGACGAAGCTATTCTGGCCATTACCGAACATTTGCAGCTCACATTGCGCATTACGGATGTGGTGGGGCGCTTCGGTGGTGACGAATTTGGTGTGATCATGTCCGGCACGTCGCAAGAGAGTGCGATACAGGCAATGGCTCGTGTACGAGACTATCTTGATGAATTCCGTTTACCTCATGCACCGCATTTCTCATTGCGTATCAGTGTTGGTGTGGCGGAGTTTGATCACAATATGGTGAGCTATCGCGAATGGCTAAAAGCGGCTGATGTGGCGTTGTATAAAGCTAAAAAACTTGGGCGCAGCCGTACAGAAGTGGCTGATATCGCCGCTTAAAACCCTCTCCAGCAAACAGGAGAGGGGCACAAAATTATGATTTACCTAAGTGCTCGGACTTCGCCATACATTTCACCATGGCTTCCATCACTGCGGCTCTGAATCCTTTTTCTTCCAGAACTTTCACCGCTTCAATAGTCGTACCGCCTGGCGAACACACCATATCTTTCAGCTCACCTGGATGTTTGCCGGTTTCCAGTACCATTTTGGCTGAGCCCATGACGGCTTGTGCCGCAAATTGATATGCCTGTTTGCGCGGCATTCCGCCCAGAACAGCAGCATCAGCCATGGCTTCGATAAACATAAACACATAAGCAGGCGCTGAACCGCTAACGCCCACAACGGGATGAATCATGGATTCAGAGACTACTTCGGCAAGCCCAAAGCTGCGGAAAATGTTAACCGCATCTGCAATGTCTTCGGGAGTGGCCAGCGCATTTGGCGTGATGGACGTCATGCCAGCATTGACTAACGCTGGGGTATTTGGCATTGCGCGAATGATTTTGCGATCGTGGCCGAGCGCTTTAGCCAGAGAATCCAGCGTAATACCCGCAGCAATGGAAATCACCACCGAGTCTTTATTCAAGCTGGAACTGACTTCACTGAGCACTTTTAACATGACATTCGGTTTCACAGCGCCGAACACGATATCCGCAATTTGTGCCACGTCCTGCGCACTTTCTGCTGCGTTAACACCGTATTGCTCGTGCAAGGCTTGAACTTTATCGGGTGAAGGGGTGTAGACCCAGATATTACCTGGAAGTACCTGTCCACTGGCTATCAGACCACCAAGGATGGCTGTTCCCATGTTGCCGCAACCAATAAAACCAATCTTCTTATCCATAGTCTCACTCCATCTTTTGAGTTGTGTGATGAGCATAGCTTAACGTGCATTCTGATACTCGCGCTACGCTAAAGCAAAACAGCCTTCCTTCGTAGCCGTGAAAGATAAAGTTTGCGATTCTGGAAAAGCACGGCAAGATCGCCCCCATTAGCCCCGACAATCAGGAGTTGTCATGCAAATCTGGGTGGATGCGGATGCGTGTCCAAAAGTGATTAAAGAAGTGTTGTTTCGCGCAGCGGAGCGCGCTCAAATTATGGTGACACTGGTTGCTAACCAGGGGCTGAAAGTCCCGCCATCGCGCTTTATTCGTACCTTGCAGGTGGCAACGGGTTTTGATGTTGCCGACAACGAAATTGTGCGCCGTTGTGAAAAGGGGGATTTAGTGGTGACCGCAGATATTCCTCTGGCCGCCGATGTGCTGGAAAAGGGCGCGATTGCCTTAAATCCCCGGGGAGAGTTGTACACGCCTGCCACCATCCGGGAACGCCTGACCATGCGCGATTTTATGGACACATTAAGAGCCAGTGGTGTACAAACTGGCGGGCCAGATAGCCTTAGCCAGCGCGACCGTCAGCTGTTTGCCAATGAACTGGAAAAATGGTTGCTCGTCGCTGGTCGTTCAAAAAGCGCCTAAAAATAATGTAAATCTATTCCGCGTACTAGCTTGCTGATATTATGTTTCGCGTAACGAAAATCGTTACAGATTTTTACCCACTCTGGCGGACTGCTGAGGATTAGCCACTGATGACTCAACCTATTTATTTAGTCGGCGCACGAGGTTGTGGCAAAACAACCGTGGGTGTTGCACTAGCGCAGGCATTGGGCTGTAACTTTGTTGATACCGACCACTACCTTTTAACCAGCACTAAAATGAGCGTCGCTGATATCGTGGCACAAGAGGGCTGGGAAGGTTTTCGCCGTCGTGAATCCATGGCGCTGCAAAGCGTTACGGCACCAGGAACGGTTATTGCCACGGGTGGTGGCATGGTTCTGGCTGACAGTAATCGTCAGTTTATGCGTGAGAACGGAGTGGTTATCTATTTGCGAGCACCGGCGCAAATCCTGGCATCCCGTTTAGAAGCTTTCCCTGAAGAAGGCCAGCGCCCTACGCTTACGGGCAGACCTATTACGGACGAAATCGTCGAGGTCCTCGCCGCACGTGAAGCGCTTTATAACCAGGCTGCACACCATGTTGTCGATGCCACTCGTCCTCCGGCAGAAATCGTAGAAGCGGTTCTGGCGGTACTGAATACGGCTCGGGCCTGCTGATTGTTGTCTATACTTAATGCTCATTCATCTCCAAAGGAAGTGTGATGGCGAGCAATCCTCCATATCCTCGGGAAGCGCGTATTGTTGCTGTTGAAAAAGGGGCCACGGACCAAACTGTGACCTGGTATCAACTTCGTGCTGACCATCCCCATCCTGATACGCTGATCAGTGAACACGAGACCGAACAAGAAGCGCTGGATGCAAAACTGCGCTACGAAGATCCGCAAAAAACGTAAGATCCCGGCATGGATGCCATAATCGCCCCCTCATCTTTAAAGTTAATTCATTGATCTGGTGATTAATCACATCTTTCACTCAACTCATTTGTTAATAATTCATTATCGTGAAGTTGTATTAATGTCATTGACGTTTCGTTGAACATTGCGACAGGTACTCTGCAATTATGCTGCTACGCTTTGTGGTTAATTATTAATCGACCTTCAGCAGAGTATCATTCACAGGAAAGGTACCAGCGCAGCAGTGAGGGGCTGATATGGGACAAGGGCGGAACGAAGCATGAAACAAACATTGGCAATTATTACCATCGGTGTTGTCCCGGTCAGTGAAATGCTGCCGCTACTCACAGACCATATTCCTGAAGAAAAAATCAAACTATTCAGTCTGTTGGGTAATCTCTCACATGAAGAAGTGATGACGGAATATGCCCTTTCCCCTGGCGAAGAACCTCTCATGACGCTTCTGTCGGGGAACGTTTTAGTTGATTTAGGCAAACAAAAGGTGGAACGCGCCTTGCAGGATGTGATTGAAGTGCTGGATAACCAGGGTTTCGATGTCATTTTGCTGATGTGTTCGCACCGTTTTTCTAACCTTACCGTTCGTAAAGGTATTTTGCTGGAGCCGGAGCGTATTATCCCGCCGTTGGTAGCTTCAATTGTTGATGGGCATCAGGTGGGTATCATTATCCCCGTCCCGGAAATGTTGAAATTTCAGCATAAGAAATGGCAGCTATTGCAAAGCGAACCCTTGTACGAGCTGGCGAATCCGATTCACGGAACCGAGCAAGATTTAATCGAGGCTGGGGAAAAACTGGTTAAGGACGGCGCAGGTGTATTGCTTCTCGACTGTCTTGGCTTTCACCAAACACACCGCGATTTGTTGCAAAAATCGTTAGATGTCCCGGTATTGTTATCGAACGTGCTGATTGCTCGTTTAGCGTCAGAATTACTCGCGTAACGGCAGGCAATAATTTGCGTGACAGGTTCTTCCGTTCCCCTCTATATTGTTTTTTCAACTATTTTAAAAAGGGCCAGGTCATGCTTCAAAGTAATGAGTACTTTTCCGGTAAAGTGAAATCTATTGGGTTTACCAGCAGCAGCACTGGCCGCGCGAGTGTTGGGGTAATGGTTGAAGGTGAATATGCTTTCAGTACTGCCCAACCAGAAGAAATGACAGTGGTTAGTGGGGCATTACACGTTTTGCTGCCGGGTGAAACCGAGTGGAAAACCTATGCTGCGGGCACCGTGTTCCATGTTCCAGGACACAGCGAATTCCATTTACAAGTTGCCGAACCGACTTCCTATCTTTGCCGTTATCTTGCGGACAAATAAATAGTTTATTTCCCTCTTCCTCGCCGGAAGAGGGAAAAGGCTTAGCGCTGAGCTTCGCCACCTAACGCTTCAACCAGATTCTTAATCAACGCCGCCAATTCACCCGTCATCAGAATAAAATCGGCATCAAAACGCCCACCGAAATCTTCACGGTCAATATCTTCGTTTTGGTCGCGCAGCGTATCAGCAAACTTCAGACGTTTAATCGAGCCATCATCGGCGACCAGGAACTGAATACGTTCTTGCCAGTCGAGAGCCAGTTTCGTCACGACTTTATCGGCTTCGATATGGGCGGCAATTTCGTCGCACACCAGATCCTGCTGCTTACAACGAATCACACCGCCACCTTCGAGAATGGCCTTCAACTCAGCTTCATCCATCAGCGCAAAACCTGGAGGAACGTCGCCTGAACGTACCCATTCAGTCAGCGTCAGCTCAATAGGATTTTCCATAGCTAACGGCACAACAGGCAGCGAACCGAGACTTTTGCGCAGCAATGCCAGGGTGTCTTCGGCTTTTTTGGCGCTGGCGCAATCCACCATAATCAAACCGTTTACCGTATCGATCCACATCATAGTCTGACTGAAACGACTGAAAGCGCGTGGCAGCAAAGAGTGCAGCACTTCATCTTTCAGAGAATCTTTTTCGGTCTTTTTCAGCTTACGAGCCTGTTCGGCCTCTAGCCTGCTGATCTTCGCTTCCAGTTCTTGTTTAATCACAGGAGCTGGGATCATTTTTTCTTCTTTACGGGCACAAATCAGAATTTGCCCGTTGGCGACATGGGTCAATGCATCGGTGTGTGAGCCCATTGGCGACACCCAGCCTGTCTTGGCCATATCCTGGCTGCCACAAGGGGTGAAAGTAAACGCGGCCAACTGTTTTTCCATCTCATCCGCTGAAAGCGTGATGTCACGGCTTAAACGGTAAACCATTAAATTTTTGAACCACAGCATGATTATTTCCCGGACTGTCAGTTAAACGCAGCGCGCATGATAGCGAATCAGGCGCTCTGTTTCATTGCCTTTACGGCTACACACTTCTATTCTATTGATAACACTAATTAAATGAGGGTATCGCTGTGCGCATTGGTATCGACTTAGGTGGGACAAAAACAGAAGTGATCGCTCTGGCGAACGATGGTAAACAACTTTTTCGCCATCGCCTGCCGACGCCCAAAAATGATTATCAGCAAACAATCGGTACCATCGTTGAGTTGGTGCGCCTGGCTGAAGAGGCAACGGGTGAGAAGGGAACCGTTGGGATTGGTATTCCTGGTTCGATTTCGCCGTATACCCGAGTGGTGAAAAATGCCAACTCCACCTGGCTCAACGGTCAGCCTTTCGATAAGGACCTGTGTGATGCGCTACAGCGTGAAGTGCGTTTAGCCAACGATGCGAACTGCCTGGCTGTTTCAGAAGCCATCGACGGTGCGGCTGCCGGGGCGGCAATGGTCTTCGCAGTCATTATTGGCACTGGGTGTGGCGCGGGTGTGGCCATCAATGGTCGCAGTCTGATTGGCGGCAACGGGACGGCGGGCGAGTGGGGGCATAACCCATTGCCGTGGATGGACGAAGATGAACTCCGTTTTCGTGAGGAAGTGCCTTGCTACTGCGGCAAACAAGGTTGTATCGAAACGTTTATTTCCGGTACTGGCTTTGGCACTGACTACCATCGCTTGAGCGGAAAGTCGTTGAAGGGTAATGAGATTATGCATCTTGTCGATCAACAAGATCCGGTAGCCGAACTGGCGATCGCGCGCTATGAAATGCGTCTTGCTAAATCGCTGGCCCATATCGTCAATATTCTGGACCCGGATGTCATCGTGTTGGGTGGTGGGATGAGCAACAACGAACGTCTTTATAAAACGGTGCCGCAGTTGGTGAAACCGTGGGTGTTCGGCGGCGAGTTTGAAACCCCAATTCGCAAAGCAGTGCACGGCGATTCCAGTGGCGTGCGTGGTGCGGCGTGGTTGTGGCCGCTTGAGAAGTAATTTTCCCTCACCCTGACCCTCTCCCTGAGGGAGAGGGAATTACCCGAGTTTGATTTTCCCTTCTCCTGTGGCCAGGTGATGTTTGGTTTTCCCCCTATCCTGTGGCCAGGTGATGTTCGGTTTTCTCCCTCTCCTGTGGGAGAGGGCTGGGGTGAGGGCCGCATTACTCGACAGCAAACTCCTTCGCCAACCGACTCACGCCCAACCCGTTAATCTTCTTCACTTTAATTTGTACCGGAATCCGCTCTTTCATCGCTTCGACATGGCTTATCACGCCGATGGTTTTGCCGCTGGCATTGAGGGTGTCCAGTGCATCCAGCGCGGTATCCAGTGTCTCCGCATCCAGCGTGCCAAAACCTTCATCAAGAAACAGCGAATCGATGCGCGTTTTATGGCTCACCAGGTCGGATAGCGCAAGTGCCAGCGCGAGGCTCACCAGGAAACTCTCACCACCTGAAAGCGTGCGTGTATCGCGTACCGCGTCCGCCTGCCATGTATCCACCACTTGCAGCTCCAGCGCTTCGCTATCTTTGCGTTGCAGCAAATAGCGCCCGTGCAAACGGTTGAGTTGGTTGTTCGCCAGCCACACCAGATTGTCGAGCGTCAGCCCTTGCGCAAACTTACGGAATTTATCCCCTTCCTTCGAGCCAATTAATGCATTCAGATAGCCCCAGTCTTCCACTTGCTGTTGGCACTCCACGATGGACTGCATCAGCCCTTGCTGGCGCTGGCGATTTTCCGCGTCATGGCGAAGCTGTTGCTGAATTTGCCCCTGCTGTGTGGTGTTCTCGCGCAGTTTCTGATGGCATACCCTCAGTTGTTCTTCCAGCGAACTCAGTTCTACATCTTCAGCAAGCGTTGCAGGGCGAGCGGCTTTATGCTCGGTCAGCGCCTTTACAGCCTGCTGATACAGTGTGGTTTGCTGCTGATGCTGTTGCTCAAGCTGTTGTTTTTTCAACTCAAGCTGCTGGCGTTCTGTTTCTTCCAGTAGTGCGGCCTGGAATGACTCCGTATCCGCGAACGGGCTGGTGGCCAGTGCTGTCAGGAACTGCGCGCTTGCCTGCTCTACGCGGCTTTCTTCCTGTTGCAGCTGCTGTTGCAGTGTCTTCCACTGGCTCTCCAGAGCAATGCAGTCGTTGTGTAGGTTATGCCAGTTTTGCAGTGCTGAAATGTGTTCGCTTTCGGATAGCGGAGCGGGCGTAGTGCCATCATCAACCATAGCATTAAGCAGGCTTTCCAGTGCGTCGAGTTGCTGTTGCAAGCGTGGGAGTTGCTCATGGTGCTGCTGCCAACGCTGTGATTCCTCTTGGCGTTCCGCCAGCCAACTGCTTTCTTCACCATTGGCCGGATATTGAAGGCCTACACTTTCCAGCGCAGCGTTCAGTGTTTCGCGCAGGGACGCTATCTCCGCGGCAAGTTTTTGGTGCTGAAGCCGCAATTGAGTGAGCTGTTCTTCCAGTAAGATCCGTTGGCTAAGTTGATGCAGTTGTTGTTCACGCTGTTCTTCGCTTTCCAGCCACCGCTGGAGGTCATCTTCTGGCGTCAGTGCCAGTTGAAGGCGGGAGCACAATTGCTGCCAGCGCAAACGCAGAGCGGCCTCTTCTTCAGTGAGGGTATTAATGGCGGCCAACATGCTTTCACGCTGTGAACGCAGCGTATCGAGTTGGCCTTTCATTGCAAAACCGGCTTCCGCAAGGCTTGCCACTTCGCGTTTAAGTACCGCTAGTCGCTGCTGATTTTCCCCAGGTTGAATGGCCTGGTAGTCAGCTACCGCCGGATGTTGCGTCGAACCGCACAACGGGCAAGGTTGCTCAGGTTGCAGACGGGCGCGTTCCGCTTCGAGGCTGACAATACGGCTTTCCAGCTCGCACACTTTTTCCAGGTCACTTTCGTGCTGGCGTCGTTCTTTGTATTGCTGGCGTTTAAGCGCCAGCTCCGCATCGCGCTGGGTTATCTGCTTTTCAAGCGCGGCAATATCCTGTTGCTGCTGTGTTTTGCGTTTTAGCAGTGAGGAAAGTTGCGGTTGTATGGTCGCAAGCTGCTGGCGCAAAGGGCGTGCTGAAATCGTTTCTTGTAAGTGCGTGCTCACTTCATCTGCACTGAGTGCAAGCTCAACTGCTGGCAGTAATTCGAGCTTTTTCTGAAGGGTTTCTATATCACGCTGAAAGTCTTGAAGCTTTTTTGCCTCATTTTGCTGTTGGCTGAAGGCCATACGCCAGCCTGTGAGTTCAGTACCCCACAGGCGATAACTGTCGTGTGTTTTCAGCCATTGTTGCAGTTCGGTACTTTCATGCGTCAATTTTGCCGCCTGGCTTGCGGCAGCAAGTCGCGTCTGCTGGCGGCGCACTGTCGCCTGACGTAAGCGAGTATTCACTTCTTCCGTCTGAATGCGGGTATTTTTCAGCGAAGTTTTCAGTTCTTGCAGGCGCTGCCAGTCAGGGCGCAGTTTTTCTGCGGGTTGAGCTCGCATCAGCTTTTCGAGTTGCGGTGCCGCTTCCTCAATGGCACGGGCGGCCGCATTCAACGCCGCTTCTGAATGCGCGTGGTGTTGAGTCAACGGGTTGAGTTGACTCAGCCACTTCTGATGGAGCTGAAGCGTTTGCTGCTCCGTAAGACGATTTTTTTCTTCAAGAGTCAGTATTTGCAAACTAGCAGAAAGCTGCTGGTGCTGCTCATCGCTTAACAGCGCAACACCTGCCGCCTGCGCTTGTAAGTTCTCAAGTTGGCTGCGTACATTTTTATGATTTTCAAATACCGCCGCAGAAACAGCGCCGTAAATCTCAGTTCCGGTAAGCTCTTCAAGCAAGGACGCGCGGTCATTGGCATCGGCATTTAAAAACGCCGCAAACTGGCCCTGCGAGAGCATCATGGAGCGGGTAAAGCGGTCGTAATCGAGGCCGGTTAATTTGGCGGTAACATCGAGCTTGTCTTTTACTTTATCGGCGATGATTTTGCCGCTTGCCACTTCCGCAAGCTCAACGCGTGGAGCTTGAAGGTTACCGTTTGCTGCGTTGCGTGCCCGGTTTTGGCTCCAGAATGCACGGTAGGCGGTGCCTTTGACTTCAAACTCCACTTCCGCCAGACATTCGGCTGTGTCGCGAGTCATGAGATCATTTTGCGATTGTGAGACCGTATTGAGGCGCGGAGTTTTGTGATAAAGCGCGAGGCAGATAGCATCCAGCAGTGTCGTTTTCCCGGCACCTGTCGGCCCGGTTATTGCAAACAAACCATTGCTGGCGAAAGGTTCGCGAGTGAAATCAATTTTCCATTCCCCTTTCAGGGAGTTTAGATTTTTTAACCGTAGGCTGAGGATTTTCATGCCTGTTCCTCCGCGTCATGCAGACTTGCCACTGTTTGGGCAAACAGGGTGCGCAAACGGTGCGCGCGCTCCTCGGTAGTCTCTTCCTGAACCAGACGGCGCTCAAAAACGTCTTCAACCGTCAGTTCGCTCAGTGTTTCTTTGTGTTGTTGAGCAATGACACGCTCGCGCTGCTCACGGCTACGGCGCAGCAAAACGACCTCGACCGGCAGTGTGTCAGTCAACTGCTGAATATGGCGCTGCATATCATGTAGATATTCGTCCGTGGCGATTTCGATATCCAACCAGACTTTGGGGTCTGCGGGGGCATCGCGCCATTGAGCAAGCTGCTGTTCAATTTCGCTCAGTGAACCTTTGATCACCGCCAAAGGCTGGCTAACAGGGACTGGAAGTGGGGTAACCTCACTCAATTTACCTTCTGCAAACTCAACCAGATAAACGCTTTTGACCTTGCCGGTTTCGTCAAAACTCAACGGTATTGGCGAGCCGCTGTAGCGGATATGTTCGGTGCCACCAATTAATTGTGCGCGATGAATATGGCCCAGGGCGATGTAATCCGCTTGCGGGAAATGCTGCGCCGGGAAGGCGTCTAGCGTGCCAATATAAATGTCGCGCACCGCATCCGTTTTCGTCACACCCACCGTGGTTAAATGTCCGGTGGCGATAATCGGCAGCTTCGCATCCGCACGTAAATCACAAGCCGCGCGGAAACACTGCTGATAATGTTCGCTAATGGACTCCATTAATGAACGCTGCTTTTCGTGGCCGGATAAACCTGCCTGGCTGTTTTGGATATCGCGGGGACGCAGAAATGGAATGGGACAGAGAATAGCCCCCGGCTCGCCATCTTTCTTATTGAGTACCATCGCCTGTTGGCTGGCATCGTGACGGGCGCTGGCGATGACATAAGTGTTAAGGCACGCCATTAATTCTCGCGATTCGTTAAGTGTTGCAACCGAATCATGGTTTCCCGCGAGAACCACCAGGGAACATCCGGTCGCCTGAAGCTGCACCACAAATCGGTTATACAGTTCACGGGCATAGCTCGGCGGTGAGCCGGTATCAAAAATATCCCCTGCGACAACTATTGCATCCACATCATGAACGACTGCGGCATTGAGCAACCACTCAAGAAAAGCCTGGTGCTCTGGGCCACGGCTTTTGGTATAAAAATTTTGACCAAGATGCCAGTCTGATGTGTGAATAATGCGCATAACCTGTCCAGTGGCTTAAAAGCGAAGTCTCGATTATAAAGGGGTGAGGCGAAAAACGTCATATCTGTCTGTGTCATAAATCAAAATGATGAGTCATCAAACAGTCATGTATTTCATAAATCTGTAATAAATCTGACGCATAATGGCGCCGCATTGAAACAACAATTACACCTTTGGGTATCTTCCTTAAGCAGGGCGAATCATGGCGAAGCGTATTTTAGTCGTAGAAGATGAAGCTCCAATCCGTGAGATGGTGAGTTTTGTGCTCGAGCAAAACGGTTTTCAGCCTGTAGAAGCGGAAGATTATGACAGTGCAGTAAATCTGCTTATTGAACCTTTCCCGGATCTGATTTTACTGGACTGGATGTTACCAGGCGGCTCAGGTATTCAGTTTATCAAGCATTTGAAACGTGAGGTATTGACGCGTGAAATACCCGTGATGATGCTGACGGCGCGTGGTGAAGAAGAAGATCGCGTGCGAGGCCTTGAAGTCGGGGCCGATGACTACATTACCAAACCGTTTTCACCCAAGGAGCTGGTGGCTCGTATTAAAGCTGTCATGCGCCGAATCTCCCCAATGGCGGTGGAAGAGGTGATTGAAATGCACGGGCTAAGCCTTGACCCTTCATCACATCGCGTGATGACCGGTGAAAATCCTTTGGATATGGGCCCGACGGAATTTAAGTTGTTACACTTCTTTATGACGCACCCGGAACGGGTCTATAGCCGTGAACAATTGCTTAATCATGTATGGGGCACCAATGTTTATGTCGAAGACCGAACAGTGGACGTTCATATCCGGCGGTTACGCAAAGCGCTCGAACACAGTGGACATGACAGAATGGTACAAACAGTACGCGGTACGGGTTATCGGTTCTCAACCCGCTTTTAACCCCTTAGCAGGAGAGTGACGCGTGCTGGAACGGTTGTCATGGAAAAGGCTGGTGATGGAGCTGGTGCTCTGTTGCATACCCGCCATCATTTTGGGCCTGATTTTTGGCCATTTACCCTGGTTTTTATTACTGGCAGTCACTGGACTGCTGGTTTGGCATTTCTGGAATTTGCTGCGTTTGTCGTGGTGGCTGTGGGTGGATCGCAGCATGACGCCTCCTCCCGGTCGCGGAAGTTGGGACCCGTTGTTATACGGCCTTCACCAAATGCAGTTACGCAATAAAAAGCGCCGCAAAGAGTTAGGTAATTTGATTAAACGCTTTCGTAGCGGTGCGGAATCATTGCCTGATGCCGTTGTGTTGACGACGGAAGAAGGGACAATTTTTTGGTGTAACGGACTGGCTCAACAACTGCTGGGGTTACGCTGGCCGGATGATAATGGGCAGAACATTTTAAACCTGCTGCGTTACCCGGAATTTACCCGCTATTTGACGCAAAAAGATTTCTCCCGTCCATTGACGCTGGTGCTCAACAACGGTCGTCATCTTGAATTTCGTGTTATGCCTTACAGCGACGAACAGTGGCTGCTGGTCGCGCGCGATGTCACTCAGATGCACCAACTGGAAGGGGCGCGACGTAACTTCTTTGCCAACGTAAGCCATGAACTTCGTACGCCGTTAACGGTGCTGCAAGGTTATCTGGAGATGATGCAGGATCAGACGCTTGAAGGGCCGCTGCGTGAGAAAGCTCTTGGCACCATGCGCGAGCAAACTTCGCGCATGGAAGGGTTAGTGAAACAACTTTTGACGCTGTCAAAAATTGAAGCGGCTCCGGCCATGGTACTCAATGAAAAGATTGATGTGCCACTGATGTTGCGGGTGGTGGAGAGAGAAGCGCAAACTCTCAGCCAGCAAAGGCAGACGCTGCAATTCGATATTGATCCCTCGCTAAAAGTGTTCGGTAACGATGAACAGTTGCGTAGCGCGATTTCAAACCTGGTGTATAACGCGGTTAACCATACGCCGGAAGGGACGCACATTACAGTAGGCTGGAAGCGGGTGGCAGGCGGCGCGTGCTTTAGCGTGACGGATAGCGGGCCGGGTATTTCAGCGGAACATATTCCACGCCTGACCGAGCGTTTCTATCGCGTGGATAAGGCGCGTTCGCGGCAAACCGGCGGCAGTGGATTGGGACTGGCAATAGTGAAACATGCTTTAAGCCATCACGATGCGCGTCTGAATATCGAAAGCCAGCCTGGCAAAGGTTCGACATTTTCCTTTGTGCTGCCTGAGCGGTTAATCGTTAGCGAAAAAGAAGGGCAGACAGAGTAGCTGAATGCTTCTGTGTCAAAAAAACTTTCCACAGGCCAGCATGCTGGTCTGTGTTTTTTTTGTTCACTTGTAAATCAAAAACGCTTAATCGGTTATAATTTAACCACACAATAAACCATACTACTTTCTAACGGATAAACAAATATACTGACTTTAAGTCTAATTTAAGGAGATCAATCTGGTTTTAGGATCCCTTCTTGCCTTCATACGCTATAAGCGTTTTAATTGCGCCCCTGTGATTAGTAGACCGACTGGATTTGAGTGGTAATTCAAACAACTATTCTTCGCCACCGATCCCGGAAAGGATTTTTCGCTGTCGTCGCTATCAATCACCGCTTTTATACCGAGTGACCAGGTATAAAAATTTAAATACTTTCAACACCACACACCCACAGGCTGCAAAAATTTTATGACCCATCATTTAAAATCTCGAGACATCCTCGCATTAGGGTTTATGACCTTTGCGCTGTTTGTCGGAGCAGGCAATATCATTTTCCCACCGATGGTGGGGTTACAGGCGGGTGAACACGTTTGGATTGCGTCACTCGGTTTCCTGGTCACGGCTGTGGGCCTGCCGGTTCTGACTATCGTCGCCATTGCTCGTGTTGGCGGTGGCATTGATAGCCTCAGCTCACCGATTGGCCGTCGTGCCGGTGTGCTGTTGGCCACGAT
The DNA here is from genome assembly GCF_031432975.1 of Buttiauxella selenatireducens. GTDB lineage: Bacteria > Pseudomonadota > Gammaproteobacteria > Enterobacterales > Enterobacteriaceae > Buttiauxella > Buttiauxella selenatireducens. The sequence continues at coordinate 4,177,102 of NZ_CP133838.1, read as the reverse complement.
TTGCTACCTGGCTGTTGGCCCGCTGTTTGCGACACCGCGTACGGCTACCGTTTCCTTCGAAGTGGGGATTGCGCCACTGGTCGGCACGGGCGAACTGCCACTGTTTATCTACAGCGTGGTGTACTTCGCTATTGTTATCGCCATTTCACTTTATCCGGGCAAACTGCTGGATACCGTAGGGCATGTGCTGGCGCCGGTGAAAATTGTCGCGCTGTTGGCGCTGGCTGCGGGTGCAATGTTGTGGCCTGCGGGGGGGATCAGTACTGCGACTGAGGCGTATCAGAATGCCGCGTTTTCTAACGGTTTTGTGAATGGCTATCTGACCATGGATACCCTGGCGTCGTTGGTCTTCGGCATTGTTATTGTTAACGCTGCGCGCTCGCGTGGTGTGACTGAATCCCGTCTGCTGACGCGTTATACCATTTGGGCTGGTCTGATTGCAGGTATTGGCTTAACGCTGATCTACCTTGCGCTGTTCCGCCTGGGTTCAGACAGTGCCACGCTGGTGGCTGACCAAAATGCCAACGGTGCAGCCATTCTTCATGCATATGTGGCACACACCTTCGGTGGTGCAGGTAGCTTCTTCCTGGCCGCGTTGATTTTCCTCGCCTGCATGGTAACGGCTATTGGCCTGACTTGTGCGTGTGCTGAGTTCTTCAGCCAGTATTTGCCGCTGTCTTACCGTTCGCTGGTGTTTATCCTCGGCTTGTTCTCGATGGTGGTTTCTAACCTCGGGTTGAGTCATCTGATTCAGGTTTCGATTCCGGTGCTGACGGCGATTTACCCACCGTGTATTGCGCTGGTGGTGCTGAGTTTCACCCGTCCGTGGTGGCATAACTCGACTCGCGTAATTGCGCCGGCAATGATCATTAGTACATTGTTTGGCATCATTGATGGGATTAAAGCCTCCGCAATCAGTGACATTTTGCCCGCGTGGACTTCACGCTTGCCGTTGTCTGACCAGGGCCTGGCATGGTTGCTCCCAACCATCATCATGGTAGTGATTGCCATCATATGGGACCGCGCTGCAGGGCGACAAGTGGCTCAAACAGCCCACTAAAAATTATAATTTTGTACAACCACGGGGCTCTGCTCCGTGGTTTTTTTTATTGTTAAGCAGGTATGGAATCAATGGAAAACGCTAATAAGCTCAAGCGCGGCTTGAGTACCCGGCACATACGCTTTATGGCGTTGGGTTCGGCAATTGGCACCGGGTTGTTTTATGGCTCGGCAGACGCAATCAAAATGGCGGGGCCAAGTGTTTTACTGGCTTACATCATCGGTGGGGTTGCTGCTTACATCATTATGCGTGCGCTGGGGGAGATGTCGGTTCATAACCCTTCCGCCAGTTCATTCTCACGCTATGCGCAAGATAACCTTGGCCCGCTGGCAGGATACATCACAGGTTGGACCTACTGTTTTGAAATCCTGATTGTCGCGATTGCCGATGTCACCGCGTTTGGCATCTATATGGGGCTGTGGTTCCCGGCCGTACCGCATTGGGTTTGGGTATTGAGCGTGGTGCTGATTATCTGCGCCATTAACCTGATGAGCGTAAAAGTGTTTGGTGAGCTGGAGTTTTGGTTCTCCTTCTTCAAAGTCGCTACCATCATTATCATGATTGCAGCCGGTATCGGCATCATCGTTTGGGGCATTGGAAACGGTGGTCAGCCTACGGGCATCCATAACTTGTGGAGCAATGGCGGCTTCTTCAGCAATGGCTGGATAGGCATGATTATGTCGTTGCAGATGGTCATGTTTGCCTACGGCGGCATTGAAATCATTGGTATTACTGCGGGTGAAGCGAAAGACCCACAGAAGTCGATCCCACGTGCAATCAACTCTGTTCCGCTGCGTATCCTGGTGTTCTATGTCGGTACGCTGTTTGTCATCATGTCTATTTACCCGTGGAACCAGGTGGGGACGGAAGGTAGCCCGTTCGTGCTGACTTTCCAGCATATGGGGATTACGGCTGCGGCAGGTATTCTTAACTTTGTGGTGATCACCGCATCGCTTTCAGCAATTAACAGTGACGTATTCGGTGTGGGCCGAATGTTGCACGGCATGGCAGAGCAGGGCAGCGCCCCGAAAGTGTTCGCCAAAACTTCACGCAATGGCATTCCCTGGGTCACCGTGTTGGTCATGTGTTGCGCTCTGTTACTGGCGGTAGTACTCAACTACCTGATTCCAGAAAACGTTTTCCTGGTGATTGCTTCGCTGGCAACATTTGCCACGGTGTGGGTCTGGATAATGATCCTGCTGTCGCAGATTGCCTTCCGCCGTAAGCTTTCTCCTGATGAAACGAAGGCGCTGAAATTCCCGGTGCCGGGCGGCGTGGCAACCACGATTGTGGGCTTGGTATTCCTGGTATTTATCATTGGGTTAATCGGCTGGCATCCGGACACCCGCATCTCGCTTTACGTTGGCTGTGTGTGGATAGTATTGCTGTTGGTAGGCTGGATGTTTAAGCGTCGTAGCCTTCTGGCTGCTGCTGAAAACCGATAATTATAAAAGTTGTATGCCATTTATTTATGGCAATCATTAGGGCCTGAACAGATTTCTATTTGTTTGGGCCTTTTTTATATGTGTTATTAATTAAAGTTACTAACTTAATTAATTCGATTTGCTAATTTTCATTGTTATCAATAATTAATATGTTTTTAAATGCAATATATGTATATGAATTGGTTTTTTGAAATTTATAGCAATGCATCAATGCTGCTTTGTAGTATTATTTTTTATTGATTTATTAAGACACCCACCCCCTCATACTCTGTTCCCCTTAGTATTATTGGTCGGATATTGTCTTCGTTTAAGGATAAAACGAATGAAATTTAAAAAGAAACTACTCGCTTCACTAATATTTGCTGGGCAAATAGATCCAGCCGCCGCTGCGTTAATGCGTGATGATATCGACGTTCAGGTGTATCGTGATTTTGGTGAAAACCGGGGTGCTTTTTCTGCGGGCGCGACGAATATACCTGTTTATCATACTGATGGTTCTTTGAGTGGAATCATTAATGTGATGCCTGATTTTAGTGCCAGCGTTGATGGTGGTTTTTCAACGTTAATTAACTCTCAGGTCACTGCGACAGCAACGCATGTTCCATACAACGACAATATTTCATTTGGAAAGCGTTACCAGCAATTAGACGGCACTTTATTTAGCGGTGCGGAAAATGAGAGCAGCTATGCCCTGATGAATGAAGTGACAAAAAGCGCTTATGAATTGGACGCCGGGAGTGACTACAAAATTACCCGCGAGCGTACCATTGTGACCGATGCGGCTCCCGCAGAGCTCTTTACTGATACCAGCCAATTTAAAGCAGGGCTTCTTATTGCTCGTACCGGAGGGGGGTATCTTGCTATAGCAACAGATGTTGGAGAGGCAACTTACATTGGCTATGGCCCATTGGCCGGTGGATTTAATATCATCAATGGGCAAAGTTATTATGATGGGGTTTATAATTTGTCTTTCCTCCTCCCTGTCAACCAAATAACGGCGCTTGATGTTGGTACGTTAAGTGGTGATAGCGGAAGTGGTATGTGGGGATGGGATGTAAAATCTCAAAGTTGGAAGTTTTTAGGTGTTAACTCAGCGGGTTCCGGTGCGGGGTATAATAAATGGACTTTTCTAAGAACAGCCCCAGATTGGACACAGGTAAAAATCAATGATTTCAATGATTCGCTTATAGCGACATCAAAATCTTCCGATATTATTTATGTCGGCGCTCAGGATATTTATACCGGAGAGGGGGATTTCAATCTCAACGGTAATTCTATCCGCTATCACGGTATTCGTACTGATATTGCCGCCTCCGCGCGAGCCAGTACAGATTTTATGAGCAATAAAAACCTGATTCTGGGTGGGGCCGGTGGGACACTTGAACTCACGGCTCAAAATCTCGACATGGGTGCGGGTTCACTTACCTTTAATTCTAATTATATTCTCTCGGATGGTGGCGATAGTACCCGGCGTATGAACACGGCGGGCTACATTATTAATCTGGGTGCGACGGTTATCAGCAACCTGACCGGCAGCGCGGGTGATATCTGGCGCAAAATCGGCCTCGGGACACTGGTTATTTCGGGTAATAATGTCAATCATTCCAGTCTGTATGTCGGCGATGGCCTGACTATTCTGCAACGGATTGGCGGTCATGCGGCTGATGCAATACATATTACCAGTGGCAGAGCGATTGTTCGTCTGGGTGCGGCGGGCCAGCTTGATGGGACTCAGGTCGGGTTTGGTGTGAACGGGGGTGTGCTCGATCTTTACGGCCAGTCTCTAAGCTGGAACGATATTATCCATATGGATAATGGCGCAACGATTGGCACCTCTAAAGCCAACGCATTATCCACATTTACCTTCACCGGCAGCGGCCCGAAAACCTATCTTGGTAACTTCTTTGACGGCGGTTCGGCAGATAAAGGCTTGCTGCATCTGGTGTATGCGCCGGGCACGGCAGGTTCGTCATGGACGCTAAAAGGCAATGTGAATACCCGCGCTGGAATGGACATTCTCAACGGTAATCTGGCTATACAGGGTGCGTATACGCTACATGCCGGGGGCTATATCGACCCCACGCAGTACGATACCGCCTCTTTTAATCTCGGCGACAGTCTGGTGAATTTAACCGGCAGCCAGTTTACCGTGGGTCGCAATGCGATGGCGCGTGGGCGCTTCGAGCTGGACGATGCTTCGTCTTTGGTGATGACTTCCGGCGGTGAGGTCAGCAGCAGCCAGCAAGGTATCAATGAAGGGGCGTATCTTGATGGTAGCGTCAATCTTTCAGGGATTCATTCTGTTCTGAAGGTGACACCGGAAGAGGCATTCCGCATTCAAATTGACGCAACGCTAAGCGGGGCGGGCCATATCATTAAAGAGGGGCTGGGAACGCTTTATTTGACCGGCATCAATACTCTGACTGGCACCAATTTCATCTCATCTGGCCGGGTAATCACGGAAACACTGGCAAGCCTTGGTATGCAATCTAACGGCTGGAATATTGCTGAGGCTGGCGTACTAGATGTAGGGAACAACGCGAACAGTTTTGCTTCTATTCTGGAGAAAATCTCTGACGATTCTCGTGGCGTATTGGCGCTGACCGGGGCCATCACCTCGGCAGATATGATGGCCCTGCTGACCAAAGATCTATATCTGGGGAGTAGTAGCCTGCTTGAGTTGGGGATTTCCGGTCAGAATTTAACCTACGGAGCAAAGGATCTTTATCTGGGCGGCGGTGACGGCGAGGTCAAAATTAACGGCTACCTCCCGTCGAGCGGTTCTTCACTGTTCCTGGGGAATGGGCAGAGTGCGGGTACAGTACATATCGCGAGTATGAATGAAAACTGGGTCGGAGATATCGAGCTCCGACGTGGGATTAATTTGATCACCGATTACGAAAACTCGCTGGGTAATGGCCGTCTGAATGTGAATTATGGTTCTGTGGCTGGCTTTAACGTTTTTAAAAACGTCACAGAGCAGTCTTCGGGAATGATAGATCTCAAAGTGACAGACAGTTTTGGCTATGACATGAGTGCCTTCCAGCAACTGGCTATTGGGGCGCTGGCGGGTGAAACGCTGACGCTGATTAACACGCTAAAACCGACACAGACAGGTTATTACTTCTCCGGCGGCGGCGATGTGTTCATCAACAGTGCTTTGCTTAGTGGTTATAACCTTTCCGTCGATGCCCAGGATAACGCCGGTGGTGTTATCACGCTAAACACGGTCAACGATTTAAATAGTGAAGTAACGGTTCGGGGCTACAACAGTGGCAGCCCGGTTTCCAGCAAAAGCGATATGACCCTGAAAATGGGGGTGGATAACGCCATTGATAAAGACTCGCACGTGGTTTTGGAAGACGGTGGGGTTATCGACCTGAACGGCCACAGTGTGACGCTGAATGTAGAATCCAACTCGCACAATTCAAAAATTATCTCTTCTGATAAAACCCATGCTTCAACGCTAAAACTACAAATAGATGAGAGTTCGGTGCTTAACAGCCTGATTTCAGGCGCAGACATGCATCTGATAAAAACAGGTGCTGGTACTCTGGCCTTGGGCGGGATGAGTACCTTTACCGGGGATGTCCTGCTCTCCGAGGGCAAAACCCTCGCGGGGAGCAATCAGGCTTTCGGTGCGGCTGAAAATATCGTGACGGTAGCAAGAGGCGCGATGCTCGACCTGAACGGTCACAGCGTATCGAATATGGTTAGTCTTTCTTCAGCTTCTCTGATGAACAGTGGCTCAGGCGCAATAACATTAGGTGGAATTAACCTAAATGATGACAGTACGGCAACGTTCAGCGGCACCACAGATGTGACGACGATTGGCAAATACCAGCTCAACGGCAAGCGCCTGACCGTGAACAATATTAATACCGAGTTTGCGAAAGATTCGCTGACTGATGGCGACATCGTCTTTAAGAACAGCAAAATTAGCTGGGGCGGGAGCAATCATAGCCTATTCAGTGGCGAGGGTTCGCTGACCGTTGGGCAAAATACCGTTCTTGAATTGCGTGATGTCATCCAGACCACAGGCCAGGCCAAAACCCTGGTGCTTGATGGGGGCACCATTGCTTCCGGGACGAATGGTAATGGTGGCGGAGCGGGTGCCACGTTACGCAGCGCGTTGTTGGTTGATACCAGCGGAACATTAAATGGTAATAACTGGGGTTTTGGCATTAACCTCGGGCTTTACGGCGCGATATCCGGCAGCGGTGCGCTGAATATTACCGGTGGCCAGGGGGTATCCTTCTATGGCGATACCTCTGCATTTACCGGCAATTTGTTACTGAAAAATGGCAGCAGGCTTTATCTCACGCCCGTTGAAGACACCGCGCTTGCCGCAAATCTGGCGCAGGAAGGAACTGGAAAGGCTTACAAAACCGGGGATAAAAACCTGACGCTGACCGGCGACAACCATCTCTACACCAACGAACTGGATGTGCAGGCTGGCACGCTGACACTGGGCAGAACCGCTGCGGCAACCGGCGGCGATATCCGCATGACCGCCGGTACGCTGAAACTCGATAGCGACAGCAACGTCAGTTTCAGCAATCTGGCTGCGGGTAGTACCGTCGATCTGCATGGCCACAGTGGCACGCTGAATATCAAAGCGAACGTGGTCGGTTCAACGATCACTTCGTCTGACACCGATAAATGGTCATCGCTTAATTTGCTGATTGCCACGAACACGGCACTGAACAGCACCATCACTGGCCAGAAAATCCACCTCAACAAGCAGGGAACCGGCAGCCTGACGCTGGCGGGCAGCAACACCTTTACCGGTGATGCGCTGTTGTCTGGCGGGAAAACGATTCTCGGCAACAGCCAGGCGCTGGGTGATAGTGCGAATAAGGTGACGGTGGCGAGTTCGGCGATACTCGATCAGAACGGCTACGATCTGCTTAATGGTGTGATCTTTGATGGTGGCATCCTGACCTCGAGCAGCACTGCGCTGAACCAGAAGGTTAACGGCACGTTGAACGTGGCAACGTCGGGAACGCTGCTGGGGTTATTTTCTGGCATGAATATTTATGGCGGACTGTCCGGCAGCGGCACGCTGAATATCTCAGGACCCCTGGGCGCGAATTTCTTTGGCGATATCTCTGCCTTTACCGGCAAGCTGTTGCTGAAAACTGGCAGTCAGCTTTATCTCTCTTCGCTTGAAGACACCACGCTTGCGGCAAATCTGGCGCAGGAAGGAACTGGAAAGGCATACAAAACCGGGGATAAAAACCTGACGCTGACAGGCGACAACCATCTCTATACCAACGAACTGGATATGCAGGGCGGGACACTGACGCTGGGCAGCACCGCAGCGGCAACCGGCGGCGATATCCGCATGACTACCGGGACGCTGAAGCTTGACAGCGACAGCAACGTCAGTCTCAGCAATCTGGCAAAAGACACCACCGTCGATCTGCATGGTCACAGCGGTACGCTGAATATCAAAGCGAATGCGGCAGGTTCAACGATCACTTCGTCCGATCTCAATAACTGGTCGGCGCTGAATTTGCTGATCGCCACGAACACAGCACTGAACAGTACTATCACCGGCCAGAAAATCCACCTCAATAAGCAGGGAACCGGCAGCCTGACGCTGGCGGGCAGCAACACCTTTACCGGTGATGCGCTGTTGTCCGGCGGGAAAACCATTCTCGGCAACAGCCAGGCGCTGGGCGATAGCGAAAACAAGGTGACGGTGGCGAGCACGGCGACGCTTGATCAGAACGGTTACGATCTGCTCAATGGCGTGATCCTTGATGGTGGCACTCTGACTTCGGGCAGCGCAGCGTTAGATCAGAAGATTAACGGCACGCTGGACGTCGCATCCCTGGGGACGTTGCTGGGTGAACAATCCGGAATGAATGTGTATGGCGCTATTTCGGGTAGTGGCACGTTGAACATTACCGGCAGCCAGGGCGCATCCTTCTTTGGTGATACCTCAGCCTTTACCGGCAATTTATGGGTAAAAAACAGCAGCCAACTGGTGCTGGCTTCAACACAGGACACCACACTTGCCGCAAATCTGAGGAGCGAGAACGACAGCAAAATCATTAAAGAGGGTAATCATGCGCTGACCCTGAGCGGCGATAACAGCCTCTGGGATAGCTTGTTGGATCTGACACAGGGCGATCTGATCATCAGCCAGGCACAATCCACCCCTGCCGGAGAAATCGCCATCAACGGGGGTCGGCTTATTTTTGCCGCCGATGATGATATGACGCCGGATACACTGATAAGCGGAAGTGCGGGCCAGATGGTGAAACGCGGCAACGGCAGGCTGACGCTCAATCAGGAAAACACGTTCGATCAGGAAACACGGGTCGAAGAGGGGATCCTTGAAATTGGCGACGAGCAGCATGACTGGGCTTCCCTTGCCAGTGATGTGCTGGTGAGTTCCGGTGGTACGCTTCAGGGATATGGCTCGATTGGCGGCGATCTGCTTAACAGCGGGCACGTTCGCCCGGCAGGGGCAGGGAAAAGCCTACGTGTATCCGGTAACTATGCCCAGACCGCAGATGCCTGGCTGCTCATTGATATTGACCCGCTTGAAGGCGCCTCGGTACTGGGTATTACGGGGCATGCAACGCTTGCGGGCGGATTGCAGACAATTTATGCGCCGGGGACCTATACTCCACAGTCGTATGTTTTCCTGACGGCGCAGGGGGGGATCGAAGGTGAATTCGCATCATTAAACGGAGTTCCTGAAGGGTTTGATCAGCAACTTAGTTACAGGGCGAATGACGTATCGTTAACCACATCAGTGGTAAGTGTTGATCCGGTTGACCCAATTGTGGACCCAACCGATCCGGTAATTGACCCGATTGTAGACCCGACAGACCCGGTAATTGACCCGATTGTGGACCCGACAGACCCGGTCATTGACCCGATTGTAGACCCAACAGACCCGGTCATTGACCCGATTGTAGACCCAACAGATCCGGTCATTGACCCGATTGTAGACCCAACAGATCCGGTAATTGACCCAATTGTGGACCCGACAGACCCGGTAATTGACCCCATTGTAGACCCGACAGACCCGGTAATTGACCCGATTGTGGACCCAACAGATCCGGTGGTTGACCCGATTGTGGACCCGACAGACCCAGTGATTGACCCAATTGTGGACCCGACAGATCCGGTGGTTGACCCAATCGTGGACCCAACAGACCCGGTAACGCCGACACCGCAGCCAACGTTCGTGGTTACGCCGAGCAACTTGCGTGCCTACGATTTACAGCTTTTGTCTCTTGGCATGCAAAAACCAACGCAATGGAGTATGGATCAGGTTGACTGGTCTAAGTCTTCTGGTGGGAAATCTATCTGCGATCTATCCGGCTCCTGTTACCACGATGATGCGATGTGGATTATGCCGCACATGAGTAACGGCAACACGGCGGACAATGGCAGTGCCAAAGTGGATGGTATTTCTATTGGTGGATACACGGAGCAGGGGAATACGCGCTTTGGTGTGTCGGTTGATTACTCCGATTTCGACCTTTCGGCACAGGGCTCTTCTGCAAGCGCCGATCGTTACGCGGTAAATCTTTTTGCCTCACAAAAACTGGACAGCATGGTGTTGACCGGCGCGCTGGGTTACATCCACTCAGCCAACGAGGTGAAGCGCGACGTCACCAGCAATGGCCTGAAACTGGGCGAAGGGGAAAGCGATATCACTGGCAACGCGCTTTCCGCGGGGTTAAGTGCCAACTGGGCGATACAGATGGGCAATACCACTATCGTGCCGCAGGTCGGGATTGATAGTCTGAATGTGTTTTATTCTGGCTACGACGAACATATGTCGTCGGAGGGTGAGTTGTTTGGAACATTCATCAACAAAATGAAAGTACATGGCGACTCAGACCGCTACGACAGCGTACAGCCGAATGTTGGAGTGAAGATTTCCCATGACCTGACATTCGGTAACACGCAAGTGACGCCAGCGCTGAAAGTGACCTATCGCCGTGAGTTGATGAACAACAACGACAGTATCGTCGCCAGTAACGACGGCACGTTGTTTGCCGTTCAGAGTGATACTTTAGGGCGTGACATCATTGAGTATGAAGCGGGTGTGGAGGTTAAATTCACGCCACATCTCAGTACTTCCTTTAGCTACACGGGCAGTAACCAGCAGGGCTATCAGTCACAGGAAGGGATGATCCGCGTGAAATACAACTTCTGATATACCCGTCATCTTTCAAGTTGCAGGTGCGTTGGCTGCAACTTGAATTATTTAGGGGATAGTTTATTTTTTCTTTAAGAGCCACCGTGAACACGGTGGCTCTTTTGCATTCACTTTACCCTACATCTCCGGGCACTCTACTTTACTAATTGCATCCCAATAGTTTTTCTCATTGTTGCGTTCAAGCGCAATCCTCGCGTCGCGGATGTAACGTTTGTTCTCCTCATTGGAGAGTATTTTATTTGCCCAATCATCTTCATTCATTTTCTTTTGCGGATGGCAGGTCTTTTTTAAGTCTGCGGTAATCTGTTGTTTATACTTTCCAAATTGTAGAGCTTCATAAGCTGAACTGGCCAAAGCGTTAGTGGAGCACAGTACGAGTAAAAGCAGGGAAAGGGGTCGGACGAGAGTCATGACGATCTCCTTTTATCAGGGCGCATCGGCGGGAGTGTTTTCACTATAGGTTTCGCTAACTTATTAAGCAACTGGCGCTGTTTCTCCACCCCCGCTTTCCTCCCCCAATTAAAATAGTAATGATGAGTGATACACGCTCGCGCTGTGGCAAGGTGGCGTCAATTTATTATCTGGGGATGCGATTATGTTGAATGCCTGGCACCTTCCGGTGCCCCCTTTTATTCAGACACGTAAAGACAAGCTTTACATCACTTTATGGGTTTCTGGCGATGATTTACCGCATCGTGTGGTACTACGTTACGAAAAAGATAACGAGGAAACCTCGGTGCAGATGACTCGGCAGAAGGCAGCACTGGGTGATGGCATCGTCGCATGGCGCGGGGTAATTGATTTATCTGAAGGGCAGCCGCGTCGCCGCTATAGTTTTAAATTGCTATGGCTGGATAAACAGCGCTGGTTAACGCCGCAAGGATTGAGCTCGATCCCTCCTGCACGTCTTGAGCAGTTTGCGGTCGACCTGCCTGATGACGGCCCGCAATGGGTGCAGGATCAGATCTTCTATCAGATATTCCCCGATCGTTTTGCGCGCAGCGAACAACGCACACCAGAACAGGATCAGATCTATTATCACCACGCCGCAAAACGCGACATCATACTGCGTGACTGGAATGAGCCTCTCATCGCAGATGCAGGGGGATCAACCTTCTATGGCGGTGATCTTGACGGTATTAGCGAAAATCTCCCGTATCTGAAGATGTTGGGCGTGACCGCGCTGTACCTCAATCCTATTTTTACCGCTCCGAGTGTTCATAAATACGATACCCAGGATTATCGCCGCGTAGACGTGCAGTTTGGTGGCGATCATGCCTTTTTGCGTTTGCGCAAAAATACCCAGCGGCTGGGCATGCGCCTGATGCTCGATGGCGTGTTTAACCACAGCGGTGATACTCACCAATGGTTTGACCGTCAACAAACTCACGGCAGCGGTGCAAGCCACAATCCGCAATCCCCGTGGCGCGATTTTTACAGCTATAACCAGGACGGGCAAGCCCTCGACTGGCTGGGTTATTCAAGCCTACCGAAACTGGATTACCACTCTTCCGCGTTGGTTGACGAGATTTACCAGGGCGAAGAAAGTGTGGTGCGCTACTGGTTACGTGAACCCTGGGGAATTGACGGCTGGCGGCTGGATGTCGTGCATATGCTGGGTGAAGCTGGCGGGGCAAAAAACAATCTACGGCATGTCTCCGGTATCACCAGGGCGGCGAAAGAAACCAAGCCTGATGCGTATATATTGGGGGAACATTTTGGCGATGCCCGGCAATGGCTGCAGACAGATGCAGAAGATGCGGCGATGAACTATCGGGGGTTCACCTTCCCGCTGTGGGGATTCCTTGCCAACACGGATATTTCCTACGATCCACAGCATATAGATGCACAAACCTGTATGGCGTGGATGGATGAATATCGTGCGGGGCTTTCTCATCAGCAACAACTGCGCATGTTTAACCAGCTCGACAGCCATGACACCGCGCGGTTCAAGTCAATCCTTGGTAAAGATGTGGACCGCTTACCTTTGGCTGTCGTGTGGCTCTATTGCTGGCCTGGTGTGCCGTGCGTTTACTATGGTGATGAAGTGGGACTGGATGGCAATAACGATCCCTTCTGCCGCAAACCTTTCCCATGGGACCCGGATCAACAAGATCTACAATTGTTGGCGCTGTATCAACGCCTTGGCAAGTTACGCCACAAAAGCCGAGCCTTGCGCCACGGTGGTTGTCAGGTGATTTACGCCAATGGAGATGTGGTGGTTTTTGCTCGCGTTTATCAAAATGAACGAGTGCTGGTGGCGATTAACCGTGCTGAGCAATGCGATGTGACACTGCCGTGGAATCCGTTGTTAAGCGGCAGAAGCTGGACACGACTCGAAGGTGAAGCCCACCTGGATAATCACCAGTTGTCACTACCCGGTGTTTCGGTTTCCCTCTGGCATAACCTCTGACTCTGTAACCGGTTTCCCTTTTCGCCAGGCGAGGGGGGAAACTGGTGCTGTGATCTTGCCTCGTGAATACAACAGAATTGAAAATTATTACCCGCTATTTTAATTGAGTAATAGCCATAAATAAGAATTACACCCGAACTTCAATTCTATGCTTTCCGCTATGATATCTAAGAAATTTTTTTGAAGTCATGTTGGTATTGGTAGCATCCGGAACACTTACTTTGGTCGGAATGTTCAGACATTATCTTCAGGAGGAAGTTAATTGTATAAGGAGCTTATCGCTTTCACGCTGCGCTATCCTGAAGGGCAACGCTATGCGGTGAACCTCAGTGAGCCTGTCAAAGTTATGCAGACGGAAACTTATTTTTTTGACGCAGCGCAGTTGATTGAACATGTTGTGACTTTTACTGAACGATACCGTCGCAAAGGATATATTCACGATGTTGGAGGTGGGTTAATTATGGTGAGATTTCCCAATTGCTTTATGACTGTGATGACGGTCTAAAGTTATTGCTCTACATCTCAGATGATGGTTCGGCGGAGTATATTGATGATGGCAAGGAAAACGGAAAACCGATAATAACTGATCACTCATCGTAGTGCTGGTTATCGGTTTTAATGGTAAATCTGTTTATGCTTTGTTGCGTTTACAATAAAATATGGGTGTATTATCTATACTAAATAAATAGCCGGCACTATTCTCTTTGCTCAATCGCATAATTATTCCTCGGCCACTGTAGTTAAAAAAATCTGGGGAAATTGAGTTGGCTTCCTCCAGTTCACTTGGTTTACTTTTATCCTCACGGGATATCAATATTAAATGGTCTGATTTCAAATAATAGTTAAATAAAAAATCATCATTTATCTCGATAGTTTTTCCTTCGTGAAAATAAGTTCCGGTTGCGTTATAGCTACCTTCACTGCTCCCGAACCGATATGTCATTATTACTCGAACAACCTCACCTTTAGCGCTGTTAAGAATCAATTCACTGTCACATGATACATGTGAGCGTTGATATCTGATATACTCCCCGAACAGCAATGGAAGCAAAGAGATAATAGTAATAAGTATTAATTTATATTTTTTTTCTCTAGTCATCATTTTTATTATCCACATAAATGAATGAGCGGCAGTAAGAGTTCTTATTATTTATAGACTGGTCACATAGTACCAGGGATGATAGCCGGTGATTAAGATTAAATGTCAGATACGCTTTGCTACCCAGTTGGCAACTCAACGCACTACGTATCAAGAACGAATTAAAGACTCGAGAGCTTTCTTCCTTTCCCACATAAGAGGAATAAACATCACAATTATTTATCATGCCTATGTGGCTATAGGATGAATATGGGTCATTGATAGACCCTAGTTGAATATAAAAATGTACGCAACCAAAAGTGAAGAGGATTGCCAATGCCAAATAAAAGGCATTAACCTGAGCGCCGAAAAAACCGGTGTTTGATTTTTCTATCGTCGGCTCAGAGATAATTTCATCGTGCGGTTCTGGTTCATGATTTTCTTCGGTTCCATTCTCTCCTTTTAACACATCATTTGTCCTCCCCTCTGATTCAGCAGGAAGCAGCTCTTCCTCTTGTAGTGAAGCATAAATCTGAAATCCCATCTTCGGGACGGTTTTTAGCATCTCCTCACTCAAGCCCACAGCTTTCAGTCCCCGACGGATAGCCGCGATATTCTGATACAGCGAATTCGGCGTGACATAACTCCCTTTTTTAACCCACACCTCTTCAGAAAGATAACTGTGGCTCAGCGTTTCACCATTATGAGTCAGTAATAACAGTAGACATTCGCTCACAGGGGTATGCAGTTGAACCTTATTTTCCGGTTTTTCAAGGGGAGCCAGCGTCCGGGAGCGGGGATCAAAGCGGACACTGTGATTGATAATAAAAGCTTTCATCATGTTCTTGCCTGTTTTTTGTTGCGGCTATCCGAATTATTGCTTATCGCTACCATCTCTTCATCTCCCCTCCAGCCAAAAGTCGGGTAAAAATCTTAATTGTGCCTCTTTTATTATATTTATCATAAAGTTGCCAAAAGTTTCTTGATTTCAGATATTTGGCAAACGATCTATTTGTAACCCATTGAATATAAAGAATTCACATGCAAAAAAAAGATTAATAAAGTTTACTAAAGATCCATTTTTTTCAAATCGGGAATAGTATTTGAGCCAACGAAGAGTAGCGAGATGGATATCACATCTGACCAGCAAGGCATGGTAAGTAGAGGTTAAGGAGATAAAAATATGATGAGCAGCACATAATTAAACTCTCATCATTTATAGGTGTATCGGAAACGATTGCGTGACTATATTAAGACTTTCACCTGAAACCTCGTTTTAATGCTAATGAAAACATGGAGATCCAAATCCGATCAGAACATAAAGTCATGACTGTATGTAAATATGAAATTTAAAACTACTAAATTGAATTTTAAGTCTAAATGGGTGATAAAGATTGATTAAGTTGATATTAATAGTGAATTCATCTGTTTTTTGCATTGGTTTGCAGCATAAGCAATAAGTTGATGAGGTGTTGCCTTCATAATTGATATGCCTTGCGCTGTATTGAAACTAATCAAGGCCATTTTATAATCACTACACATTAAAAGTGTGGTTAATTATTAACAGGAATAAATTAAACCAGAAAATGACTTCTATATAGTACAGAAAGAGGAGATATGGGACTTAAGCTATACGGCTACCTTATTGGTAAAGATATTCATTTCGATATCGAAAACAAGAGACTTTACCGAGTTTCTTTAACAGGTAATGAAAAGAACGTCGCTTTTTGTGCCACCAACATTAATGACACAATGATGCATCTTTTTCTTTATCTTCTGATTAACGCACGAACAAAGATGGTGACTAAAGACGAATTGCTAAAAAAAATATGGGAGGATAACAATCTAACGTCTTCCACCCAACGTTTATGGCAAGTGTTAAATGGCCTGAGTGCAAAACTTAATTTACTGGGGTTGCCTGCTGATTTTATAAAAAACACAAAAGGCCAGGGCTACATAATAACTTATGACGAAGTCATGCCTCTTTACTACAAAGCCAGTGAGTATCATTACAGTTTCGGGCTCCACACCAGGGAGTTTAAATAGAAATTAATGGGGGTGAGTTTATTAATACGTGGGCGAGGCCATAGTCATTCTGTAACTGTTTTAATGCGTTAGTTATTTTGAGTTTTTATTATATAACATTATAAATTGTTACATGTCAGTGATATTTTCGTTTTGTAGTCAGCCGAATTACAGATGATTAATTGATTTATATGGCAAGGAATTAAATTTTCACGGGTGAGCTATTGCCCAAAGACAACGACTTTACCGTCATTATATTTAAATAGAGCAAGCGCTATATGAAAAATTCATTTTGGTTATCTGATTTTGGAAAACAAACAGAGCTAATTACGTCGATTTCTGCGATCGCTCGTTCAGTTATTTTTGGTTCCGTTTTTATTCTGGCTACAAATACAGTTTTACAGCCGGTAATGGCCAGCACTGATACCACTAATTCAAAGGTTTCAGAGTCACTGAGCGTTCCACAAACCAAGGAAGCGCGTGTGGCCTTGTTCCAGCAAGCCGTCGCTGATGACCTGGCTGGTCGCAACAGCGCGGCCCGTAAAGCCTGGGATGTCCTGAAGAACACAGACATGGCTGCGCAATCTGCCGTGCCGTCCGCAATTAACCTGGCTGCATTGGGTAAGTTTGATGCTGCTAGCACTGCCTTTGACGCACTGACTGCAAGCAGTAACACCCGCGAAAGTGATTATGCCCGTTTGTGGCAACTGTGGCTTACCGCTCGTACTCATGTCGGTAAATCTGCCGCCCTTAAAAAAGAACTCGCCATTCTGGCCTCCGGTATGAACGTCAGTTCTCCGGGCCAGCAGGCGCTTATCCGCCTGTATGCAGGTAAAGGCAGCACCGATGCGGTATTCGCCGCGATTGCCGCCATGCCCGGTACGGACGAATTACAACGTCGTGATGCACTTACTGAGGCCACTTTCTTTACCGGCGGTTATCTGCAGTTCGTTACACACGATAACAAAGCCGCGCTGCAACTTTATGAGCGCGAGCAGAACCACTTGAACAGTACCTCTCTGGAAACACCTTTGATTAACAAAGCCGCAGCAACCCTGCAGGCCGCTAAACACTAACTTTTATTCCGGCATGGAGCCGGGAAGGAATATGTAATGAACAAGATTTATCGTCTGGTATGGAATTCGGCGCAACGCGCCTGGGTTGTTGCAGGTGAATTTGCTGCGGCAAAAGGGAAAGGTAAAACCAGTCCGCGTCGTCTTGCATCAACGGCAGCAGGTATGGTTGGTGCAGTGGCATTGTCTATGGTGTCTATGGAAGATGCCCGGGCTTATGTGGCGGGTGGTGGAATTAACACATCTGATACTGAATCTGTGGCAATTGGTATGGGAGCGACCACGGGTAATGTAGGGAAAATTACTAACACCTGGGGTACACCGCCGCGTGGGAATAGTGCAGCAGTTACTACAACAGGAACTGATAATGTGTCTAACATTGCTCTTGGTGAAAATGCTTCGAGTGATACGGCAGGTATCGCACTAGGTAATTACGCTATTGCTTCGACTGGTGGTGGTATTTCAAGTAGTGCGATGGCTATCGGTAACTATGCCAAGTCCACTGGTACTGCTTCCACAGCCATTGGACTAGCATCTTTGTCTACTGGACAAGATGCAATCGCTCTCGGTACCGTTTCAGGTGCTTATTCTCGAGCTGCTGTTGCAGTGGGTCCCGGCTCATCCGCAACAGGAGTAGGAAGCACCGCACTTGGTTCTGCAGCAATAGCTAATGGCACCGCGTCCCTTGCCCTCGGTGACTCTGCACAAGCAAATGTTGCCGGTGGTGTTGCACTTGGTTATCAGTCAAATGCCACGCGTGCGGCGGGTTCTGCTGGCTACCTGCCCGCTGGCATCTCTGCTGCATCTTTGGCGGCTATTAATGCTACGACAGCTTCTCGTGCAGCTGTCGATATTGGCAGCCGCCAGATCACCAGCGTAGCTGCAGGTACAGCAGACAGTGATGGGGTCAACGTTGCACAACTGAAAGGCGTTGCAGAATTGGCTGATGCTGGCTGGAACGTGGCTGACAGTTCTGGTACCAAAGCCAACATCGGTCCAAACGGCAAAGTGACCTTCACCGGCGACAGCAATGTGACCGTTGCCGCGGGTGGTGCAGATGATGCGGGTACGCTGAATGTGGCACTCAACAAAAACCTGGACCTGACTAACGCAGGTAGCGTGACGATTGGTAACAGCCTGCTGAACAATAGCGGTCTGACCCTCACCGGTGGCCCGAAAGTTCTGGTATCCGGTATCGATGCTGGCACTAAACAAATCACCAATGTGGCAGCGGGTGTTGCTGACACAGATGCGGTGAACGTTTCCCAGCTTAGAGGGGTCTCTGCCTCTCATTACTACAGCGTGAATGACGGTGGCGTAAGTGGGGCTAACTACCTTAATGATGGCGCTACGGGAAGTAAGGCACTGGCTGCAGGTATTAGTGCTTCTGCAACAGGTGCGGATTCCGTCGCGCTTGGTAGCTATTCCGTGGCCAACACAGCAGAGGGTATCGCGGGCTATATGCCTGTTGGCACCAGTGCTGCGCAACTGGCTGCTATTTCGGCAACCACCAGTACGCTGGGTGCAGTAAGCGTCGGCGATGCCGCTAGCGGTAAATTCCGCCAAATCAATGGCGTGGCTGCAGGCACAGTGGATAGCGATGCAGTGAACGTTGCACAACTGAAAGGTGTGGCAGAACTGGCCGATGCTGGCTGGAACGTGGCTGACAGTTCTGGTACCAAAGCCAACATTGGCCCGAACGGCAAAGTGACCTTTACGGGTGACAGCAATGTGACCGTTGCTGCCGGTGGTGCAGATGATGCGGGTACGCTGAATGTGGCACTCAACAAAAATCTGGACCTGACTAGCGCAGGTAGCCTGACGATTGGTAACAGCCTGCTGAACGATAACGGTCTGACCCTCGCCAATGGCCCGAAAGTTCTGGTATCCGGTATCGATGCTGGCACTAAACAAATCACCAATGTGGCAGCGGGTGTTGCTGACACAGATGCGGTGAACGTTTCCCAGCTTAGAGGGGTCTCTGCCTCTCATTACTACAGCGTGAATGACGGTGGCGTAAGTGGGGCTAACTACCTTAATGATGGCGCTACGGGAAGTAAGGCACTGGCTGCAGGTATTAGTGCTTCTGCAACAGGTGCGGATTCCGTCGCGCTTGGTAGCTATTCCGTGGCCAACACAGCAGAGGGTATCGCGGGCTATATGCCTGTTGGCACCAGTGCTGCGCAACTGGCTGCTATTTCGGCAACCACCAGTACGCTGGGTGCAGTAAGCGTCGGTGATGCCGCTAGCGGTAAATTCCGCCAAATCAATGGCGTGGCTGCAGGCACAGTGGATAGCGATGCAGTGAACGTTGCACAACTGAAAGGTGTGGCAGAACTGGCCGATGCTGGCTGGAACGTGGCTGACAGTTCTGGTACCAAAGCCAACATCGGTCCAAACGGCAAAGTGACCTTTACGGGCGACAGTAATGTGACCGTTGCCGCCGGTGGTGCAGATGATGCGGGCACGCTGAATGTGGCACTCAACAAAAACCTGGACCTGACTAACGCAGGTAGCGTGACGATTGGTAACAGCCTGCTGAACAATAGCGGTCTGACCCTCACCGGTGGCCCGAAAGTTCTGGTGTCCGGCATTGATGCCGGCAGCAAAAAAATCACCAATGTGTTAGCTGGTGAAGACGACAGCGATGCGGTGAACGTTTCGCAACTGAAAAGTAGCACTAAGTACTTCAAAGCCAGGTCAGAGGAGGCGGATGCTCAGGCCATTGGCGTAGACAGCATTGCCGTTGGGCCTCAGGCGATTGCTCGTGCAGACAACTCTGTTGCTATGGGTAATGGTGCTATCGCTAACTACTCTGGTGATATTGCGCTGGGTGCAGGTTCTGTAACTGGTCCCACTACAGGTTCCGGTGGTGGCTACGCAATTGATGATGTGTTTATTCCATTTGCAGGTGCCAATCCGACCAGCCAGGTCAGCGTGGGCAGCAAAGGTAATGAGCGCCTTATTACTAATGTGGCTGCAGGTAGCCTGAGTTTCACCAGTACTGATGCTGTCAACGGTTCCCAACTATATGCCATCACAAAAGGGATTGAGGACCAAGGGGATATACTGAATGAACGTACAGTAAAATATGACTGGAACGACCTCAATGGTGACGGCCAGATTGACCTGGGTGAAGTCAATTACAGTAAAGCAACTCTGTCAGGCACTGTTTCCAACGATGGCGGTATAACCGGCGGGACGAAAATCACCAATCTGGCTCAGGGTGAAGTTTCTAATACCAGTACTGATGCCATCAACGGCAGCCAGTTGTTTAAAATTGCGGGTGATACGACTAACAATTACACCACCATTAATGGTGCAGGTATTCGTTATGTTCGTACCAACGAAGCGGGCCTTGATGAATTAGATGCTTTTGCAACTGGCAAGGGCAGCACCGCGGTGGGTTACAACGCTCAGTCTAAAGGCGTAAACAGCCTGGCTTTGGGTAACAATGCCGTAGCAACAGCGAATAACAGCGTGGCGCTGGGTGCAGGTTCTCAAGCTAACGGTTCTACACTGGCGAATGCTGCCTACCTGACAGGCACGACAGCAACAGGGGAAGTGAACGTCGGTGGCCGTCGTATTACCGGTGTATCTGATGGTGCTATGGATGACGATGCTGTGACAGTAGCCCAGTTGAAGAAGGTATCCACTACTGCAGTTGACGTCAGCGAACGTGCTCTGAAGTATGACTGGAACGACATCAACGGTAACGGTCAGCTTGACCCGGGTGAAGTGGATTACAGCAAAGCCACTCTGTCAGGTGCTGTTTCCAGCGATGGCGGTATAACCGGCGGAACGAAAATCACCAACCTGGCTCAGGGAGCGGTGAATGCGAGCAGTACGGATGCTATCAACGGAAGCCAGTTGTTTAAAATTGCGGGTGATACGACTAACAATTACACCACCATTAATGGTGCAGGTATTCGTTATGTTCGTACCAACGAAGGTGTGCTTGGTGAGGCTGATGCTTATGCTCAGGGTCAGGGAAGTACGGCCGTGGGTTATAAGGCAACTTCTACAGGTGCAGGCAGTATTGCGGTAGGTCAGAATTCTCTGGCAAGCGCAACAAATGCAATCGCGATTGGTAAAGATGCCGTTGCATCTGACGCTAACAGCGTTGCTTTGGGTAATGGATCTAAAACATCCGCTACTGTGGCAACCACCAGTATGACGATCGATGGCAAAACTTATGCTGTAGCGGGTAAAGCACCTGTAGGTACCGTGAGTGTGGGTGATGTCGGTCAGGAGCGCACCATCACTAATGTGGCTGCAGGCAGAGTGACGGCAAGCAGCACCGATGCAGTCAACGGTTCCCAACTGTATGCAACTAATACGGCTATTGAAAATATCAATACTACAATCGAAACCATTGATGAAGGGGCGGTGAAATATGACCGCAATTCGGATGGTACGGTTAATCATAATCACATTACGCTGGCTGGAGGCCCAACCACCATTTCCAATCTGGCTGATGGGGTTGAAGATTCTGATGCGGTTAACTACTCGCAGCTGAAAAACGTTGAAAACAATGTAACCAATATTGCCAACGGTACGGACGGTATGTTCCAGGTGAACAACACCAGCAATAATCCGAAACCAAAACCAACCGGTAAGGATTCAACTGCGGGTGGTGCGGGCGCCGTTGCTAGTGGTGATAACAGCACCGCTATCGGGGCTAACTCTCGTGCAAAACATAATAATTCTGTTGCACTGGGTAATAACTCTGTAACCGACCGCGATAACAGCGTCTCTATGGGTTATGCCGGTGGGGAACGTCAGGTGACTAACGTCGCGGCCGGTACTCAAGGTACTGATGCTGTGAACGTGAATCAGCTGAAGAGTGGTATCAGCAGCGCGAACCAGTACACCGACAACAAGTTTAACTCTCTGAAAAATATGGTTGACGATCAGGATGACAAACTGAGCGCGGGTATTGCAGGGGCGATGGCGATGGCCGGTCTGCCGCAGGCTTACCAGCCAGGTGCAAGCATGGTCGCAATGGCGGGTTCCACCTACCAGGATCAGTCTGCCGTCGCATTGGGCGTATCTGTCATTTCCGATAACGGGAAATGGGTAACGAAACTTTCTGGCTCCACGAACACACAGGGTGACCTGGGTGGAGCAGTCGGTGTTGGCTACCAGTGGTAACCGCTTAGTTAAACCTGATTTAGTTTAAATATTAAATATGCCTCCGGGGATTCCGGAGGCCTGTTAACCCAATTTTTAAGAGATAAATACAATGATTATTAAATTAAAACCTGCTCGCCTTGTTATGGTTGTAGGCGGCCTGTTATTACTATCAGCTTGTACTCGTTCAGTCAGTAATGTTGATTCACAGGGTAAAACGGACAGCCCAGTATTCCCAGAAGCGTCTCACGCAGTACGCGATGAAGGCAGTTTCGTTAATCTGGACAACTTAAAACAAATGCGTCCAGGCATGACTAAAGCTGAAGTGTATGAATTAATTGGCACACCACATTTTGATGAAGGTGTATTCCGTGTAAAAGAGTGGGATTATATCTTCCACTTCACACAGCCTGATAATTCCGTGCTGACATGCCAGTATAAAGTACTCTTTGATTCAGATATGAAAGCGCAGAGCTTCTTCTTTGCACCGGATGATTGCTTATCCAAATTAAAGGCTCCGGCTAAAGCAAAATCAATGCATAAGGAATTGAATGCAGAAGGTCTGTTTGCGTTTAACAGTTCTGTTATCAGCGCTTCAGGTGTTTCTCAGGTGAATTACCTGGCGGCAGATCTCAAGGCTGAAGATTTAAACGGTAAGCATGTTGTAGTTTCCGGTTATACCGACCGTATCGGTAATTCCGTGAAAAATATGCAGCTGTCTTTAGCCCGTGCTGAGTCTGTAAAACAAATGCTGACTGAACATGGTATTCCAGCGTCCATTATTGAAACACGTGGTCTGGGTGATTCTGCTCCTCGCGTTGTTTGTCCGGGTGCAAAATCTCCGGCTGTCATTGAATGCCTTGCACCAAATCGCCGCATGACTGTTGATGTTGTAGATATTAAATAAGGTAATTTCGTGAAAAACTTAATCAAGACCGCTGTCGGCGGTCTTTTATTCCTGACCAGTTGCCACGCATTTTCTGCTGCGTCAGATCTGAATGTTAAATCAATTAACGTTCCTTCATATAATCTTATTGTTGACGCACTGAATAATATGAATGCGGCCAACGGCAATCGTAATGATTTTGTTATGCAGCAAATCTGTGATTTAGCGCGTGGTGATAAATCTCAACAGGATGTCCAGGATGTATTGGCGAAAAATAATATTGATCCTAACACTATTCCGGCTCAGGGGGCATTATCCTCATTGATGGTGAATGGGGACAGAGCGGCACAAGCGTATACATGTGCAACGTATGTTGCTACAACGCTTTCTCAACTAACCGATAACGCATCACTTTATGATAAAACTAAAGATAAAAAAGGAAATGTAGACACTAAGCTTAACTCAGCTAAGTTTGCCAGCGAAATGCGTATTAAAATGTCCATGGCTCAAGCAAATGCGCAATTATTTGCTGTCATCGCAAGTAACCTACCGACGAGCGGTAATCTGACCTGGGATGATTACCAGAGAAGCATAGCAAGAACTGTCTATAACTACGCTCCAGAGTACCTGCGACTGATGAAAGTTCTGTATACCTCAGATACCGCAAAATACTCACCGGGCACGATCACAAAATCAACGCTGAGCGCAGCAGATAATCAGGGAAGGGAATTGCAAATAACGCCAAAAGGACAGGTGCTTATTTCTCGCGGTGTGGTCTGGTTAGGTAATGGAAAAATTCTCGGTAAAGAATACTTCTCACCGGTTACGATTATCGCCTCAGCTAAGCCAGTGGTTACCGAAAGTGTAAAAAAAGTGATCGATCAAGAAAAGAAAACAGAGGGTAAGAAAATAAAATAAATCTGAAATTGAATGCCAGTTAATCACGTATACAGCATGTGATTAACTGGCTTCAGTTCGGTTTTCATCGTTAACAATACATGTTGATAGGGATATTATGAATATTTACATTTTAACTGAGAATAATTATTTATTTTACGGGATAGAACAATCACTTTCAGAACATGTCAATTGTCAGTGTATACACTTAAATCCTGCGGAGTATGATGCATCGAAACATTTGCATCTCATTCAGAGAAGAGATGTTTTTATTAT
Organism: Buttiauxella selenatireducens; assembly: GCF_031432975.1. Taxonomy (GTDB): domain Bacteria; phylum Pseudomonadota; class Gammaproteobacteria; order Enterobacterales; family Enterobacteriaceae; genus Buttiauxella; species Buttiauxella selenatireducens. The sequence goes on along the minus strand of NZ_CP133838.1, from coordinate 4,152,622 downwards.
TGCGAATGATTTCCATAACATGGATTTCTCATTGTTGATGAAATTAAATGAAACAGACGCTTCAGTCATCATAGCCACCGATAATGCAGAGTGGAATATTAGCTCTATCTTCAGGTTTGCCACCATTATGAGGAGGTTTTATCTAAGTGACTTACTACAGAATATTCATCTGATACAACCAGTGAGAAGTAAAAAAATAAAATTACCCAAAATAACCATATCAGAGAAAAGAGTTCTGCTGTTAACATTTAAAGGGATAGATATTGACTATATTAGTTCAAGGTTAAATATTTCAACAAAGACCGCTTACTCACATCAGCGTAATGCTTTCAAAAAAATAGGCATTAGAAAAATTCATGATATATTTAGGCTTCCTGGTAATTACATTAGTTACTTGTGTCAGGGCTATTGAGCTTTTCGATGCTTAAATAAAGTGTGTGTAATTCTTAATTGCACTAAATACAAATAACATACAGTGTTCTGGATATATAAACTTCTTCCCTGTGCAGTAATCTTTCCTTGCGAATAATTCGCGTAACCATAAAAAGGAAAGAAAATATGACAGTTATTAAATTTCAGAACACATTAAAATTCACAGACGATAATAAATACACACAGCTTGCTGGGTATTATGAAGAAGAGAGGAAAATAGTTTGGATGATGCTGAATGCACATCCTCGGCCTTCATTTAATCATCAATTAATGGAGGAAATACTTGAACTCAGTCATCTCGTCAAAAAAAATAATTTCCAAACAGAATTTTGGGTAACCGGTTCGTTGGTTAAGGATATGTATAATGCCGGAGGAGATCTTAATTTCTTTGTCGAATGCATTAAAAATGGACGCAGGGAAATACTTCGGGCCTACGCCAGGTCCTGTGTAGACTGCGTTCACGCTGCGGCTAGTGGTTTTGATACTGGCGCGGTGAGTATAGCTCTGGTCGAAGGAACCGCTCTTGGAGGGGGTTTTGAGGCGGCCTTATCCCATCATTTCATCCTCGCACAACGTGATGCCAAATTAGGGTTCCCTGAAATTTCATTTAATTTATTTCCGGGTATGGGAGGATATTCTTTGGTCGCACGACGAGCAGGAATGAGACTTGCAGAGGAATTGATTGCTAAGGGAGAATCTCATGATGCTACATGGCATAAGAATCAGGGGTTAGTTGACCATGTATTCGAACCAGGGCTCGGATTAATTTCAACTCGCACATTTATTGATACCATGAGGCCAAAACTAAATGGTATCAGGGCCATGCTACGTGCACGTCAGCGGGTGTTAACATTAACTCGGGCCGAATTAATGGATATTACAGAAGATTGGGTGGAAAGCGCATTTAGTTTGTTGCCTAAAGATATCAACTACATGGAACGTCTGGTATTGCTTCAGAACAGGCACGTAATAAACTCACTGCGTAGAAATATCGTAAACGCAGAGTAATCGATGGCTTTGCATTTTAGCCTGATGACAAAAACAGAAAAGGCCGCTTGCGCGGCCTTTTTTTCAAAAACGTTTAGCAATTACAGGCTAGAAACGTTTTCGCTCAGGTACTTAGCAACGCCGTCTGGAGACGCGTTCATGCCTTCTTTCCCTTTTTCCCACTGAGCTGGGCACACTTCGCCGTGCTCTTCGTGGAATTGCAGCGCATCAACCATACGCAGCATTTCATCGACGTTACGGCCCAGCGGCAGGTCGTTAACAACCTGGTGACGCACGATACCGGCTTTGTCGATCAGGAAAGAACCACGCAGAGCAACGCCTGCGTCTGGATGTTCGATGCCATAAGCTTTTTGAATTTCACGCTTAATGTCAGCAACCATCGCGTATTTCACTTCACCGATGCCGCCTTTATCTACAGGGGTTTTACGCCATGCGTTGTGAACGAATTCAGAGTCAAAAGATACACCAACGACTTCTACGCCACGTTTCTGGAATTCTTCGTAACGCTTGTCGAACGCAATCAGTTCAGACGGGCAGACGAAAGTGAAGTCCATTGGCCAGAAGAACACAACGGTGGTTTTACCATTGGTGTGTGCTTTGAAGTTGAAGTTTTCAACGATTTCGCCACTGCCGAGTACGGCTGCAGCAGTAAAGTCAGGGGCTGGACGAGTAACCAGGACCATATGTACTCCTGTTAATTTTGTTAAAGTGAGTGTTAACGCAACGGGGGGGAGTATAGGGGCTGCAATCCCACTAACTCAAGCATACTGTGCCGATTAATCAGATAGGAATCACCTATCAAAAAATCGATATTTGTACAGCGGAGATCCAAAATAGCCCTTTTTTACAAAAGGGCAAGAAGTTAATAACCAGTGTGGGATCGGTTACAAACTTTTTTGTTCTGCCAACACCATCATGCGTGGGTAGAACTGCCAGAACAACTCTTCGAGCGCGTCGTAATGGGTATCAAGATCTTGCCAGGAAGCTCGCAAAGCATCGAGTTTTGGTCTACGGCTCGCCATGCCATTGAGAACATTAGCAATAAACGCCATATCGCTATAACGTTCAAGCCAGCGCTCATTCCACAGGTATTGATTAAGATTGATGAAGCGTTCTGGGGTATCAATTAAGAAGGGTTCGATATTGGCTCGCGCGTGTGCAACAAACTCAGGCAGTGACATGTTTGGGTTCAGAGTGTGCCAGTGACGTGAGACAAAATGGTCCCACATGACGTCGAGCGTGATTGGTGCAACGCGGCGAGTTTCAGGGCGAAACCAAAGTTTAGCGGCGCTGACTTCCGGCAAACCATCAGTCAACACATCCACACGACGGTGCATATGGATACCCGCCACCACATCATTCGAATAACTTTCATTCGGGTTGCCACGGACAAAATCGGCGAGCAAATTTCCCAGAAGTGAGCTATCAGCAAGGCTTGCGAGATGTAAATGGGCGAGAAAATTCATAGTAACCTTATTCGTAAATGGCTTGAGTATGGCTTATAGAGGAGGTTCTTATTCCTTGCAGGGAGTGTCCCCCGGCACTAGACTGTAGCGCCACTTTTTAAGTCTTGAGTTCTTTACCATGCGTGTTGCTGATTTTTCCTTTGAATTACCTGAATCCTTGATTGCCCACTATCCACAAGCACAGCGCAGTGGGTGCCGTTTGCTGTCACTGGAAGGGCCGACGGGTAATTTAACGCATGGCACTTTCACCGATCTGCTCGATAAGCTCAACCCTGGAGATTTGCTGGTCTTTAACAATACCCGCGTCATCCCGGCTCGCCTGTTTGGCCGTAAAGCCAGCGGCGGTAAGATTGAAGTCCTGGTTGAGCGTATGCTCGATGACAAACGCATTCTCGCGCATATTCGCGCCTCTAAAGCACCGAAACCGGGTGCAGAATTGCTGTTGGGCGATGATGAAAGCGTACATGCCACGATGGTTGCGCGCCACGATGCGTTGTTTGAAGTGCAGTTTGAAGACGAGCGTAACGTACTCGATATTCTCAACAGCATCGGCCATATGCCGCTGCCGCCGTACATCGACCGGCCTGACGAAGAATCAGACCGCGAGCTGTATCAAACCGTTTATAGCCAGAAGCCCGGCGCTGTTGCCGCCCCAACTGCGGGTCTGCACTTTGATGAACCGTTGCTTGAAGCGCTGCGCAAGAAAGGGATTGAACAGGCGTTTGTCACGCTGCACGTGGGGGCGGGGACATTCCAGCCAGTGCGCGTAGACAGCATTGAAGACCACATCATGCACTCCGAGTATGCGGAAGTTCCGCAGGACGTGGTTGACGCGGTGCTGGCCTGCAAAGCGCGTGGAAATCGCGTTATCGCTGTAGGTACCACATCCGTTCGTTCGCTGGAAAGTGCGGCTCAGGCTGCACAAAATGACCTGATTGAACCGTTCTTTGGTGATACGCAAATCTTTATCTATCCAGGTTATCAATACAAAGTGATAGATGCGCTGGTGACCAACTTCCACCTGCCGGAATCGACTCTGATCATGCTGGTTTCTGCGTTCGCTGGTTATAAAAACACCATGAATGCTTATAAAGAAGCTGTTAACTCCGAATATCGATTTTTTAGTTACGGGGATGCCATGTACATCACGTACAATCCGCAGGCGATAAATGAGCGCCCAGGCGCCTAAACACTGAATTCGACGTCGCCGGTCAAACCGTCGACGTTTTTGTCTTAACCATCAGACTGTTTCTCTGATGCTGGAGGAAATGTGAAATTTGAATTAGATACGACTGACGGACGCGCTCGCCGTGGCCGCCTGGTGTTTGACCGTGGCGTAGTAGAAACGCCTGCTTTCATGCCTGTTGGCACTTACGGCACCGTAAAAGGGATGACGCCGGAAGAAGTTGAAGCCACTGGCGCGCAGATCATTCTTGGTAACACTTTCCACTTGTGGCTGCGTCCTGGCCAGGAAATCATGAAGCTGCACGGCGACTTACATGATTTTATGCAGTGGAAAGGTCCCATCCTGACCGACTCCGGCGGTTTCCAGGTCTTCAGCCTGGGCGACATTCGTAAAATTACCGAAGCGGGCGTGCATTTCCGTAACCCAATTAACGGTGACGCGATTTTCCTCGATCCAGAAAAATCCATGGAAATTCAATACGATCTCGGTTCTGACATCGTGATGATTTTCGATGAATGTACGCCATATCCTGCTGACTGGGATTACGCTAAGCGTTCTATGGAAATGTCCCTGCGTTGGGCACAACGTAGCCGCGATCGCTTTGATTCCCTTGAGAATAAAAATGCGCTGTTCGGTATTATTCAGGGAAGTGTTTACGAAGATTTACGAGATATCTCGGTAAAAGGTCTGGTAGAGATAGGTTTTGATGGCTACGCTGTCGGCGGCCTGGCTGTAGGCGAGCCGAAGGAAGACATGCACCGTATTCTGGAGCATGTGTGCCCGCAAATCCCTGCAGATAAGCCTCGTTACCTGATGGGCGTGGGGAAACCGGAAGACCTGGTTGAAGGTGTTCGTCGTGGTATCGATATGTTCGACTGCGTGATGCCTACCCGTAATGCACGTAATGGTCACCTTTTTGTCACCGATGGTGTGGTGAAAATCCGTAATGCGAAGCATAAAGATGACACTTCGCCGCTGGATTCTGAGTGTGATTGCTATACGTGTCGCAATTATTCACGTGCCTACTTGCATCATCTTGATCGTTGCAACGAAATACTCGGCGCACGACTCAACACTATTCATAACCTGCGCTATTATCAGCGTCTAATGGCTGGTTTACGTAAGGCCATTGAAGAGGGTAAATTAGAGCACTTCGTGAGTGATTTTTACGAGCGAACCGGCAAACCAGTTCCACCTTTGAATGTTGATTAATTTAATAATGAGGGATTTTTAATGAGCTTTATCATTTCTGATGCGGTAGCTGCAACAGGTGCTCCGGCGCAAGGTAGCCCGTATTCTTTGATTCTTATGCTGGTGGTATTTGGTCTGATCTTCTATTTCATGATCCTGCGCCCACAGCAAAAACGCACCAAAGAGCATAAAAAGCTGATGGACTCTATCTCTAAAGGGGATGAAGTGCTGACGACGGGTGGTCTGGTTGGTCGCGTAGTGAAAGTAGCTGAAACTGGCTATATCTCAATCGCGTTAAACGATACCACTGAAGTGGTTATCAAGCGTGATTTCGTAGCTGCCGTTCTGCCGAAAGGCACTATGAAGGCGCTGTAATATTCGTTTTTCCCTAAGGGAACTACCGTGCTAAACCGCTATCCTTTGTGGAAGTACATCATGCTGATCGTCGTGTTTATCGTCGGTCTGCTATACGCACTTCCCAACCTATATGGTGAGGATCCGGCAGTTCAGATCACTGGCGCGCGCGGCGTCGCCGCCAGTGAGCAAACGCTGATCCAGGTCCAGAACACCTTAAACGCAGAAAAAATCACCGCAAAATCTGTGGCCCTGGAAGAGGGTGCAATTCTTGCCCGCTTTGATGGCTCAGATACGCAACTGCGCGCCCGTGAAGCGCTGATGGGCGTCCTTGGTGACAAATATGTCGTAGCACTTAACCTTGCTCCTGCTACACCTCTTTGGTTAAGAGCTATCTCCGCAGAACCGATGAAACTCGGTCTTGATCTGCGTGGTGGCGTGCACTTCCTGATGGAAGTTGACATGGATACCGCTCTGAGCAAGTTGCAGGAACAAACCATAGATAACCTGCGCACTGACTTGCGTGAAAAGAGCATCGTTTACACCAACGTGCGTAAAGCCGATAACTATGGTGCTGACGTTATCTTCCGTGACAGTAAAACGCGTGATGACGCTCTATCTTATTTATCTCCACGCCATCGTGATCTGGTGATTTCCGCTCAGGGCAGCAACGCATTGCGTGCTGTAATGACGGACGCTCGTCTGAGCGAAGCGCGTGAATATGCTGTTCAGCAGAACATTAATATCCTGCGTAACCGTGTCAACCAACTGGGTGTGGCTGAACCTCTGGTACAACGTCAGGGTGCTGACCGTATCGTGGTTGAATTGCCAGGTATTCAGGATACTGCGCGTGCGAAAGAGATTCTCGGCGCGACAGCAACACTTGAGTTCCGTCTGGTTAACACTAACGTTGATCAGTCTGCGGCAACGTCTGGCCGTGTGCCAGGTGACTCCGAAGTGAAACAGACCCGTGAAGGTCAACCGGTTGTCCTGTACAAGCGTGTGATTCTGACCGGTGACCATATCACTGACTCCACTTCCAGTACCGATGAATACAACCAGGCGCAAGTGAACATTTCACTCGACAGCGCAGGCGGTAACATCATGTCTAACTTCACCAAGGACAACATCGGTAAGCCGATGGCGACCCTGTTTGTGGAGTACAAAGACAGCGGTAAGAAAGACGCTACCGGTCGTGCGGTACTGATGAAAGAAGAAGAAGTTATCAACGTGGCAAACATTCAGTCACGCTTGGGTAACAGTTTCCGAATTACCGGTATCAGCAACCCGACTGAAGCACGTCAGCTTTCTCTGCTGCTTCGTGCAGGTGCCTTGATCGCTCCAATCCAGATTGTTGAAGAACGTACCATCGGTCCAACCCTGGGTATGGAAAACATCAAGCAAGGTCTGGAAGCATGTCTGGCAGGTCTGTTGGTTTCAATCCTGTTTATGCTGTTCTTCTATAAGAAGTTTGGCCTGATTGCGACTGGCGCATTGTTGGTTAACCTGGTGATGATCGTGGGGATAATGTCCTTGCTGCCAGGGGCTACACTGACTATGCCAGGGATTGCGGGGATCGTGTTAACCCTTGCGGTAGCCGTCGATGCCAACGTACTGATAAACGAACGTATTAAGGAAGAGCTTAGTAACGGGCGTTCGGTGCAGCAGGCAATCCATGAAGGTTACCAGGGCGCATTTAGCTCTATTTTCGATGCCAACATTACGACGCTTATCAAGGTCATCATCCTGTATGCCGTAGGCACCGGGGCAATCAAAGGCTTTGCGATCACGACCGGTATTGGTGTGGCGACGTCCATGTTTACCGCAATCGTCGGTACCCGTGCCATCGTAAACCTGTTGTACGGCGGCAAACGCATCAACAAGCTGTCTATCTGAGGAGTGCGTTGTGGCACAGGAATATACTGTTGAACAATTAAACTACGGCCGTAAAGTCCATGACTTTATGCGCTGGGATTACTGGGCATTCGGCATCTCCGGACTCCTGCTGATCCTTTCCGTTGTCATTATCGGCGTGAAAGGTTTCAACTGGGGTCTGGATTTCACCGGTGGTACGGTTATCGAAATCTCGCTGGAAAAACCAGCAGATTTAGAGCAAATGCGCGAAGCGTTGAAAGCAGCGGGCTTTGCTGAGCCGCTGGTTCAGAACTTCGGTAGCAGCCGTGACATTATGGTGCGCATGCCACCCGCTCATGGGGAAACCGGTGGGCAGGTGCTGGGCAGCAAAGTGGTTAGCGTAATCAACCAGGCCACTCAACAAGATGCCGCAGTTAAACGCATTGAGTTTGTTGGCCCAAGCGTGGGTGCCGATCTGGCGCAGCATGGCGCAATGGCACTGTTGGTCGCGCTGATCAGCATTTTGATTTACGTCGGGTTCCGTTTTGAATGGCGTCTGGCTGCCGGTGTGGTTATCTCGCTTGCGCACGACGTGATCATCACCATGGGCGTGTTGTCACTGTTCCAGATCGAGATCGACTTAACCATCGTTGCATCGCTGATGTCGGTTATCGGTTACTCGCTTAACGACAGCATCGTGGTATCGGATCGTATTCGTGAGAACTTCCGCAAGATTCGTCGCGGTACGCCTTACGAGATCTTCAACGTGTCGTTGACGCAGACTTTGCATCGTACGTTGATCACATCCGGTACGACTTTGGTCGTGATCCTGATGCTGTATCTGTTCGGTGGTGCGCTGCTGAAAGGTTTCTCGTTGACAATGCTTATCGGTGTTTCTATCGGTACTGCTTCTTCTATCTACGTGGCGTCTGCATTGGCGTTGAAACTGGGCATGAAGCGTGAGCACATGTTGCAGCAGAAAGTGGAAAAAGAAGGTGCGGATCAGCCGTCGATTCTGCCTTAATCATCAGGTTGTTCACTGATAATAAAAACCGCAGCCATGGTGCTGCGGTTTTTTTTCGTCTGAGCAAAAGTCTCCTGACAGTATGCTGTCAGTAGGGGTTAGTTAGACTCAATGTTGAACATCACCATTGAGGAGTTAAACATGAGCACTATCATCAATTGGTTTGAAATCCCGGTCGCGGATCTGGAACGGGCAACCGCTTTTTATGAGGCTGTTTTTGCCGCTGAATTTAAACGTGAATCAATGTCTGGAATGGAGATGGCCGTCTTCCCGTATGAAGATCCGCATCCTGGTGGCGCACTGCTTAAAGGCGAGGCGTTTAAGCCTTCAGCGCAGGGAACCGTGGTTTATCTCCATGCCCCTGATTTAACGGCGATGCTTACACGAGTTTCTAAAGCGGGCGGGGAATGCGTCTTTGGTCCGCAGGTTTTGCCAGATAATATTGGCACGATTGCGCTTATTGTCGACACTGAAGGGAATCGAGTCGGGTTACATCAACCGGCCTGAGTGCGGATATACTGAACCACAAACGCCTGCTGGCTATGCTGGCAGGCACGATATCTTCACAGATGAAGCCTATGAGCCGAAGAGCGGACCGCCTTTTTCAAATAGTACAAATTCTGCGTGGGCGTCGGCTGTCTACCGCGGCGCTGCTTGCCGATCGCCTCGAAGTCTCAGAGCGTACTATCTATCGTGATATTCGTGATTTATCCCTTTCCGGTGTCCCCATCGAAGGGGAAGCGGGATGCGGATACCGCCTGCTTGCGGGCTATGATTTACCCCCTTTGATGTTTACCCCTACAGAAGTCGAAGCGCTGGTTGCGGCGATACGTTTGGTGCAAACGTGGAGTGGCGAAACACTTGCACAGGCGGCGGGCACTGCCGAGGAAAAACTGCTTGGCGTATTGACACCACAGCGACGCGTTGTTGCAGAGCGCTGCCGCATTATCTCCCCCGATTTTAATAAATACCCGCAGGTTAAAACCTGGTTTGACGTTTTTCATCGTGCAATCGGGGAATTGCAGGTGCTTCATATCCGTTATGAAGATGAAAAGGGGAGAGCATCGAGCAGGAATGTTCATCCGCTTGGGCTGACATTTTGGGGGGAAGTATGGTTGTTGGTAGCCTGGTGTGAAACGCGTGAGGATTACCGCAGTTTTCGGCTGGATCGTTGTTTGTCAGTCGATCCTACAGGGCACTATTTTTCTGAACGGCCAGATCGTTCTTTGGCCCATTTTATCCAGTTGCAGCAAAACGAAGGCTGTTTGCCAGAGACAAAAAAACCGATCGGCTAAGTGCGGATCGGTTTTTTTAAATATTCAGACGGTTATCAGAAGTTGTAGCCAACGACTAAGTAACCACCCCAACCGGTAGAGCGTACGTTGAAATCACCCTCACCGAAGTTCAGGCTGGCATTATCCGCCCATTGACCACCGTTGTGCCAGTAACGCGCAACAACTGAGTAGTGCCAGTGATCGTAATTTAGAGCAAGGATATGGCTGGAAGCGATAGAGTTGCTGGTACGAGCATGCTTGCCGTTATTGTCGATGAAATTGTCATCGCCCAGATCTGAACCCCAGTCGAAGTTGGTGAAACCGATATAGCTCAGGTTACCGCCCCACAGGCTGGTAATTGGCACAAAGTATTTAACTTTGAAACGGTAGCCATCCCATTCGTTTTCGTTGGATGCACCATAGTTCTGCCACTGGTATTTTGCATACACGTTCAGGGATAAGCTCATCGGCAAACCGGTTTCGATGTCGGTTCCCAGACCCATGTACCAGGTGCTTTGTTTGCTGGCTTCGTTGCCGTGCGCACCCATATCATAAATATAGTTGTTGGCAACGTACCACTCTTTGAATGGGCCAAATGCCAGGCTGGTGCCGGTCAGCTTATCAATAGAGAAACGTGGTTCGATTTCCATGAACATACGTGAACCGTCGTCCCAGACACCCTTGTCATTGCCGTTACCCCAGCCGAAGGTTTTTGGGATATCGATATAGCCATAAAAGTCTAACCAATCTTTTTTGGCAAACGCTTCATATTCCATGTAAACGTCGTTAGTGATCTGTGGGCCAAAGCGGGTGTGGTAACTCCCCACAACGTTGACGCTTTGATGCCACCAATCAGAGAGATATTCGTCGTTTTTTGTATCTTCGGCGTGAGCCGTGAAAGAGCTTGAAAGCGCCAGAGCGGTACTAGCCGCCAAAATAATTTTTTTCATAATATTTATGCCACTGTTTTTTATACATGATTCCCGTGAGGGCAGGAGGCGAGTGATCACCCTTGGTCATTAACCATTCAGCTGGTTTCTTATTGACGCGCCTATTATAGAAATCCCTGCTCACAAAAATATGTTTCATTTCACATTATCGCCACATGCGTAATCGATTGCGTTCACGTTTGCGCACATTCAAAACGGGCGAGATTTTACCTGGTTCGTGAATTTAAGCAAATGGATGACCTGAAGTTACAAATTTATGTGACTCAGTTCACTCACTTTTGTGATGTCTTAATGGGGGTTTATCGAATGTCACTCGGGGAGATGTAACATAAAAATGTAAATGTTACTGAGGGTTAACCCCCGCAGTGCAGGGGATTGCCTGTTATTGGGCGGGTAACGCCTGGGAAGGATCAATCGGCTGGATGTCGTGAATGCGCACAAAACCCAACTGTTCAGGTGAAAAACCAGAAAGCACTAAGGGAATGCTGACATCGCTCGGTGCGAGAACACTCGCGGGTGCATTGAATTGCTGCGACTGAACATTCACTTCCTGATAGTTATCGGTGGTGCCCTGAATTTGGCCCCATTCCACTTTGCCCGTGAATGCGGGAAGCGGATCGTTCGATTCACCCTTAATCATCAGCATCGCCCGGCTGCCGTTGTCTTGCGCGGTAACGCCGCTCAGGGACATTTGCAAATTGCCTAACTGGCTGTTCAGACGCGCCGGAGTTTTCGAGCCGGGTAACAAATACACACCGGTTGTTGATTTGGCATTCAGCGCATTTTGCTGAGTCAGCTTGACAGTTTGGTCAGTGAGCTGCGTCATTTCTTTATTTAAAGAACCCACTTCGTTCTTCATCTGGCGCACTTCAGTTTGTTGGGCACACGCGCTAAGACTGACCAGACTGGTAACCAGGATAATTCTTAGGTAACTCTTTGTCATCACTAATTTTTCCTTAAAGTTTCTTCCTGATTTAAGCGTAGCTGGTCAGCAACGAAAAGTCATATTTCCAGGGATGACGTGGCATGCCTTTGTACTCCAGCCACTTCGCGGTAAACTATTGTTCATTTGACTAATCCTTCAGGACGCGCCATGCATTGCCCATTCTGTTTCGCAGTAGACACCAAAGTGATTGATTCCCGGCTTGTCGGCGAAGGGTCTTCCGTGCGCCGTCGCCGTCAGTGCCTGGTTTGCAATGAACGCTTCACGACATTTGAAGTGGCAGAGTTGGTGATGCCGCGTGTTGTAAAAAGCAATGATGTTCGCGAGCCGTTTAACGAAGACAAGCTGCGTAGCGGTATTCTAAAAGCGCTGGAAAAACGCCCGGTGAGTTCGGACGACGTGGAAATGGCAGTAAACCACATTAAATCCCAGTTGCGTGGAACCGGCGAACGCGAAGTGCCAAGCAAAATGATTGGTAATCTGGTGATGGAGCAGCTTAAGAAACTGGATAAAGTGGCGTACATCCGCTTTGCATCGGTTTATCGCAGCTTTGAAGATATCCGCGAATTTGGCGAAGAAATTGCCCGCTTACAGGATTAATGCTGATGTCGTTTGATGAAAAATTTATGGCTCGCGCGATGCAATTGGCGCGTCGTGGCCGTTTTACCACGACGCCTAACCCGAATGTGGGCTGTGTCATCGTCAAAGACGGTGAAATTGTTGGTGAGGGTTTTCATTTTCGCGCGGGTGAACCTCATGCAGAAGTCCATGCTTTACGCATGGCGGGCGAAAAAGCACGCGGTGCCACGGCGTATGTCACGTTAGAACCCTGTAGCCACCACGGGCGCACGCCGCCATGTTGTGAAGCGTTAATTGCCGCTGGCGTTTCGCGTGTTGTTACCGCGATGCAGGATCCGAATCCGCAAGTTGCTGGCCGTGGGTTATATGCGCTGCAACAGGCAGGCATCGAAGTCAGCCACGGTTTGATGATGAACGATGCTGAGGCGATAAACCGCGGTTTTCTGAAACGTATGCGTACCGGTTTCCCGTTTATTCAACTTAAACTGGGGGCTTCGCTTGACGGGCGTACCGCCATGGCGAGCGGCGAAAGCCAGTGGATTACTTCGCCTGAATCACGCCGTGATGTGCAGCGCCTGCGCGCGCAAAGTTCAGCAATTTTAAGCAGCAGTGCCACGGTTCTGGCAGACAATCCTTCTTTGACCGTGCGTTGGAGTGAGTTAGATAGCGCGACTCAGTTAGCGTACGCCGAAGAAAATTTACGCCAACCCACGCGCATTATTCTCGACCGCGAAAATCGCGTCACGCCGCAGCACAAAATTATTGCTCAATCAGGGGAAACCTGGCTTGCACGGTGTAAAGCAGATGAGCAAAATTGGCCGGATGGTGTTGAGCAGTTTATCGTGCCAGAACATAACGGCCATCTTGATCTGGTGGTGATGATGATGTTGTTGGGCAAACGTCAGATAAACTCTATTTGGGTGGAAGCGGGCCCAACACTTGGCGGCGCGTTACTTCAGGCAGGCCTGGTTGATGAACTGATTGTCTACGTTGCGCCAAAATTACTGGGCAACGATGCGCGTGGCCTTTGTAACCTGCCAGGGCTTGAAAAATTAGCTGATGCGCCCGAGTTTAGTTTTAGCGAAGTCCGTCATGTTGGCCGGGATTTATGCCTCCATTTGACACCGCGATATTAGGGCCGTCAAAACGTAAGCAGACGCCAAAAGATTATGATAAAATCCGCCCCCCTGCGGGGCTAAACAGAACCCGTAAAGGAAGATTATGAACATTATTGAAGCAGCCGTTGCTACTCCAGACGCTCGCGTCGCCATCACCATCGCGCGTTTTAACAACTTCATCAATGACAGCCTGCTTGACGGTGCGATTGACGCCCTGAAACGTATCGGCCAGGTTAAAGATGAAAATATCACTGTGGTCTGGGTTCCGGGTGCTTATGAGCTGCCGCTGGCGGCCGACGCTTTGGCGAAAACCAAACGTTACGACGCAGTGATTGCGCTGGGTACCGTCATTCGTGGCGGCACAGCTCACTTTGAATATGTTGCTGGCGGTGCCAGCAATGGCCTGGCACATGTTGCTCAGGAAAGTGGTATTCCAGTCGCCTTTGGCGTGCTGACCACTGAAAGTATTGAACAAGCCATCGAACGCGCTGGCACAAAAGCCGGTAACAAAGGTGCAGAAGCTGCACTGACCGCGCTTGAAATGATTAATGTATTGAAAGCCATCAAGGCCTGATTTTTTGTAAGGGGAAATCTGTGAAACCTGCTGCTCGTCGCCGTGCCCGTGAGTGTGCCGTTCAGGCGCTTTACTCCTGGCAGTTATCTCGAAATGACATCGCTGATGTCGAATACCAGTTCCTGGCGGAACAGGACGTCAAAGACGTTGACGTTAACTACTTCCGCGAACTGTTGGTCGGGGTGGCTACTAACAGCGCGTATCTGGATGGGCTGATGAAGCCTTATCTGTCTCGCCAACTCGAAGAGTTAGGTCAGGTAGAAAAAGCGGTTCTGCGTATCGCACTGTTTGAACTGTCCAAACGTGATGATGTGCCATACAAAGTGGCCATTAACGAAGCTATCGATCTTGCGAAAACCTTCGGTGCCGAAGACAGTCACAAGTTCGTGAATGGTGTACTTGATAAAGCTGCTCCGCAAATTCGTCCCCGCAAAAAGTAATCTCCAGGCCGGTTAATTCCGGCCTTTCTTTATTCTATATCCGTTAGCATTCGAGTTGCAGCCAACACCCCGCAGCTTGCAGGATGACGGATATATTCAGAGGCATAACGCATGGCATGTGGTGAGTTTTCCTTAATTGCCCGTTATTTTGATCGCGTAAGCAGTTCCCGCCGCGATGTGGAAACCGGAATTGGCGATGATTGTGCATTGCTAACGGTCGCCGAGAAGCAAACTCTTGCGATAAGTACCGATACACTGGTTTCGGGCATCCACTTCCTGCCGGATATTGACCCTCGCGATCTGGGCTATAAAGCTCTGGCGGTGAATTTAAGCGATTTAGCCGCGATGGGCGCAGACCCGGCCTGGTTGACGCTGGCCATTACCCTTCCTGAAGTCGATGAAAGCTGGCTTGAAGCCTTCAGCGACAGCCTGTTTGAACAACTCGACTACTACGATATGCAGCTGATTGGCGGCGACACTACGCGTGGCCCACTTTCCATGACGCTTGGTATTCATGGGCTGGTGCCGGTTGGTCGCGCGCTTAAACGCAGCGGTGCACGTATTGGTGACTGGATTTACGTCACGGGGACGCCTGGCGATAGCGCCGCGGGTTTGGCACTCTTACAAGACCGTTTAACCGTCAAAGATCCCGTGCAAGCGGACTATCTTAAGCAACGCCATTTGCGCCCAACCGCTCGGATTTTGCATGGCCAGGCGCTGCGCGATCTGGCGAGCAGCGCAATCGATCTTTCTGACGGGCTAATTTCGGATTTGGGTCATATCCTTAAAGCGAGTGAATGTGGCGCGCGCGTGGATCTTGACGCACTGCCATATTCTGACGCCGTGAAAGCGAATGTCAGTGCTGAGCTTGCTCTGCAATGGGCGCTTTCTGGTGGCGAAGATTACGAATTGTGCTTTACCGTGCCAGAAATTAACCGTGGTGCGCTGGACGTGGCAATCGGCAATCTTGGCATTCCGTTTACCTGCATTGGTCAGGTAGGCCCTGCGTCTGAAGGGCTACAGTTCTTGCAAGATGGCAAACCGGTAACACTGGATTTAAAAGGATACGACCACTTTGCCTCGCACTAAAGATGTGGCTAAAAGCCGTCTAAAGCTCAGCAATCCCTGGCATTTGCTCGCAACCGGTTTTGGTAGCGGGTTAAGCCCGATTATGCCGGGCACTGCCGGGTCGCTCGCAGCGATCCCATTCTGGTATTTGATGACCCTGCTGCCGTGGCAACTCTACTCCATGGTTATTATGCTCGGCATTTGTATCGGGGTTTACCTCTGCCACCAGACCGCGCGCGATATGGGCGTCCATGACCACGGCAGTATTGTGTGGGATGAGTTTATCGGCATGTGGATAACCCTGATGGCGCTGCCAATCAATGACTGGCGCTGGGTTGCTGCGGGCTTTGTGATTTTCCGTATCTTCGATATATGGAAGCCGTGGCCAATCCGCTGGTTTGACCGCAACATTCACGGCGGTATGGGGATCATGGTGGATGATATCGTCGCGGGGGTTATTTCTGCAGGTGTCATTTATCTGATAGGCCATCACTGGCCGATTGGATTGTTCTAAGTAATACAATCCTCACCCCAGCCCTCTTCTTGAGGGCAAGGGTGAGGGCATTGAATTGTTACTTAAAACCGACCTTTTCGTGTGGGCGATAAACAGATTCCAGCTCGACAATCTCTTCAGGTTTCAGCGTTAAATCCACGGCTGCCAATAAATCATCCAGTTGATGTTCGCGAGAAACGCCAATAATTGGCGCAGCAATCCCCGGTTTACTGAGTAACCATGCCAGCGCCACTTGCGCACGCGTAACGCCTTTATCTGCCGCCACATTCGCCAGTCGCTCTGCAATCAACGCATCGTTATCCTGGCTTCCATCGTACAGATTTTTACCGACTTCATCCGAGACTGAGCGTGCGGTGGTATCACCCCACGGGCGAGTCAGTTTTCCTCGGGCCAATGGGCTCCACGGGATCACCGCAATCCCTTGTTCGTAGCACAGCGGCAGCATATCGAGTTCTTCTTCACGATAGATCAAATTGTAGTGATCCTGCATGGTGACAAAACGCGCCCAGCCATGTTGATCCTGCAAAGCCAGCGCCTGAGCCAGCTGTGAACTGTGCATCGATGAAGCACCGATATACCGTGCTTTACCCGCTTTCACCACATCATTAAGCGCCTCGAGAGTCTCTTCAATTGGCGTGTTGTAATCCCAGCGGTGAATTTGCAACAGATCGACGTAATCAGTTCCCAGACGCCGCAGGCTGTCATCTATCGAACGTAAAATCTGCGCACGTGAAAGACCTTCGGGTAAATCGCCGACCTGAAAGTAGACTTTGGTGGCGAGGACCGCATCTTCACGACGCATGAAATCTTTCAGGGCTCGCCCGACAATCTCTTCGCTGCTACCGTCGGAATAGCTATTGGCGGTATCAAAGAAATTAATGCCGTTATCGATGGCGTGTTTGATGATAAGGCGGCTGCTCTCTTCGGGAAGCGTCCAGGCGTGATTGCCACGGTCTGGCTCACCATAGGTCATACAACCCAGGCAAAGACGGGAAACCTTGAGGTCAGTTTTTCCTAACGTGTTGTATTGCATGGTTCCACTCCAGTTATGCAGGATACTTTAAGCATAGCAGGAGTGGAGGAGGGGATTATTTAAGCCAGGCGCGGATCCTTGATTCCATACCTTCAGCATTAAGGCCGATAGCCGCGCGGGCCTCATCCTGTGTGCCTTGCGGGATAAAGAAATCAGGTAAACCGATATTCAGCACGGGAACCATTTTACGGTTCGCCATCAGAACTTCATTTACACCGCTACCCGCGCCACCGATGACGGCATTTTCTTCGATGGTGACCAGTGATTCGTGGCTGGCTGCCAGTTCAAGAATCAGAGCTTCATCAAGCGGCTTCACAAAACGCATATCGACCAGCGTCGCATTGAGTGATTGTGCAACGGCTTCGGCTTCGGGCAGCAAGGTGCCGAAGTTCAGCAGGGCGATTTTTTCACCTTCGCGTTTCTTCAACCCTTTGCCGATCGGCAGCGATTCCAGCGGCTGCAACTCTGCACCCGTGCCATTACCGCGCGGGTAACGCACAGCTGATGGGCCGTCATTGTAGTGATAACCGGTGTGCAGCATCTGGCGGCATTCGTTTTCATCGCTTGGCGTCATGATGACCATTTCTGGAATGCAGCGCAGGAAGGAGATGTCGAACGCGCCCTGGTGGGTTTGCCCGTCAGCACCGACTATCCCCGCGCGGTCAATGGCAAATAACACCGGTAGCTTCTGGATGGCGACGTCGTGAATCACCTGATCGTAAGCGCGCTGGAGGAAGGTCGAGTAGATCGCGACTACCGGTTTGTAACCGCCAATCGCAAGACCTGCCGCAAAAGTCACGGCGTGCTGCTCTGCAATCGCGACATCAAAATATTGCGACGGATACTGGCGTGAAAACTCTACCATGCCCGAGCCTTCGCGCATTGCAGGCGTCACCGCCATCAGCTTGTCGTCTTTTGCTGCGGTTTCACATAACCAGTTGCCGAAGATTTTCGAATAGCTTGGCAGGCCACCGGCAGCTTTTGGCAGCGTGCCACTTTGCGGATCAAATTTAGGCACTGCATGGAAGCTGATCGGATCTTTTTCCGCAGGAGCATAACCACGACCTTTCTTGGTCATGATGTGCAGGAATTGCGGGCCATTCAGGTCACGCATATTTTTGAGCGTATTCACCAGGCCGATAACATCATGGCCATCAACCGGGCCAATGTAGTTAAAGCCCAATTCTTCAAACAACGTACCCGGCACCACCATGCCTTTCAGGTGTTCTTCAGTGCGTTTCAACAGTTCTTTAATCGGCGGCACACCGGAGAAGACTTTCTTCCCACCTTCGCGCAGCGAAGAATAAAGTTTGCCGGAAAGCAGCTGTGCGAGATGGTTGTTTAGCGCGCCGACGTTCTCGGAAATCGACATTTCATTGTCGTTGAGAATCACCAGCATGTTCGGGCGAATATCACCGGCATGGTTCATCGCTTCAAACGCCATACCAGCGGTGATTGCGCCATCACCAATCACACAAACGGTGCGACGGTTTTTCCCTTCTTTTCCGGCTGCAACCGCGATACCAATGCCCGCGCTAATTGAGGTGGAAGAGTGGCCCACGCTCAACACGTCATATTCGCTCTCGGCGCGCCATGGGAAGGGATGCAACCCGCCTTTCTGGCGGATAGTGCCAATTTTGTCACGACGGCCAGTAATGATTTTATGCGGATAAGCCTGATGGCCGACATCCCAGATTAACTGGTCGAACGGTGTGTTATACACATAGTGAAGCGCTACGGTCATTTCTACCGTGCCAAGACCTGAGGCAAAGTGCCCGCTGGAACGGCTTACGCTATCGAGCAGGTAGCGACGCAGCTCGTCACACAGTTTCGGTAAGCTCTCTTTTGGCAACAGGCGTAACTCTGGAGCAGATTCCACCAGTGCGAGGGTCGGGTATTTGGCAATATCAAAACTCATTAGAAACTCATCGTGGTGTTTACCCTTCATCCTTCAAGCCTCTGCCTGAATGCCAAAGGGTAAGTTAATAATTATTTATCACGTTGGATTATATAGCTCGCTAACGCTTCCAATGCGGTAGTGTCTAACGACTGGCGAGCAAGTCCTTCCAGCGCCCGGAGAGATTCCTGATAGAGATCCCATGCTTTGGTTTTGGCATTTTCCAGCCCAAGCAGTGCAGGGTAGGTACTTTTACCGAGTTGCTGATCGGCTCCCTGGCGTTTACCCAGTGTTGCGGTATCACCGATGACATCGAGAATGTCGTCCTGTACCTGGAATGCCAGGCCGATACTTTCGGCATAATGATCAAGCAAAGGCAGTGCGTTACGGCCTGCATCACCTGCGCTCAATGCGCCCATACGGACAGCAGCACGAATTAACGCACCTGTTTTATGACGATGAATACGCTCAAGGCTTTGCAGGTCTACATGCTTACCTTCGGCTTCCAAATCCAACGCCTGGCCACCGCACATTCCGGCAACACCACTGGCCGTTGCCAGTTCTTTTACCATCGCGAGTCTGTCCGCAATCGCCACTCCAGGCATTGGGGCATCACTTAGTATAGAAAACGCCAACGTTTGTAGGGCGTCACCGGCTAAAATGGCGCTCGCTTCACCGAATTTAATGTGGCAAGTCGGTTGCCCGCGGCGTAAATCGTCGTCATCCATGGCTGGTAAATCGTCATGGATCAATGAATAAGCGTGGATGCACTCAATTGCCGCAGCTGGAGCATCCAGGGTTTCTTGCGCTATGCCAAACATTTCCCCGGTCGCGTAGACCAGGAACGGGCGAAGTCTCTTGCCGCCAAATAGTGCGCCATAGTGCATTGCCTCAACCAGAGGAGTGTTCTGAAACGGCAGCGGCGCTAAAAAACGCAGCAGCGCATCGTTGGCCCGCTGGGCTTGGGCCTGCAACTGATGGTTAAAATCCATTTACTCGTTTTCCGCGGTAAAGGGCTTGAGTGGGGCGTCTTCGCTATCGTTTAGCAGGATTTGCACGCGTTGTTCCGCTTGTTGCAGTTTCACCTGACCCTGGCGCGCAAGTTGCACACCACGTTCAAATTCATTTAACGCCTCTTCGAGTGCTAAATCGCCGCTCTCAAGACGAGTAACTATCTGCTCAAGCTCCACAAGCGCAGTTTCAAAGCTGGCCGTGACTTCGGTTTTTTTCGGCATAGTGAATGTCTGACTCTAATAATTTTTGCGACTCTGCCATGGTAGCGGAGTCATTTGTGTAACGCTATGGCTGACTGTTAGTGATATACTTTTGCGCCTCGGATGTAACGGCACACTCGCCGCTGCAATTCTTTAAGTCCTTCAGCCCGCATATTTCATTATGTATGGCTCACAAACAAATCATGAGCGCCATGAAGTTTATCATTAAATTGTTCCCGGAAATCACAATCAAGAGTCAATCTGTGCGCATACGCTTTATTAAGATGCTCACCGGGAACATTCGTAACGTTTTAAAACACTACGATGAAGAAGGTCTGGCGGTTCTCCGCCACTGGGACAACATCGAAGTTCGCGCCAAAGATGAAAACCAGCGTATCGCCATTCGTGAAGCGCTGACCCGTATTCCAGGTATTCACCATATTCTGGAAGTGGAAGATGTGCCGTTTACCGATTTGCACAATATCTTTGAACAGGCGCTGGAGCTTTATCGCGAGCAACTCGAAGGCAAAACCTTCTGCGTGCGTGTGAAACGTCGTGGTAAGCATGAGTTCAGCTCTATCGAAGTTGAGCGTTATGTTGGTGGCGGTCTGAATCAACACATTGAATCAGCTCGCGTAAAACTGACTAAACCGGATGTCACGGTTAATCTGGAAATCGAAAACGACCGTCTGCTGCTGGTAAAAGGCCGTTATGAAGGTATTGGCGGCTTCCCGATTGGCACACAAGAAGATGTGCTGTCGCTGATTTCCGGTGGTTTCGACTCCGGCGTTTCCAGCTATATGCTGATGCGTCGTGGCTGTCGTGTGCATTATTGCTTCTTTAACCTCGGCGGTGCTGCGCACGAAATCGGCGTTAAACAAGTTGCGCATTATCTGTGGAATCGCTTTGGTAGCTCCCACCGCGTGCGTTTCGTGGCGATTAACTTCGAACCGGTTGTGGGTGAAATCCTCGAGAAAGTTGAAGACGGCCAGATGGGCGTGGTGCTGAAGCGTATGTTCGTGCGTGCCGCTTCCCGTGTTGCTGAACGCTACGGCGTACAGGCGCTGGTGACGGGTGAAGCGCTGGGTCAGGTTTCCAGCCAGACACTGACCAACCTGCGTTTAATCGACAACGTTTCCGATACGCTGATTCTGCGTCCGCTGATCTCTCACGATAAAGAGCACATCATCGATCTGGCGCGTGAAATTGGTACTGCTGATTTTGCGCGTACCATGCCGGAATACTGCGGTGTTATCTCTAAAAGCCCAACAGTGAAAGCGGTGAAGGCGAAGATTGAAGCGGAAGAAGCCAACTTTGACTTCTCTATTCTGGATCGCGTGATTGAAGAAGCGACCAATATCGACATCCGCGAAATCGCCAACCAGACCAAAGAAGTGGTGACGGAAGTTGAAACCGTTGACGCATTTGGCCCAAATGATGTGCTGCTGGATATTCGTTCTATCGACGAACAAGACGAGAAGCCATTTAAGCCAGAAGGCGTAGAAGTAGCTTCACTGCCGTTCTATAAGTTGAGCACCAAGTTTGGCGATTTGGACCAGAGCAAAACCTATTTGCTGTGGTGCGATCGTGGTGTGATGAGCCGTTTGCAGGCGCTGTATCTGCGTGAGCAAGGCTTTGAGAACGTGAAGGTTTACCGCGCGTAATTTTCTACGCCCTCATCCCGACCTTCTCCCCCAGGAGAAGGAGAAGTGCACTTCCCTCTCCATCAGGGAGAGGGTCAGGGTGAGGGCAGTTTTAGTAATCCCGATAGCTGTAAATTCCCGCCGCCATCACCAGTTGTTGTGAAACCTCATGGGCTTTTTCACGGCTCACCAGTAAATCGATAATCTTCAGTGCAAAATCTATTGCCGTGCCTGGCCCCTGGCTGGTCAGCAGGTTGACGCGTGGATCCCAGACAATGCGTTTATCTTGCCATTGGGATTCTGGAATCGTCTCTTTCAAGCCAGGAAATCCGGTCATGTTTGCTACCGGGAACAGCTCATGCGGAACTAATACCGTTCCGGCTGCGGCACAAATGGCGGCGACAATGCGTCCTGATAAGTGAAACTGGCGTACGGTTTCAACCAATAGCGGGCTATCGCGGAAACATTCCGCACCTTTTAAACCGCCGGGAAGCACGATGATATCGAACTCACCGTCAGCTACTTCAACTAATGGCGCATCCGCCAGCAGTTTTACCCCACGCGAGCAGGTAATGGTCAGATTACCGTCACTGGCAACGCTCGCAGTCGTGACGCTAATTCCGCCTCGCACCAGAAGATCAATGGTCGTAACAGCTTCTGTTTCTTCAGTTCCAGGAGCCAGGCAAACCAGTGCTCGAGCGCTCATACTCATTCTCCTTACGCTTTATCAGCTCATACAAGCGGTTGTTCACCGGCACGCAAAGGCCATGAACGCGCGCGCGTTGCAGTAAATAACCAGTGATGTAATCAATCTCAGTGTGGCGTTGAACCCGCACGTCTTGCAGCATCGACGAGATGTTCTCACCAGTGCTTTCGATAACTTCGCCAACATAAAAAAGCAGTGCTTCGGCAGAGGTGTGATGCCCTTCGCGCTCCATCACTATGGCGACTTCGTTGCATATATCGCTCACTTCATCCTGATGATGGCGCAATTCACCATTCGGGCAATTGTAGAGCGCAGTGAGGGGGTTAATCACACAATTCACCGCGAGTTTCTTCCAGCTCGCCGCAAGGATATTGTTGTGCCAGGCCATATCCGGTAGCGTGCGATGCAGAATATCGGCGAGGTAGCTAAAATCCCGGCCTGCTACATTACCAGGGCCAATGTGCGTAGTGCCATTGGCGACGTGAATAATAATATTGCCATCGCGACGCGCCGCATGGGTTGTGACGCCGGTTAAAAGTGGCTGGCGCAACGACTGCAACTCTTCAATGGTTCCCATCCCATTATGCAGTAGCAGAATAGGGCAATGGGACGGAAGTTTGGTGGCCAGTGCTTTCACTGAGCCGGAAACCTGCCAGGCTTTTAGTGTCACCAGCAATAAATCGCTGCTGGCGAGAAAGTCAGGATCGTTGGCGGTGAGCGTTTGATTGAACACGCTACCGTCAGTTTCGACCACGTTGACATGACAAAAGGGCTGCGGGACTCGCAACCATCCTTGAACTTCATGTCCTTGCTTATAAAGCGATGCCAGCCAAAGTTGACCGAGCGCACCGCAACCTAGCACGGTGATTTTCATTTTGCCTCCCCATCTGCACAAAGCCGCAGATGTTTTTGCTTAATCTATATTATACAGGGCTCTCTCCTGCTTTAACGGGTTGTTTTGCTCGGCCCAGCAGGTATTATGCAACGCAACAAAAAGAGAGGGAGAAGAAAGCATGCCATCTTTTGACATCGTGTCTGAAATTGATATCCAGGAAGTGCGTAACGCGATTGAAAACGCGGAACGTGAGGTTGCAACTCGTTTTGACTTCCGTAATGTGCCAGCGACATTTGAACTGAATGAGAAAAATCAGTCCATTAAAGTTGCCAGCGAGTCTGATTTCCAGGTCAACCAACTGTTGGATATTCTTCGTGCCAAGCTACTTAAGCGTGGTATCGAAGGGGCTTCAATTGATGTGCCAGAAGAGTTTGTGCACAGCGGTAAAACCTGGAGCGTTGAAGCTAAGCTCAAGCAGGGCATTGAATCGACTATCGCCAAGAAAATTGTGAAGCTGATTAAAGACAGCAAGACCAAAGTTCAGGTGCAGATTCAGGGCGAAGAACTGCGCGTAACGGGTAAATCCCGTGACGATTTACAGGCCGCAATGGCGTTGGTTCGTGGTGGGGATTTGGGACAACCGTTCCAGTTTAAAAACTTCCGCGACTGATTCTGGTACGCCCTCACCCCGACCCTCTCCCCCAGGAGAGGGGGAAAACCGGACTGTTCCCTCTCTCTCAGGAGAGGGGAAAACCGGACTGTTCCCTCTCTCTCAGGAGAGGGGGAAAACCGGACTGTCCCCTCTCCCTCAGGGAGAGGGCTAGGGTGAGGGTTGTTTCACCAACTGTTCAATCTCAAACCGGTTCGTCAGCTTGCTGTCTATCTTCACGTAAGCGCTGCGTTCCTGAGTAAAAATATTCACTTCACTCACACCTGCCTGAGTCAGCAGACGCTGCTTCAGCGTTTCGTCGTCGGCCACATCTTCAGGTAATTCAATCCGTAGACTTGCCACGTAAGGCGGTTCGGTCATGGTGCTGCTCACCAGTAACCACACCATCGCCAACAACGCACCGGCCAGGAACACGGTTTGCGAATCAAATAATCCATCAATCCATCCACCGAATGAACCGCCAATCGCCACGCCCAAAAACTGGCTGGTGGAATAAATCCCCATCGCCGTGCCTTTGTAACCCGCAGGTGATTCTTTGCTGATAAGCGACGGTAAAATGGCTTCCATCAGGTTAAAGGCGAGGAAGAACAACTGCACACCTAACACCAGTTCCCAGAAGTGCGGGCCGGAACCCCACAGCACAATTTCAGCAATCAGCAGTAGCGCAACGCAGCCCACAAACACGCGCTTCATGCGGCGTTTTACTTCGGCATAAATGATAAATGGCACCACGGAGACGAACGAAATGAGCATGGTACAAAGATAAACTTTCCAGTGCTCCGAAGCCGGGAAACCTGCTTGCTCAAGCTGACCGGGGAGGGCAACAAATGTCGACATCAGCATGATGTGCAGGCACATAATGCCGAAGTTCAGCTTCAGTAATTTAGGTTCTGCCAGCACTTTGCTAAAGCAGCCTTTCACCATGCCGGACTCGCGGTTTAACACATGGCTTTTGGTGTTCGGAACCACCCACAGGGTGATCAAAATGCCGCAGCTTGCCAGAATCGCAATCATCCAGAACAGCGCATTTAAACCCAGGCTGTGCGTAATGATTGGCCCAAGCACCATGGCGATGGCAAAGGTGACACCAAAACTGACGCCGATAAATGCCATGGCTTTGGTACGATTCTGCTCGCGCGTTAAATCAGAAAGCAGCGCCATTACGGCGGCGGCAATCGCACCGGAACCTTGTAAGGCACGGCCAAGAATCACGCCCCAAATCGACGTAGAAAGTGCCGCAATCACGCTGCCGAGGACAAAGATCAGTAAGCCACCCACAATAAGCGGTTTGCGGCCAATACGGTCGGAAAGCAGGCCAAAGGGGATCTGGAAGATAGCCTGCGCCAGTCCATAAATTCCGATGGCGAGGCCAATCAGCGCTTCGCTCGCGCCCTGCAACGCCATGCCGTAAGTGGTAAGAACCGGCAGTACCATAAACATGCCGAGCATGCGCAGTGAAAATACTGAGCCTAAACCCCACGTCGCACGTAATTCGACGGGCGTCATTTTGTAATCGTTCATTACCACCTCAGATAAAAAGCAGGTCTTAGTGTAGTGCGTGGGCAGGGGAGGGTAAATGTCTAGTTATTGAAAAGATATTACATGAGGGAATGATTGATGAAACTAATAAAAAAGGGCACCGAAGTGCCCTTTCAAGAGGTTCACGACTTACCAGACGTAAGTCAGCAGATTATGTGAATCTGGCACCATGAAATCGACCGACATCATCACGCTGAGTGATGTGATCGCGACAATAGAAAAGACGAACAATTTGCGCGCCCAGACTTTGTCGTCTTCCACTTTATATCCCCGTAGTGCCATGCCCAACCACCAGACGCTTACCGCAGCAGCCACCACCAGATATTTATATCCAGCGTAACCGCCAAGAGACAGCATCAGCGTTGCGACAGCAAACGCAATGATATACAGCGTGATATGGTTCTTCGCGACCGAAATGCCTTTAACTACGGGCAGTACCGGGATGTTCGCTGCCTGGTAATCTTTAAAGCGGAAGATGGCAATCGCATAGGAATGCGGCATCTGCCACAGGCTAAAGATGGCCAGCAGGATCAAAGCACCGGTATCAAACTCGCCGGTCACAGCACAGTAACCAATCACTGGTGGTGCTGCGCCCGAAAGGCTGCCAATCAGGGTGCCGTAGACAGATTTGCGTTTCATGTACAGGCTGTATACGCCGACATACACCACAAAGCCCATCACGCCTAACCACATGGCGAGCGGATTAGCACCAAACCACAGCAGCATGAAGCCAGCAATACCCAACAAGGTGGCGTATACCAGCGAGGTTTTCGGCGCAATCAGACCCTTGACCATAACCCTGTTCTTGGTTCGCTCCATCTTACGGTCGATGTCGCGGTCAATGAAGTTGTTGTAGACACAACCCGACGCCACGACCAACGACACCCCGACGAGAGTGGCGAAAAACAGGGAATAATCAATGCTGCCCTTTGAGGCCAGTAAAAATCCCCCAATGACAGAGATCAAGTTGCCGAAAATAATTCCTGGTTTGGTTACTTGCAGGTATCGCTTTATCATATAAACCGCTCTTAATGAACCATCATGTTCTGGTTGAGGTTCCACATAATCCAGATAGAGCCGACCACCAGAATGGCGATTATCAGCGCGGTAAAGACAAAGGCCACCAGGTTCCAACGCTCTTCAGAAGAGGTGTTCATGTGCAGGAAGCACACCAGGTGAACCAGAATCTGTACCACTGCACTTACCAGTACCACGCCGAGAATCATGGCGTGGGAGGCAGTACCTGTCATTACCATCCAGAACGGGATTGCCGTCAGGATAATCGACAGGATAAAACCGGTCATATACGTTTTAACGCTACCGTGGTGGGCGCCTGCGTGTTCAGTTGAATGACTCATTACATCGCCCCCATCAGGTAAACAACAGAGAATACACAGATCCATACAACGTCCAGGAAGTGCCAGAACAAGCTCAGGCACATCAGGCGAGTACGGTTAGCGCTGGTCAAGCCGCGACGGTAAACATGGAACATCATCAGCGCCATCCAGACCAGACCAGAAGTTACGTGCAGACCGTGCGTACCGACCAGAGCAAAGAAGCCTGACAGGAAGCCGCTACGATCCGGGCCATAACCTTCAACAATCAGATGATGGAATTCATAGATTTCCATCCCGACGAAGCCCGCACCAAACAGGAAGGTCAGCGCCAGCCAGGAGATAACCTGGCTTTTGTTGCCTTTGTTCATGGCGATGATCGCCATGCCATAGGTGATGGAGCTGAACAACAGCAGGGCAGTTTCGACCAGCACAAACGGCAGTTCGAAAATGTCTTTCCCTGCCGGGCCGCCGGCAGTGCCGTTCACCAGAACGGCATAGGTAGCAAACAAGCAACAGAACAGAATGCAGTCGCTCATCAGGTAGATCCAGAAACCAAAGACTTTATTGGTTCCTGCATCGTGATGCCCATGCTCCGCGGCGTGGGCGTTAGCGTGAGTGAGAGTTTCAGTTGACATTTTTCAGCCCTGCTTTGGTAATTTCATCGAAATGCTGGTTTTCCAGTTTTTCGACTTCCGCAACCGGAACGTAGTAATCCACATCTTCGTCGAAGCTTTTTGCAATCCAGGTGATGATGATGCCGGCAAAGCCAACAATCGCCAGCCACCAGATGTGCCAGATCATCGCGAAACCAAACACGGTAGCGAACGCGGCAATAACGATGCCCGCAGCGCTGTTACGTGGCATATGAATCTCTTCATAATGCGTTGGCTGTTTGTACGCTTCACCTTTCTCTTTCATTTCCCAGAATGCATCACGCTCATGAACGTGTGGCAAGTGAGCAAAGTTGTAGAACGGAGGAGGGGAGGATGTTGCCCACTCCAGCGTACGGCCACCCCATGGGTCACCCGTCAGGTCGCGGTTCTGCTCACGGTCACGAATAGAAACGTAGAACTGAATCAGCTGCGACAGGATACCCAGTGCAATCAAGCCTGCGCCACAAGCTGCAATGACCAGCAGGGTGTGGAACTGTGGATCGATTTGCTGGCTCAAACGACGGGTCATACCCATGAAGCCCAGCACGTACAGCGGCATAAACGCGACGAAGAAGCCGATGATCCAGAACCAGAAGGCGCGTTTGCCCCAGGTTTCGTTCAATGTGAAGCCGAACGCTTTTGGCCACCAGTAAGTCAGACCTGCGAAGCAACCGAATACCACACCACCGATAATGACGTTATGGAAGTGAGCAATCAGGAACAGGCTGTTATGCAGTACGAAGTCAGCACCTGGAACCGCTAACAGAACACCGGTCATGCCACCGATAGAGAAGGTGACGACGAAGCCAATGGTCCACAGCATCGCAGAGTTGAACACGATACGGCCCTGGTACATGGTGAACAGCCAGTTGAAGATCTTCACCCCTGTTGGGATGGCGATAATCATGGTGGCGATACCAAAGAAGGCGTTGACGTTCGCGCCGCTGCCCATGGTGAAGAAGTGGTGCAGCCAAACGATGAACGACAGTACGGTAATCGCGATGGTCGCCCACACCAGTGAGGTGTAACCGAACAGACGTTTTTTCGAGAATGTCGCAACCACTTCTGAGAACACACCAAACACCGGCAGCACCAGAATGTAAACTTCTGGATGGCCCCATGCCCAGATGAGGTTGATATACATCATCATGTTGCCACCCATATCATTGGTAAAGAAATGGGTGCCAAGGTAGCGGTCAAGGGTTAACAGTGCGACGGTCACGGTAAAGATAGGGAATGCCGCGATAATCAGTACGTTGGTACACAGCGAAGCCCAGGTAAATACTGGCATTTTGAACATCGTCATGCCAGGTGTACGCATATTCAGGATAGTAACGAAGAAGTTAATACCTGTTAATGTCGTACCGATACCCGAGAGCTGTAGACTCCATATCCAGTAGTCGACCCCGACGCCCGGACTGTACTCAATGCCCGATAGCGGTGGATAAGCAACCCAACCGGTCTGTGCGAATTCACCCACCCCAAGGGACAGGTTAACCAGCACCACACCCACAACGGTGAACCAGAAGCTCAGGTTGTTCAGGAATGGGAAGGCAACGTCACGCGCACCAATCTGCAACGGCACGACAATGTTCATCAGGCCGATAACAAATGGCATCGCTACGAAGAAGATCATGATTACGCCGTGGGCGGTAAAGATCTGGTCGTAGTGATGAGGTGGCAGGAAGCCTGCTTCTCCAGCGGAAGCCAGAACTTGCTGGCTACGCATCATAATGGCGTCGGCAAAGCCACGCAGCAGCATGATTATCGCAACAATCACGTACATTATGCCGAGGCGTTTGTGGTCAACCGAGGTGAACCACTCTTTCCATAAATATTCCCACTTACCGAAGTAAGTGATAGCTGCAACTAGCGCCAGTCCTCCGACGATAATCGCGGCCACCGTAACCATGACAATGGGTTCATGGAATGGGACTGCATCCAGTGTAAGTTTTCCGAACATCGTATTATTCCTCGGCCCCTTTAGTGAGAGGTTTGGGCGTTACTCATGTCCATGCCTTCCATTCCTTCGTGCGCTGCGTGCTCGCCTTCAGGTTGGGTCATGTCCATGCTCTTCCCGTGCTCCATGAATTTGTTAATAACGTCTTTAAACAAATCAGGTTTAACAGCGGAGAAGTATTCGACTTTGTTGTATTCGCTTGGTGCTGCAAGCTTCTCGTAAGTTGCCATGTCATTCATGACTTCCGGAGATTGTTTCGCTTTAGCGACCCATTGGTTAAAGGTGTCCATATCCGGCGTGGCGATAGCCTTGAACTTCATACCGGAGAAACCTTTACCGCTGTAGTTAGACGAAATACCGTCGTAGGTGCCTGCTTCATCTGCAATCAGGTGCAATTTGGTCTGCATACCTGCCATTGCGTAGATCTGGCTACCCAGTCGTGGAATAAAGAAGGAGTTCATCACCGAGTTAGAGGTGATTTTGAATTCCACCGGGGTGTTGGCTGGGAAGGCAATTTCATTCACCGTCGCAATACCTTGCTCTGGGTAGATGAAGAACCATTTCCAGTCCATAGCGATAACTTCAATGGTAACCGGCTTCGCATCGTGAACCAGCGGTTTGCTTGGCTCAAGGGCGTGCGTGGTTTTCCAGGTCAGAACCGCGAGGAAAATGATGATAAGGATGGGAATCGTCCAGACGACAGCTTCAACTTTGTTGGAGTGGGACCAGTTGGGGCTGTATTTGGCGTCTTTGTTTGATGCCCGATATTTCCAGGCAAAACCGATAGCCATTGCGATAGCTGGGATAACGACAATCAACATCAGCCCAAGAGCTGTCAGTATCAATGAACGTTGTTCCAGTCCAATTTGTCCTTTGGGGTCCAGAAGTGCAGAATCACAGCCACTGAGTAAAAATGTGCCTGCAATTAATGACAACCATCCCAAACTTTTATTGTATTTCCTGAGTCTCATTTAACGACCTCAATTCCAGGGAGCTCTATTGTCGTTTAAAGTGTGAAGGCATTTTACGGGAAGGTTACATTACTGTAAACATGAATGGCATGGTGTCAGTGTGGTGTTACCAGGTTCTGCCGACAATGTCACATAGAATGCAACAAACTGTAAAATATCGAGATAGCCCGCATGCTGTCTGGGTTATAACGAAAACCCGCCTTGACGTAAATAGTACAGGTTAATTGGTATAACCAATCATTTTAATAAACATAATTTTAACAAATTAGCATCAATTGATAAACGAAATGATCTACAGAATAATTTAGGCAAAAGCTGAATCGGTTAAATGCAGGGTGAAAATAATTTTCCTGCTAATAATCTAAAAAAAGAGTCTTGCTTTCGATAAATAATTCAGCACGGAAAAGAGTGTTTATTAATTAATCAATATAGTCACGCTGCGCAACTTATTATTTCTGGAATAAATCAGAGCGTTTACATTAAAGCTGTTTTACGTAATGCCAGATAATCAAGCACCCCGCCAAACACAATGCCTCCGATAGCGAACAACGCTCCCCATTCCAGGAACTGGATGTTGAACGCCCAGTTTGTCAGACCTGTCGCATTGGTAATCAGCACCACTAACCAGACCGCCAGAAGTGCACAGCCCAGCGTTAAGGCACGTAGAGCGATGCGATAGGCTGAAGAAAACTCGCTTCTTGGGATGAAGCTATCGTTATTCTGGGTGTATTCGAGGGTCGTTTTACAAACCAGTAATAACAAGATGCCCGGAACCGCAGCGAAAACGGAGAACAGGTAAAATGTCGGCCAACCCTGCGCTTCGACAAACCAACCGGCTATCGGCCCCACATAAACACGCCCTACCGCTGACAGGGCAGAAAGCAATGCAAATTGAGTCGCAGAAAATGATTTATTACACAGCGTCATCAGAAGTGCGACAAATGCTGCCGTGCCCATACCGCCACAGAGATTCTCAAAGAAAACCGCCGTTGCCATGCTGATCATATGTTTATCGGTAATTGAGAGGATCCAGTAACCGGCATTGGATACCCCCTGCAAAATGCCAAATATCAGTAAGGCGCGAAACAGCGACAGGCGCTGCATCAAAATACCGCCATAGAGGGCACCGATAATTGTGGCAATCAGACCCAGCGTTTTATTCACCATGCCGACTTCACCGGCGTCAAAACCCACACCGCGAATCAAAAATGTCGTCGTTAAACTCATGGCGAACGCATCGCCGAGCTTATACATCACAATCAGCAGCAGAATCAGCCATGCATTGTTGCGGCCAAAGAAATCGCGCAACGGGGCGACCACTGCTTGTTCCAGACTTCGGGGGACGGGGATCGCGTCTGTTGGTTCCGGGGCGAGTAAAGTGGCGATAATACAAGGCAGCATCAGTGCCGCCATCAGCCAGTACATGCCTTGCCAGCCAAGGTATCTGTCCGCAAGCCAAAGTGCTAAACCGCCAGAAACCAACATCGCCAGACGATAACCCAACACGCTGATTGCAGCACCCGTGCCACGTTCTTCGGCTGGGAGAACATCCGTTTTCCAGGCATCGAAAACGATATCTTGCGAGGCAGAGCAGAAAGCAATAATGACCGCCAGCGCCGCCATCCAACGCAACTGCGAACCCGGTTCCAGGAACCCCATTCCGGCAATCGCAATCAGCAGCAGAACCTGCGTAATAAGCAACCAACCACGACGCCGGCCCAGCAACGGCGGCGTATATCTGTCCATCACTGGCGACCACAGGAACTTAAACACATAGGCTTGCCCGACGAGCGAGAAGAAACCAATGGTTTTAAGATCGATATTCTCAACCGTCATCCATGCCTGAAGTGTGCCGGATGTGAGGGCGAGAGGGAGGCCAGAAGCAAAGCCTAAAATCAAAAGGATGGCTGATTTTGGCTGCTGAAAAAGACGAAGATAATGGTTGGGCATACTTTGCTCTAAAACCAGCCCGCATGATGCGGGCTGGTGAGGTATTAATTAACGAGCGTTCTGCTTAATAAAATCATGAACGCTGGTGTCCTGGGCCATATCAGCAATGGTATCAGTCAATACAGAGTTTACTGCATTGGCGATATTCTTGTTGGTAGCCTGGAACGCACCTTCTACGTTGTAGTTAGATCGGTAGTTTTTGGTCATCTTTGTGCCATTTTTGGCCGTCGCAATAATCACGATATCGGCTTTAGTGGCGATGTTGTATCGCACGCTGCCCTGAGAGACGTCAGCATACAACTGGTTTACGATGATTTGTAAGTCTACCGGGCTGTTAGGCCCAATCATATAACCACGGGCAGTCATCTGTTTTTCCAGAACTTCTTGCAGCAGGAAACGCAGATCACGAGATGGGGTCAGTGTAACCAGTTGGTTATCACGAGTGACTTTTGCCAGAGCCTGGTCTTTGCGTTGGTCCGCACCGTTGATGCTTACAGTTACGCCCATCAGGCTTGGATCTTGCTGTGGCAGGCTGATAGTTGGTGAAACATCAATAGTGGTTGGAGGTGTTGCACAGCTGGCCAGCATAAAAATGGCAACCAACGGGAATAATAATTTTTTTAACATGTTCGCTATCTCAATGTACTCAAGGGGCAGGCAGATAAAAAATCACGCCATCATAACACTGCATGTGCCCAGTGGAAGCAGTTAACGCACGTAATTTCATCGCGTTGCGCTTTTTCTGAGCGGTTGCAAAGCTATCTGACCATTTTGCCCATGATTAGTGCCGTAATCACATTAAGCTACAGGGGCTTGGGGAAGGAAATCGGACGAAAGCTAAATAATTGTTGAAATTCCGTTATTAAAACGGCTAAAAGCGGCTAACATTTAAAGGGATGAGTGGCATCTCTACTCTACGCAGTCGAGGAGAAAGTTCATGATGATGCGCGAGCAAATAGAATCAAAATTAAGGGCAGCGTTTGAACCCGTGTTCCTGGAAGTCGTGGATGAAAGCTATCGTCACAATGTCCCGGCGGGTTCAGAGAGCCATTTCAAAGTGGTTTTGGTCAGTGACCGTTTCGCTGGTGAGCGTTTCTTAAATCGCCATCGAATGATTTACGGAACATTAAGTGCCGAACTTTCTACCACCGTTCATGCATTAGCCCTGCACACCTACACAATTAAAGAATGGGAAGGTTTGCATGATACTGTTTTAGCCTCTCCACCTTGCCGTGGAGCAGGATCAATCGCCTGAAGTTAACCTTCAGGCTTGCAACTTAGGGAACTTTTCCTTTATGTTGCGGTATATGAATCGTGTTTTATTAAACGGCCTGCGGGCCGTTTTGTTTTGTCTTAAATCGCCCTTGTTGTTCCAGGGTTTGGGCAATAAATCCAAAAGAACTGTGAAAAGGGCCGCAGCAACACTGTGTTGCCGTTCTCGACTCACCTTGGTGATGCCGCTATAATGCTGCGTCTTATTTTTCGGAATGTCTTCGGGACGATTCTGACGACAGGGAATGTGATTCTGATTCAGAAGGCATCCCGGTTCTGTGGAGCACAAATCAGCGCTTCCAGAGTTGACCGAGCACTGTGATTTTTTGAGGTAACAAGATGCAAGTTTCAGTTGAAACCACTCAGGGCCTTGGCCGCCGTCTCACGATTACTATCGCTGCAGACAGCATCGAAACCGCTGTAAAAAGCGAGCTGGTCAACGTGGCAAAGAAAGCCCGTATCGACGGTTTCCGTAAAGGAAAAGTGCCGATGACCGTTATCGCACAACGCTATGGCGCTTCTGTTCGCCAGGACGTGTTGGGCGAACTGATGAGCCGTAACTTCGTTGACGCGATCATCAAAGAAAAAATCAATCCAGCTGGCGCACCGAACTACGTTCCAGGCGAATACAAACTGGGCGAAGACTTCACCTATGCGGTTGAGTTTGAAGTGTACCCAGAAGTTGAGCTGCAAGGTCTGGAAGCAATCGAAGTAGAAAAACCGGTTGTTGAAGTGACTGACGAAGACGTTGATGCAATGCTGGACACCCTGCGTAAGCAGCAGGCGACCTGGAAAGAATCAGAAGCTGCTGCAACTGCAGAAGACCGCGTAACCATCGACTTCACTGGTTCTGTAGACGGCGAAGTATTCGAAGGCGGCAAAGCGTCTGACTTCGTACTGGCAATGGGCCAGGGTCGTATGATCCCAGGCTTCGAAGACGGTCTGGTTGGTCATAAAGCTGGCGAAGAATTCACTATCGAAGTGACTTTCCCAGAAGATTACCACGCTGAAAACCTGAAAGGTAAAGCGGCTAAGTTCGACATCGTTCTGAAGAAAGTTGAAGAGCGTGAACTGCCAGAATTTACTGAAGAATTCATCAAACGTTTCGGCGTTGCTGATGGTTCTGTTGCAGGTCTGCGTACCGAAGTGCGTAAAAACATGGATCGTGAGCTGAAAGGCGCTGTGCGTAACCGCATCAAGTCTCAAGCAATCGACGGTCTGGTTAATGCGAACAACATCGACGTACCAGCTGCACTGATCGACGGCGAAATCGACGTTCTGCGTCGCCAGGCTGCACAGCGTTTCGGTGGCAACGAGAAACAAGCGTTGGAACTGCCACGTGAGTTGTTCGAAGAACAAGCTAAGCGTCGTGTTGTTGTTGGCCTGCTGTTGGGTGAAGTGATTCGTACCCACGAGCTGAAAGCTGACGAAGAACGCGTTAAAGGTCTGATCGAAGAAATGGCTTCTGCCTACGAAGATCCGACTGAAGTTGTTGAGTTCTACGGCAAAAACAAAGAACTGATGGACAACATGCGTAATGTTGCTCTGGAAGAACAAGCTGTTGAAGCAGTACTGTCTAAAGCGAAAGTGTCTGAAAAAGCGACTACCTTTAGCGAACTGATGAACCAACAAGCGTAAGCATAATTTTTGGCATCATCGCCAAAATATTGCTGCATCAAGCCCGTCACCCACAGGTGGCGGGCTTTTTTTATCAGTGACTCCCTGAAAACCCATCAATAAAACGCAGTTTCAGGGTTAGCGTAACAAGAAAAGGTTGTTATGCTTGAAACAGGGTAAGCTCATCCCCATAAATACGGGTATGGCTAGAAATGAGGATCCCTGACTGATAATCCGTCCAATTAAGGTTGCGAGGCGCGCAAGGAGCGTAGTCTTCTTTTTGCGTCTCAAGTAGAATCAGTGCATCAGGTATCGAAGGCTTAATTATTCCAGGAGACGGAAATGTCATACAGTGGCGAAAGAGATCAATTTGCACCCCATATGGCCCTGGTGCCGATGGTTGTTGAACAGACATCGCGTGGCGAGCGTTCATACGATATCTATTCCCGTCTGCTCAAGGAACGTGTCATCTTTATGACAGGCCAGGTCGAAGACCATATGGCTAACCTGATTGTGGCGCAGATGCTGTTTCTGGAAGCAGAAAACCCAGAAAAAGACATCTATCTCTACATCAACTCACCAGGCGGCGTGATTACTGCCGGTATGTCTATCTACGATACGATGCAATTTATTAAACCAGATGTCAGCACTATCTGTATGGGACAAGCCTGTTCTATGGGCGCTTTCCTGCTGACCGCTGGGGCTAAAGGTAAGCGTTTCTGCTTGCCGAACTCACGCGTGATGATTCACCAGCCGCTGGGTGGCTATCAGGGACAAGCAACGGATATCGAAATCCATGCGCGCGAAATTCTGAAAGTGAAAGCTCGTATGAACGAACTCATGGCGCAACATACTGGTAAGTCTCTGGAAGAAATCGAAAGAGACACCGAGCGTGACCGTTTCCTCGCTGCAAGCGAGGCGGTAGAGTACGGATTAGTTGACTCAATCCTGACTCACCGTAGCTAACGCCCGAAAACAGTGAGCCGTATACTATAGTTGAAGTAGCGGCTCCTGGCGCGCTTACGATTGGCTGCGCCGTAGAATGGCACTTGTGCCGGACTTGTACGGTGCAAAGAAACAGAAAAGAGGTTTTACCGATGACAGATAAGCGCAAAGACGGTTCAGGCAAATTACTGTACTGCTCTTTTTGCGGCAAAAGCCAGCATGAAGTGCGTAAACTGATTGCCGGGCCGTCAGTGTATATCTGCGATGAGTGTGTCGATTTATGTAACGACATTATTCGCGAAGAGATCAAAG
Source organism: Buttiauxella selenatireducens (assembly GCF_031432975.1). Taxonomy (GTDB): domain Bacteria; phylum Pseudomonadota; class Gammaproteobacteria; order Enterobacterales; family Enterobacteriaceae; genus Buttiauxella; species Buttiauxella selenatireducens. Next base: position 4,116,093 of record NZ_CP133838.1, on the reverse strand, counting down.
AAGTCGCGCCGCATCGCGAACGCAGCGCGCTGCCGACTCCGCATGAAATCCGTCACCATCTCGATGATTACGTCATCGGTCAGGAACAGGCTAAGAAAGTCCTGGCGGTTGCGGTTTACAACCACTACAAACGTCTGCGTAACGGCGACAGCACCAACGGAATCGAACTGGGCAAAAGTAACATTCTGCTCATCGGGCCGACGGGTAGCGGGAAAACCCTGCTGGCTGAAACCTTGGCACGTTTGCTGGATGTTCCATTCACCATGGCAGATGCGACAACGTTAACCGAAGCGGGTTACGTGGGTGAAGACGTAGAAAACATCATCCAGAAACTGCTGCAAAAATGTGATTACGATGTGCAGAAAGCACAGCGCGGTATCGTGTACATCGATGAGATCGACAAAATCTCCCGCAAATCTGATAACCCGTCCATCACCCGTGATGTGTCTGGTGAAGGTGTGCAGCAGGCGTTGCTGAAACTTATCGAAGGTACTGTTGCGGCGGTTCCACCTCAGGGTGGTCGTAAGCATCCACAGCAAGAGTTCTTGCAGGTTGATACCTCTAAGATTCTGTTTATCTGTGGCGGCGCATTTGCAGGCCTCGATAAAGTTATCGCAAACCGAGTTGAAACCGGTTCGGGTATCGGCTTTGGTGCGACAGTAAAAGGCAAATCTCAGAAAGCCACCGAAGGGCAGTTATTAGGCCAGGTTGAGCCAGAAGATTTGATCAAATTTGGTCTGATCCCTGAGTTCATCGGTCGTCTGCCAGTCGTTGCTACGTTGACTGAACTGAGCGAAGAAGCGCTGATTCAAATCCTGAAAGAGCCGAAAAACGCCCTGACCAAGCAATATCAGGCGTTGTTCAATCTGGAAGGTGTGGATCTGGAATTCCGTGACGAAGCACTGGACGCGATTGCTAAGAAAGCAATGGCACGTAAAACCGGTGCTCGTGGTTTGCGTTCCATCGTTGAAGGCGCTTTGCTGGACACCATGTACGATCTTCCATCAATGGAAGACGTCGAGAAAGTGGTGATTGACGAATCCGTCATCGATGGTCAGAGCAAACCATTACTAATTTATGGTAAACCGGAAGCGCAACAAGCATCCGGTGAATAATTCGCCAAAATAACCAGTCAGTTAGTATAAAAAGGGGGATTTATATCCCCCTTTTGTTTTTCCTTCATTCCTGGCATTGAATGCTCTGGAAACATCCCCATATACTGACTTACTTGTTGGTGATGCCAGATACCCGTGAGGTATTAAGCAGAGAGCATCCCCCATCACCAGGCGGACCTTAACTAAGAGAGAGCTCTATGAATCCTGAGCGTTCTGAACGCATTGAAATCCCCGTATTGCCGTTGCGCGATGTGGTGGTTTATCCGCACATGGTAATTCCACTGTTTGTCGGGCGAGAAAAATCCATTCGTTGCCTGGAAGCGGCCATGGATCATGATAAAAAAATCATGCTGGTGGCGCAGAAAGAAGCCTCGACAGATGAGCCAGGTGTAAATGACCTGTTCTCAGTGGGTACCGTCGCATCCATCCTGCAGATGCTGAAACTGCCAGACGGCACCGTTAAAGTGCTGGTTGAAGGGTTACAGCGTGCGCGTATTACCACGCTTTCTGACAACGGTGACCATTTCTCAGCTCAGGCTGAGTACCTGAATTCGCCAGCTATCGAAGAGCGCGAACAGGAAGTGCTGGTGCGCACCGCGATTAATCAGTTTGAAGGCTATATTAAACTGAACAAAAAAATCCCGCCAGAGGTGCTGACATCGCTGAACAGCATTGACGATCCCGCTCGTCTGGCAGACACCATCGCTGCACATATGCCATTGAAACTGACTGACAAACAGTCCGTTCTCGAGATGTCCGACATTAACGAACGTCTTGAATATCTGATGGCAATGATGGAGTCAGAAATCGATCTGCTGCAGGTTGAGAAACGTATTCGCAACCGCGTCAAAAAGCAGATGGAAAAAAGCCAGCGTGAGTACTATCTGAATGAGCAAATGAAAGCGATTCAGAAAGAACTCGGCGAAATGGACGACGCTCCAGACGAAAACGAAGCGCTAAAACGCAAAATCGACGCGGCTAAAATGCCGAAAGAAGCGCGTGAAAAAACCGAAGCGGAACTGCAAAAACTGAAAATGATGTCTCCAATGTCTGCGGAAGCCACCGTGGTTCGTGGTTACATCGATTGGATGGTGCAGGTGCCGTGGAATGCGCGCAGCAAAGTGAAAAAAGATCTGCGTCAGGCGCAGGAAGTCCTCGATACCGATCATTACGGCCTTGAGCGCGTGAAAGATCGTATCCTGGAATATCTCGCAGTCCAGAGCCGTGTAAACAAGCTCAAAGGGCCAATTTTGTGCCTGGTTGGGCCTCCGGGTGTGGGTAAAACCTCACTGGGCCAGTCCATCGCTAAAGCGACAGGGCGTAAATACGTGCGTATGGCGCTGGGCGGCGTGCGTGACGAAGCGGAAATTCGTGGCCACCGTCGTACTTATATCGGTTCCATGCCGGGCAAATTGATTCAGAAGATGGCGAAAGTGGGCGTTAAAAACCCATTATTCCTGTTGGATGAAATCGATAAAATGTCCTCAGACATGCGTGGCGATCCGGCATCAGCCCTTCTGGAAGTTCTTGATCCAGAACAGAACGTGGCGTTCAACGACCACTATCTGGAAGTGGATTACGATCTGAGCGACGTCATGTTCGTCGCAACGTCTAACTCCATGAACATTCCAGCTCCGCTGTTGGATCGTATGGAAGTGATTCGTTTGTCCGGTTACACCGAAGACGAAAAGCTGAACATTGCTAAACAGCACCTGCTGACGAAGCAAATTGAACGTAACGCATTGAAGAAAGGCGAAATTACGGTTCACGATAGTGCCATTACTGGCATCATTCGTTACTACACTCGCGAAGCGGGTGTCCGTAGTCTGGAACGTGAAATCTCCAAACTGTGCCGTAAAGCCGTTAAACAACTGCTGCTGGACAAAACGCTGAAGCATATCGAAATCGACGGCGATAACCTGAAAGATTTCCTTGGCGTGCAGCGCTTTGATTATGGCCGTGCAGACAGCGAAAACCGTGTAGGTCAAGTCACAGGCCTTGCGTGGACTGAAGTCGGTGGTGATTTACTGACCATCGAAACCGCTTGTGTGCCGGGCAAAGGCAAGCTGACTTACACCGGTTCTCTGGGTGAAGTTATGCAGGAATCTATCCAGGCAGCGTTGACCGTGGTGCGCGCGCGTGCAGAGAAATTGGGCATCAATGCTGATTTCTACGAAAAACGTGACATCCACGTTCACGTACCAGAAGGTGCAACACCGAAAGACGGCCCAAGCGCGGGTATTGCGATGTGTACCGCGTTGGTATCTTGCCTGACAGGTAACCCTGTTCGTGCAGATGTGGCGATGACCGGTGAAATCACGTTGCGTGGTCAGGTGTTGCCAATCGGTGGTTTGAAAGAAAAACTGCTGGCAGCACACCGTGGAGGTATCAAGACTGTTCTGATTCCGGATGAAAATAAACGTGATCTGGAAGAGATTCCTGACAATGTTATCGCCGACCTGGATATCCATCCGGTGAAGCGCATCGAGGAAGTTTTGGCTCTTGCATTGCAGAACGAACCCTACGGAATGCAGGTTGTAACCTCAAAATAGTGACCTGACGCATATTCGGTCAATAAAATCAGAGCTGGCGGGTGAATTGTCACTTGCCAGCTTTTTTTTGTGTCGCTACTTTAGATCGCTGGGGATGCATGTCATCAACAACGGGTGTTGTAAGGGCATGACAGGCCTGATATAACTGCTGCGCGGTCGCACTTTGAAGGATATCTGGTGCGATATAAATTATAAAGAGAGGAAGAGAAGAGTGAATAAATCTCAACTGATAGACAAAATTGCCGCAGGTGCTGATATTTCTAAAGCCGCGGCTGGACGTGCATTAGACGCTGTGATTGCTTCTGTTACTGAATCTCTGCAATCTGGGGAAGACGTGGCACTGGTTGGCTTTGGAACTTTTGCTGTTCGTGAACGTGCTGCCCGTACCGGCCGTAACCCACAAACAGGCAAAGAAATCACCATCGCTGCTGCCAAAGTACCAGGTTTCCGTGCTGGTAAAGCGCTGAAAGAAGCTGTGAACTGATTTATCGTCCGATATTTAGGGCAACGCTAGTCAAAGTTAGGTCAGGGCGCATCATTAGATGTGCCTTTTTTTATGCCTGATGACTAATTTTGTGCATGTTTGATGATTTGAACCCATTTTCTTGTCACAATACCCGCTAGCACGCAGCGGCACAGCAGTACGCATATTCAGGGATGCCCATTTAGCGACTGCGCTGGGTTTACCATTCACACTACAGTGGAGTGTTGTTACACCATGATGGACAATTTACGTACGGCGGCAAACAGCCTCGTAATCAAGATAATTTTCGGCATCATTATCGTGTCATTCATTTTGACTGGCGTGAGTGGCTACCTGATCGGTGGTGGCGCCAACTACGCCGCAAAAGTGAATGGTCAAGAAATTAGCCGTGGCCAGTTTGAAAACGCCGTTGCGAGCGAACGTAACCGCCAACAGCAGCAACTGGGCGAACAGTTCTCTGTACTGGCAGGCAACGAAGGCTACATGAAGCAGATGCGCCAGCAAGTGCTGTCGCGCATGGTTGATGAAGCGTTGATGGATCAGTATGCCAAACACCTTGGCCTGAGTATCAGCGACGAACAAATCAAACAAGCCATCTTTAAAGAACCTGCATTCCAGAACAACGGCAAGTTTGATAACGCGCGTTATACCTCCATCCTCAACAATATGGGGATGACGCCCGATCAATACGCGCAAGCACTGCGCAATCAGCTGACCACTCAGCAACTGATCAATGCCATCGTCGGCACTGACTTCATGCTGACGGGTGAAACTGATGAGTTGGCGGCTCTTGTGTCACAGCAGCGTGTGGTTCGTGAAGCCACAATCGATGTGAATGCACTGGCTGCTAAGCAAGAGGCTTCCGAGCAGGAAATTAACGCCAGCTACGAGCAAAACAAAAACAACTACATCGCCCCTGAGCAATTCCGGGTCAGCTACATCATGCTTGATGCGGCTTCTCAGAAAGTTGAAGTGGCTGATGCTGACATCCAGTCTTACTACGACCAACATCAGGATGAGTTCACTCAGCCTCAGCGTAACCGCTACAGTGTGATTCAAACCAAAACTGAAGCCGAAGCTAAAGCGATTCTTGATGAGCTGAACAAAGGTGCTGATTTTGCTGCACTGGCTAAAGAAAAATCCGCTGACATCATCTCTGCTCGCAAAGGTGGTGACATGGGTTGGCTGGAATCAGGCACTACGCCGGACGAGCTGAAAAACGCAGGTCTGAAAGAGAAAGGTCAACTTTCTGGCGTGATTAAATCGTCTGTCGGTTTCCTGGTCGTACGTCTGGACGATGTCGTGCCTGCGCAAACCAAACCGTTGTCTGACGTTAAAGATGCGATTGCTGCGAAAGTGAAACAAGAGAAAGCCGTTGATGCTTACTATGCTCTGCAACAGAAAGTGAGTGACGCGGCAAGTAACGACAACGAATCTCTGGCAAGCGCTGAAAAAGTAGCGGGTGTTAAAGCTGTTGAGACAGGTTGGTTCGGTCACGACAACTTGCCTGCTGAACTTGACTTCAAACCCGTTTCTGACGTTATTTTCAATGGTGGTCTGGTTGGCGCTAACGGCACACCAGGTAGCAACTCCGACATCATCACTGTTGATGGCGACCGTGCTTTCGTTGTGCGTGTCACAGAACATAAAGCTGAAGCAATTAAGCCGTTAGCTGAAGTTCGCGAGCAGGTTATCGCGCAGGTTAAACATCAGAAAGCTGAGCAACAAGCGAAGCAGGATGCAGACAAACTTCTGAACGCGCTGAAACTTGGCAAAGGCGACGAAGCGATGAAAGCCGCAGGTTTAAGCTTCGGTGCTGCAAAAACGCTGACTCGTACTGGCCAGGACCCAATCAGCCAGGCTGCTTTCATGGTGCCATTGCCGGCTAAAGACAAGCCTTCCTTCGGCGTCGCTAACGATATGCAAGGTAACGTTGTTCTGTTAGCGGTGGATGAGGTTAAACCTGGCGATATGCCAGCAGACCAGAAGAAAGCAATGGTTCAAGGTATCACCCAGAACAATGCCCAAATTGCTTTCGAAGCGTTGATGAGTAATCTGCGCAAAGAAGCGAAAATTAAGATGGGTGACAGCATCGAACAGCAGTAACGTTCTTCGGCGTTGCTCGCACTCCACTGCAACGCTCTGCAACATTCAAAGGCCGCTTTCGCGGCCTTTTCCACATTTAAATATTGCCATTTGTCCCTGTTTTTTCTCCCGTTAAGGTGGCTTTGCTGTCAACACACAAGGAGGAACAGCATGAAACCAGGAATCAAAAGTGGAATAAAAACAGTTTGTATCGCTGTCGCACTTATCGGTGCCAGCGCGTGTTCACAGGCAATCGCTGCCCCAACGGCTGCCAGGAATGAGACTGCTCAACAGCACGTTGAAAAAACACCGACCACCCCCATCACCACGGCAAAACCAGGCGATGCTGACGATGGCGTTGTGAGTATTAACACCGCTAGTGCAGAAGCTCTTGCGCAGGCGATGAATGGTGTGGGCCTGAAAAAGGCGCAATCGATCGTGAGCTACCGTGAAGAGTACGGCCCATTCAAAGCGCTTGAGCAATTACAGGAGGTGCCAGGGATTGGCAGTGCGTTGGTAGAACGCAATCTGTCTCACATTAAGCTTTAACGCTTAGTGCGCGCAGCTCGCGCTGTCTAAAAAGTTTGCTATGCTAAATCACAGGTCATACCAGTTTGGTGTGGCCTGTTTACCTCGCCTGTTAATTAAAACTAAAGATAGGGTTTTAGCGCTATGCAAACACAAATCAAAGTTCGGGGTTACCATCTTGATTTCTATCAGCATGTTAACAATGCCCGCTACCTTGAGTTCCTCGAAGAAGCCCGTTGGGAAGGGTTGGAAAACGCGGCTGGCTTCCAGTGGATGACGGACCACAACATCGCGTTCATCGTGGTAAACATCAATATTAACTATCGTCGTCCGGCAGTGCTTGGCGATGTGTTACGCATTGAAAGCGCCTTGCAGCAACTCAATGCTAAAAGCGGCGTTTTAAGTCAGGTTGTTAAACTTGAACCTGAAGGTGAGATTGTGGCTGACGCGCTGTTGACATTCGTGTGTATCGATTTGAAAACGCAGAAGTCGGTTCCGCTGGAAGGGGAACTGCGCGAGAAGTTAGTACAAATGATGGAATAAGCGGTTGGGCGTGGCGAGGCCACGCCCACTGAATTACTTCAGACCCGTTTTTTTCTTCATGGCTGCCATCACCGCTGGTTTATCCGCCAGATAATGGTTTAGCCCGTTAGAACGAAGGTTGCAGGCAGCACACTCACCACAGCCATCGCCCTGAATGCCGTTGTAACAGGTCAGGGTATCGTTGCGTACCAGATTCAGTTGCTGCCAATAATCTGCCAGCGCCCAGGTTTCTGCTTTATCCAGCCACATCAGTGGGGTTTCAAAACGAACATCACGACCCATGCCGAGGCTTACGGCGTGATTCAAAGCTTTCACGAATTCATCGCGGCAATCCGGGTAGCCTGAGAAGTCTGTTTCACAAACGCCAGTGATGACCGCTTCGGCCTCAACCTGATAAGCATAAATAGCCGTGAGCGTCAGGAACAGGATATTGCGACCCGGTACGAAGGTGCTTGGCACGCCACTTTCGTTTGGGTCGTAATCAGGTACGGGAATGTTGTCGCGCGTCAGGCTACTGACCGCTAATTCATTCAGTAAGGTGACATCCAGGACTTTATGGGCACGAGCACCCAGTTTCAGCGCAAGTTCACGGGCAACGTCAATCTCAGCACGGTGGCGCTGGCCATAATCAAACGTCACACAGTGGACTTCATCATACTGTTTTAAAGCCTGAATCAGGCAGGTTGTGGAGTCCTGACCACCACTAAAGACGACAACTGCACGTTTCATGTGTATTCCTGTTATATCCCCGCGTCTTGAAGTCGCTCGGGTCTAAATGCATAAAAATATATGTTAACGCCAGAGTACGTGGCTGCCCAGCTTCTTCACACCATAGTGGGAGGAGGTAACCACGCACGGGTAAAATCGAACCATCCCCATGCGTTGAGTTCAATGCCATTCACGCCGGGTGGCGCACTGATCTGGTAACGGTAATTAAACAGTGGCGATACGATGGCGTCGCGCATTAATCCGCTGAACACGTCTTGCAAACCCGTGCTGCGGGCATTTTCGTCCGGGTGGATTTGTACGGTGTCGAGCGTAGCCTGCAAATGTGTGTACTGGCTTTCCGTGAGAACCGCAGGCCACAGGACATCACTGCGCAGCCACTGCTCCAGCGTGTAAACCGGCGCTTCACCAATCAATCGGTCGCCCATCATTAAATCCGCGTCTGCTAATGCTTCACAGTCGGTCCAGTTTTTTGCGTCGTGGAAAATTAGCGTTAATTCGCAACCTAAAGCAGCAAGATAAGTTTTAAGCTGTTGTGCCATCACGTGCAATTCAACTGGCAAATGATAAAGCAACGTCAAGCGTGACGGGAGTGTCACCGCGTTGCGCTTTGTCCATTCCGGGATTTTCCAGCCTGGGATCATCTCGTGGCTTGGCATGATCAGCGATTCATCGACGGGCAGACTGGCGATAAGCTCTTGCTGGTGGATGATCTGCATCAGAAAGCGCGCCTGCTCTGGTGACAGATTACCGTTCTGCTTTACCGCCAGATAACAAAAACCGAGGCTGATGCTATTGCTGACGGGGCGCAGATGCACCAGTTCATCCTGTTGGCCAATGGCAATTTGCACCGGATGACGGCAGCTGGTGCCCAATTCGGTATCGAACAGCTGCGGGGTTATCCAGTATTCCACCGCTTTGAGTAGCGCATGGCTGAGATGGTAAGACTCAAAACTCTCGATACGCACCAGATTCTCTTTAAAGCTGTTGATGCGAAATGGCCCACAGCCAATTTGCGTATCTTCCGGATGCGCCAGGCGGCTGCAATAACTTGCCAGCCGATGAGCCAGCCAGTAATCGGGGCTATGCAACACAAAACGGATGCACTGCGTATGGGCAAGCTCAATGCTTTTTACGCTGACGAACAGCCGCCGCATTGCCGGGAGTGCCAATAGCATCATCAAACGTTGTTGTAGCTGCGTGGTTTCTACTGGTTCGCCATTGTGCCAGTGAAGCGTGGAGCGAATAAAAAAATACCAGTTCAGACCGTCTTCAGAGACTTCCCAGTGATGAGCCAGATCAGGTTGTGGAAGGGCGTTAGAGGAGGTGAAACGGGTGAGACCAGCAAAAACTTGCCCAGCCAAATGCTGTTCAGCACGGCCCGGCAGAAACCCCGGTTGCAGAGGTTCCAGCGGGCGATAATAAGGAATACGCAGCGTTGGCGTATCATTTTGCCATTGCCCACCGAGAAACGGTTGCAGCAACTGGCGCAATTGTTCCGGCGCGATTTGCGCCAGTTCAAGAGCATTCTGGTGCTGCCCTTTGTGCAACACCTGCTCCATCATTCCTGAACGAACGCTCTCCGGCGTCACCAGAAAGGTGAGTGTTCCTCGTTTCCCACGTCCTGATTGCGCCTGCCAGGTTAACCAACCCGCGTCTTGTAACTGATTGAGTAACGTTCGCACATGCCGCTCACTGCAAAAACAACGGCCAGCCAGCTCTGCGACAGTCACGAGTTGGTCTTCACCCGCGGAAGGCTGCCATAAACGCTGAAATTGGTTTAGTCGATTTAATAGTCTCAACGGTATAAACCCGGAACAATTTTCAGAAAGTATTCACTATTAGTTCCGTATATGCCAGGTGATACTGCCAACTGTGTTTTAGTCGTCACAAACTGGAGTGAACATGGCTCGTCTGGCTGCATTTGATATGGATGGTACGTTGTTAATGCCCAATCACCATTTGGGTGATGAAACGCTTCGTACCCTGAACCGTCTGCGTGAAGAACGCCAGATGACTCTTGCGTTTGCCACTGGTCGCCATGTTTTGGAAATGCGCCATATTCTGGGCTCTCTGTCGCTGGAAGCCTTTTTGATAACCGGCAACGGGACGCGAGTTCACTCAATGGAAGGGGAGTTACTGCATCGGCAGGATCTCTCTGCGGAAGCGGCAGAAACAGTGATCCATGGGGCGTGGGATACTCAGGCAAGCCTGCATGTATTTAATGACACCGGCTGGTTAACCCAATATGAAGTTGGGGAAATGCTCAATGCCCACGTTTACAGCGGCTTCAGCCCGAAAATTGTCGATGTTAAGCGCATACCGTCTGATGAAGTGACCAAGATTTGTTTCTGTGGTCCTCACGACGATCTTCTGCGTCTGAAAGTTCAGTTGGAAGAGGCTCTGGGCGAGCGCGCGTTTCTCTGTTTCTCTGCGGTGGACTGCCTGGAAGTTTTACCGGTTGGCTGCAACAAAGGATCGGCACTTAAGGTATTAAGCCAGCACCTGGGCCTGACGATGAAAGATTGTATGGCGTTTGGCGATGCGATGAACGACCGCGAAATGCTCTCAAGCGTGGGTCATGGTTTGATCATGGGTAACGCGATGGCGCAACTGAAAGCAGATTTACCGCATTTACCTGTTATTGGTCACTGCAATAAACAGGCTGTTTCTCATTATTTGACGCATTGGCTGGATACACCAAACCTCACTTATTCCCCGAATGATAAGGCATTAAGCCAGCCGGGCTTTTGCCCGGCATTTTTTTATCCCCGCCATACTTCAGGGAATCGAATTATTTAGGGGATTGACAGCAATTGGTTTATTTCACGTTGCCACGGCAACACATCACCGATATTTTCCTTCACCCATTCCGCGTTGTAGTAGGATTCCAGATAACGTTCACCGCTGTCGCAAAGTAGCGTCACAATGGAACCGGTGCGTCCTTCAGCACGCATACGCGCGGCTAGCTGCAACACTCCCCACATATTGGTCCCGGTGGATGCGCCAACTTTGCGACCCAGCACGGTTTCCAGCCATTGCATCGTGGCAATGCTCGCCGCATCAGGAACACGCATCATTTCGTCGATGACATCCGGAATGAACGACGGCTCGCAGCGTGGGCGACCAATCCCTTCAATTTTACTGCCCACTGCGCTGCGCAAGCTGCAATCACGTTTCTGCCAGTAATCCATGAACACTGAATTTTGCGGGTCGACTACGGCCAGTTGTGTTGGGTATCCCAGGTAGCGCAAATAACGGCCAATGGTCGCTGACGTGCCGCCTGTGCCTGCACTCATCACGATATAATCGGGCACCGGATGTGGTTCATGTTCCATCTGACGGAAAATACTGTCGGCAATATTGTTATTGCCTCTCCAGTCGGTCGCACGTTCAGCGTAGGTGAACTGATCCATATAGTGGCCGTTTAGCTCACGTTCCAGCATTTCTGATGCCGCGTAGATTTCACACGCGCTTTCCACGAAATGGCAGCGTCCACCGTAAAACTCAATTTGTTCCACTTTACGTTTAGCCGTGTAAGAGGGCATGACGGCGATAAACGGCAACCCTAACAAACGGGCAAAATAGGCCTCTGAAACGGCGGTTGAACCTGAGGACGCCTCAATGATGGTCGTTCCTTCTTTAATCCAACCGTTACATAAACCATATAAAAATAGTGAACGGGCAAGACGATGTTTAAGACTGCCAGTAGGATGAGTACTTTCATCTTTCAGGTAGAGCTGAATACCGGGAAATCCAGGTAGCGCAAGACGGATCAAATGTGTATCCGCGGAGCGTTGGTAATCGGCGTTAATTTCGCTTATGGCGTGGTTTACCCAGGTGCTGGTCATGATGTTGCCCGTTTGTTTATTTGTGCCTAGAGTAATGCAAAAAGAAGATAAAAAAGTTGCCTTTTAGCCTTTCAGAGGCGTTCAATGGAGAAAAAATTTCTCCTGGAATACGTCATGTTAGATAAAATTGACCGCAAGCTGCTATCCTTGCTGCAAAACGACTGCACCCTCTCTTTGCAGGCACTCGCTGATGCCGTTAATCTGACTACCACTCCCTGCTGGAAACGCCTGAAACGGCTTGAAGATGACGGCATTATTCGGGCAAAGGTCGCGCTTTTAGACCCGGAAAAACTTGGCCTTGGTCTGACCGCATTTGTGCTGATAAAAACCCAGCATCACAGCAGTGAGTGGTACTGCAAATTTGTCGCGGTCGTCGCGCAGATGCCAGAAGTGCTTGGTTTCTGGCGGATGGCAGGAGAGTACGACTACCTGATGCGTGTGCAGGTAGAAGACATGAAACGGTATGACGATTTTTACAAACGGCTGGTGAACGGCATTCCTGGTTTAAGCGATGTGACTTCGAGTTTTGCCATGGAACAGATAAAATACACGACGGCTTTGCCATTAGAGCGCTGAATTATACCCGTCATACTTCAATTATTTAGGGTATTCACGTTCCCGGCCTCAATAGAATTTATTTCTCTGCCTGACATCGGCAGACAGTACTTCAGGAATCTGACTGCGTGCGATTATTTGCTCAATTAAGCTGGTACTTCACCCGCGAATGGCGACGCTATCTCGGGGCTGTCGCCTTGCTTATTATCATTGCAATCCTGCAATTGGTGCCACCAAAACTGGTGGGCGTGATTGTCGATGGTGTCACCCAACAGCGCCTTTCCGGAAGCGACGTGCTGATGTGGATAGGCGTGATACTCATCATTGCGGTGATCGTCTACATACTCCGTTACGTCTGGCGTGTGTTGTTATTTGGTGCGTCTTACCAGCTTGCTGTTGAATTGCGTGAAGATTATTACCGCCAGCTAAGCCGCCAGCACCCTGAATTCTATCTGCGTCACCGCACTGGTGATTTGATGGCCCGTGCAACCAACGATGTCGACCGTGTGGTTTTTGCCGCAGGCGAGGGGGTGCTCACTCTCGTTGATTCGCTGGTGATGGGATGTGCGGTGCTTATCGTGATGTCGACGCAAATCAGCTGGGAACTCACGTTACTCGCATTACTGCCAATGCCCATTATGGCGCTGGTGATCAAACGCTATGGCGACCAATTACACCAACGTTTCAAGCTTGCCCAGGCGGCATTCTCAACGCTTAACGACAGGACGCAGGAAAGTTTATCCAGCATCCGCATGATCAAAGCATTTGGTCTTGAAGACCGACAATCCGCACTGTTTGCCGCCGAAGCCAAAGATGCCGGGCAGAAAAACATGAGAGTGGCACGGGTCGATGCGCGCTTTGACCCGACGATTTATATCACCATTGGTACGGCAAACCTGCTCGCGATTGGTGGGGGCAGTTGGATGGTAATTCAGGGCTCGCTGACGCTTGGTCAACTGACCAGTTTCGTGATGTACCTCGGCCTGATGATTTGGCCGATGCTGGCGCTGGCGTGGATGTTCAATATTGTTGAACGTGGCAGTGCGGCGTACAGCCGCATTCGCAGCATGTTATCCGAAGCGCCGTCCGTCCGTGATGGCGACAAAGAAGCGCCAGCCGGTCGCGGCACCGTGGAGGTTAATATTCAGGCGTTCCACTACCCACAAACGGTACGGCCAACGCTTGAAAATGTCTCCTTTACCTTAAAACCGGGCGAAATGTTGGGGCTATGTGGGCCAACGGGAGCCGGGAAAAGTACGATTCTGTCTCTTATCCAGCGCCATTTTGACATTGACCAGGGCGAGATTTGTTTCCATGGGATCCCACTCGTACAGATGCAGCTCGACTCCTGGCGCAGCCGTCTGGCGGTGGTAAACCAGACGCCATTCCTGTTCTCGGATACGGTGGCCAGCAACATCGCGCTGGGTAAACCGGGCGCAACGCAGCAAGAAATTGAACATGTTGCCCGGCTTGCCAGCGTTCACGACGATATTCTGCGTTTGCCACAAGGTTACGAAACCGAAGTTGGCGAGCGTGGTGTGATGCTTTCTGGCGGTCAGAAGCAGCGTATTTCTATCGCCCGTGCGTTATTACTCGATGCGGAAATCTTGATCCTCGATGATGCCCTTTCAGCCGTCGATGGACGAACCGAACACCAAATCCTGCATAACCTGCGTCAGTGGGGCGAAAACCGCACGGTAATTATTAGTGCGCACCGTCTGTCGGCATTGACCGAAGCCAGTGAAATCCTGGTCATGCAGCACGGGCATGTTGCCCAACGAGGCAATCACGATGTGTTGGTGGGAATGCCGGGTTGGTATCGCGACATGTATCGTTATCAACAATTGGAAGCGGCGTTGGATGATGCGCCAGAAACGACAGCAGACGAGGAACCCGCCAATGCGTAAATCAATACAGCAATGGCCAACCATAAAACGCCTGCTGGCTTATGGCTCACCGTGGCGTAAACCGCTCGCGGGCGCGGTGGTCATGCTGTGGATTGCTGCTGCCGCCGAAGTCAGTGGCCCGATTATCGTGAGCTACTTCATCGATAATATGGTCTCTGAGCATCGTCTGCCTGTCGCGGCGGTAGCGGGGCTGGCGACAGCCTATCTGCTGCTGTCTATCTCGGCTGCGGGGTTGCATTACTGGCAAGCGTTATTGTTTAACCAGGCTGCCGTTGGCGTGGTGCAAAAACTGCGAACTGACGTGATGGATGCCGCATTGCGCCAGCCGCTCAGCACCTTTGATACGCAGCCTGTTGGGCAATTAATTTCCCGAGTCACCAACGACACAGAAGTGATTCGTGATCTCTACGTGACGGTGGTTGCGACCGTATTGCGAAGTGCTGCTTTGATTGGCGCGATGCTGGTGGCGATGTTTAGCCTCGACTGGCGCATGGCGTCGGTGGCGATTTGCATCTTCCCCGCCGTCATTATCGTGATGTTCATCTACCAACGTTACAGCACGCCGATTGTTCGCCGGGTACGCAGCTATCTGGCTGATATCAACGATGGCTTTAACGAAGTCATCAACGGGATGAGCGTTATCCAGCAGTTCCGCCAACAAGCGCGTTTTGGCGAGCGCATGGGCGCGGCGAGTCGCTCGCACTATCTGGCGCGGATGCAAACCCTGCGTCTTGATGGTTTTTTACTACGTCCGTTGCTGAGCCTGTTTTCGGCGATGGTGCTGTGCGGCTTGTTGATGCTGTTTGGTTTTACCTCGGTCGGGACTATCGAAGTTGGCGTGTTATACGCATTTATCAACTATTTAGGGCGTTTGAATGAGCCTTTAATCGAACTCACCACACAACAATCGATGCTGCAACAAGCGGTGGTTGCGGGTGAACGTGTCTTTGAGTTGATGGATGGTAAACGTCAGGATTACGGTAACGATAATCGCCCGTTGGAAAGCGGCCATATTCAAGTCGACAACGTTTCCTTTGCGTATCGTGGCGATCGCTTGGTGTTGCAAGACATCAACCTTGATGTTCCCGCGCGCAGTTTCGTCGCGCTGGTGGGGCATACCGGCAGTGGGAAAAGTACTCTGGCTAACTTGCTGATGGGCTATTACCCACTCACCAGCGGTGAGATTCGTCTTGATGGTCGCCCGCTGGACACGCTGAGCCACAGCGTGTTGCGTCAGGGCGTTGCGATGGTGCAACAAGATCCGGTGGTGCTGGCTGACTCCTTCTTTGCCAATGTTACGCTTGGACGCGACATCAGCGAAGCGGCAGTCTGGCAGGCGCTGGAAACGGTGCAACTCGCAGAACTGGCGCGCACCATGAGTGAGGGGATTTATACGCGGTTGGGTGAGCAGGGTAATAATTTGTCTGTCGGCCAGAAGCAACTGCTGGCACTGGCACGTGTGCTGGTCGATGCCCCGCAGATTTTAATCCTCGATGAAGCGACAGCAAATATCGACTCCGGCACCGAGCAGGCCATTCAGCATGCGCTGGCCGCGGTACGCGAGCACACAACGCTTGTGGTGATTGCTCACCGTCTGTCAACGATTACTGATGCTGACACCATTCTGGTGTTGCACCGTGGGCAAGCCGTTGAACGCGGGACGCACAGTGAACTGCTGGCGCAACAAGGCCGCTACTGGCAGATGTATCAACTGCAACTGGCGGGTGAAGAATTAGCGGCGGCCACTCGTGAAGAGACTGCGACGGCCTGACGCACCAAAAACACGCATAAACCCAATGGGCATCCCCGTTGGTGCAGAAAAGAAACGCACCATGCACTTAAATGGTGCGTTTTTATTATCTAAGAAATTTCTTAATCCCAGTCATCGTAATTTCCAGCCATTGAATCCTTATACGGCGCGGTTTAACGCGCTGAAAATGCCTGTTTTTCATTTTTGGCATGGCCTTTGCTTTATCTAAATCGTGTTCTAGAGGCAATTACCCAATTCTGACTGGAGGGGATCTATGAAGCTGGTTACCGTGGTTATCAAACCGTTCAAACTCGAAGACGTACGCGAGGCGCTGTCTGCAATCGGTATTCAAGGGCTGACTGTGACCGAAGTTAAAGGCTTTGGCCGTCAGAAAGGTCATGCAGAGTTGTACCGCGGTGCTGAGTACAGCGTCAATTTTCTCCCAAAAGTGAAAATTGATGTGGCAATTGCCGATGATCAACTCGACGAAGTGATTGATGTCATTAGCAAAGCTGCCTATACCGGCAAGATTGGTGATGGCAAAATTTTCGTTGCTGAACTGCAACGTGTCATCCGCATTCGTACCGGCGAAGCCGACGAAGCCGCACTGTAATCGTCTTGCCACTCGTGAAAGGGATGGAAAAAATGAACAAATTAGCCTCTATCTTAGGCGTTGTAGCCCTGGCACTTGCGCCGTCAATTGCTCTGGCGGCACCGGCTGTGGCCGATAAAGCAGACAACGCCTTTATGATGATTAGCACTGCATTGGTGCTGTTTATGACAATACCTGGGCTGGCACTGTTTTACGGCGGCTTGATTCGCTCTAAAAACGTGCTGTCGATGTTGACGCAGATAACGGTCACATTTGCACTGGTTTGCGTGCTGTGGGTGGTTTACGGCTATTCATTGGCCTTTGGCACCGGTGGCAACTTCTTTGGTAACTTCGACTGGCTGTTACTGAAAAATATTCAACTCACCGCGCTGATGGGGTCTTTCTACCAATATATTCATGTTGCGTTCCAGGGTTCCTTCGCGTGTATCACCGTGGGGCTTATTGTTGGCGCGTTAGCTGAACGTATTCGCTTCTCTGCGGTGCTGATCTTCGTTGTGATTTGGCTGACGCTCTCTTATGTGCCGATTGCGCATATGGTGTGGGGAGGCGGTTTGCTGGCAACGCATGGCGCAATGGACTTCGCGGGCGGTACAGTCGTACACATCAACGCCGCGGTGGCGGGGCTGGTGGGGGCTTACCTGATTGGTAAACGTGTGGGTTACGGTAAAGAAGCGTTCAAACCGCATAACCTGCCAATGGTGTTTACCGGTACTGCCATCCTGTACTTCGGCTGGTTTGGCTTCAACGCAGGCTCTGCGAGTGCGGCAAACGAAATCGCAGCCTTGGCCTTTGTGAACACTGTTGTCGCAACAGCAGCGGCAGTCCTTGGTTGGGTATTTGGTGAGTGGGCATTGCGTGGCAAGCCTTCTTTGCTGGGCGCGTGTTCTGGTGCTATCGCCGGTCTGGTTGGTATCACTCCAGCGTGTGGCTATGTCGGCGTCGGCGGTGCACTGATTATCGGTATCGTGGCAGGTCTGGCAGGCTTGTGGGGCGTAACCCTGCTGAAAAAATGGCTGCGTGTGGATGACCCTTGCGATGTGTTTGGCGTCCACGGCGTGTGCGGTATCGTAGGTTGCATCATGACCGGTATCTTTGCATCAACCTCTCTGGGTGGTGTGGGCTACGCAGAAGGCGTGACGCTGGGCCATCAGGTACTGGTGCAGTTGGAAAGTATCGGTGTGACGATTGTCTGGTCCGCAGTTGTTGCGTTCATTGGCTTCAAGGTTGCTGACCTGACTGTGGGTCTGCGTGTACCAGAAGAGCAAGAGCGCGAAGGTCTGGATGTGAACAGCCATGGCGAAAATGCTTACAACGCATAATTGTTTCCCCTCACCCTAACCCTCTCCCAAAGGGAGAGGGGAATGGCCGTTCTCATCTGCACGAGGGAGATGGGAATGGCCGTTCTCATCTGCACGAGGGAGAGGGGATTGGCCGGTTCTCATCTTCACGAGGGAGAGGGGAATGGCCGGTTCTCATCTTCACGAGGGAGAGGGGAATGGTCGGTTCACTTCTTCACGAGGGAGAGGGGATTGTGAAGTTTCCTCCCTCTCCTGGGGGAGAGGGCTGGGGTGAGGGCGTCCTGACCCTAACCTCGCTTACGCATCACACCTTCCTGCACCGTTGACGCCACCAACACGCCATCGCGTGAATAAAACTCCCCGCGAACAAAGCCACGCGCACTGGAAGCCGACGTACTTTCCACGCTATACAACAACCAGTCATTCATATCAAACGGGCGGTGGAACCACATTGAGTGATCGATAGTCGCCACTTGCATACCCGGCTCAAGGAAACCAACGCCATGTGGCTGAAGCGCGACGGGAAGGAAGTTAAAATCAGAGGCATAACCCAGCAGATACTGATGTACGTGTAATTCCGTTGGCATTTTACCGTTGGCTCGCATCCACACCTGACGTACCGGCTCATCGACATGCCCTTGCATAGGGTTGTGGAATACAACCGGGCGGATCTCGAGTGGCTTTTCACAGAGAAACTTCTCTTTCAGGCTCTGTGGCAGCAACTTTTCAAACGCCATGGCGATTTCTGTTTCTGACTTCAGATTTTCCGGGGCAGGAGCCCCTGGCATGGCTTTTTGATGTTCAAAGCCAGACTCTGGCGCCTGGAAAGAGGCGGTCATATAGAAAATAGGCTTGCCATTTTGGATCGCCGCAACGCGTCGTGCGCTGAAACTATTGCCATCACGCAGAGTTTCTACGTCATAAACAATAGGCTTTGAGCTGTCCCCTGGGCGCAGAAAATAACTGTGGAAAGAGTGCACCAGGCGTTCTGTTGGCACGGTTTCTTTGGCGGCATACAGCGCCTGGCCAACGACTTGTCCACCGAAAACCTGACGTAAACCTAAGTCCTCGCTCTGGCCACGAAAAATACCTTCTTCAATCTTTTCCAGATTGAGTAATGCCAACAAATTGCTGAGCGCCTGACTCATAAAAGGTCCTCAATGAAATAATAAAAATCGCGCAATTGGCCTGATTATAACAGGTTTCCAACAATCGCCACCCAGTGGCCCGACCTGATCTTGTGTTACGGTTTTAGGCAAAAATCAGTGATATGTGCCACACTTAGCGTGATAAGTATGTTTAACCACTCATTACTTGTGGGCCAACAGCCTGCTGGTGCATTGATGATAAGGAGAACAAATCAATGAAACTTGTGCACACGTTAAGTGGTTTAGCCATTGCTGTTGCGATGGTGGGATGCGCGCATAATAAAAGTGCTGACATCCCGACACCAGCCCCTGCTGCGACGACTTCATCAGCAGCATCTTTAGCGCAGTCTGATATTCAACAGCCAAATGTTTCGGGTACGGTCTGGATTCGTCAACGTATCGCGTTGCCGCCAGATGCTGTGCTCACGGTGACATTATCTGATGCATCTTTGGCGGATGCGCCGTCAAGAGTGCTGTCGCAGCGAGCTGTCCGTACGGAAGGGAAACAATCGCCGTTCAGCTTTGTGTTGCCGTATAACCCAGCGGATATTCAACCTAACGCGCGCATCATTCTGAGTGCGGCAATCACCGTGAATAATCAGCTAATGTTTATCACCGATACCATTCAGCCGGTCATAAACAATGGGGGAGTTAAAGCGGATCTGACATTGGTACCTGTTCAGCAGACGGCAGTTCCTGTGCAGGACAACGGTGGCGCAGCAACGACCGTTCCGTTGACATCCCCGACTCAGGTTAACCCTTCGTCAGCGGTACCGGCTCCAACGCAGTTATGATGCTAAGCGTTGCCGAGTAAAGTGTGGTTTTCAATCCACGACAACTCACTTAAGCGCCTCCTTCGAGGCGCTTTTTAGTAATTCCAGCGATAACGCTGCATATCAATTTTCCCGTTGCCAGACACCATAATTCCCTCTGAAAGCAACGCTTGCCGCTGACGTTGTAAATCCGGGCCGGTCAGCGAAATCGTGCCATGACGGTTCACCACGCGATGCCAGGGTAATTTGCTGCCTTCAGGTAGGCGCTTGAGAACACCGCCTACTTGCCGCGCGGCGCGGGGGGAACCTGCCAGCCGAGCCACATCGCCATAGGTCGTGACGTGACCTTCCGGGATAGCAGCGATAATCTGATAAACGCGCTGCGGGAATGAATCGTTATTTTCCATAGCTAACTCCATTTACCCTGTGCTTTGAAGTCACCTGGGTATAACAGCCAGAGGGTAAGGATAATCGTCGTGCGCTAAACTAGAAAGAAAAACAGGGGCTGCGCAAGAAAGCAACACCTGACCGCTCCTTGCTTGCAATTGCCTGGGGCAACATGGATAATGCGCCAGCGCGTTAGGTAACTAGCGCTCTCAATGGGGGCCCTGTTGGTTCTCCCGCAACACTAATTTGTGAATTCGGTCAGGTCCGGAAGGAAGCAGCCGCAGCAGATGACGTGTGTGCCGGGATGTAGCTGGCAGGGCCCCCACCCAATTCTGCCTCCCTGACATTTCCATTCCATTCTTCTGCTTAGGTTTCTTTTCGGGACAACGTTGATTTTCTCATTTTAAAGCTATGTGAACGCCTGTCTTTTATCGACATCGTTTGAGGGAAGGGTATTGCTGGAAATGAGCGGGTAGAGAGAGGAATTGTTGCTTTGAGGCGTTGTAGATAATGATAAAGAACTGCAAAAAAATGCCCTGCGACATACGCCACAGGGCTTTTGCATTATGGGGTAACGATATTGAACCAGAATTCAAAGTTATCCATAAAACCTAGCATCTCGTTCATCTTCTCACTGTTGCCTGTCACCTTAACTTCACCTTTATCCACCGCCTGTTTAAGCGTTTCTTCTTTAAGGATGATTCTGTTAAGCGTATCTCTGTTCAAGGAGAATGTGGCATCGGCATCTTTTGCTTCGGTGTTAGCGGTATGGTTTAACACCCCATTTTCCAACTCCAGCTTGTATTTGCCGCCATCGCTACCCAAGTCGATGTTAAACACCGCTTTGGTATCACCCGCCTTCTCGCCATTGATATGTACCGCCAAATAATCGAAGAACATTTCTGGCGTCATTGCCTTAACGGTATCAGGGCTGGCAGTATTTGGCGTTGGGCCAATCCCCACGCCATTTCGTAGTTCTTGAGCACCAGTCAGGTAGAAGTTGCGCCATGGGCCAGATTCAGCCTGATAGCCCATTTGCTCCAGTGCATCGGCTTCAAGGTTTCGTGCAGTTTTGTTGCTCGGATCGGCGAACACGACTTTGCTCACAACCTGAGCGACCCAGCGGTAATTGCCCTGTTCAAAGTCAGTTTTGGCTTTCTGAAGGACAGCATCAGCACCTCCCATGTATTCGACGAATTTCTTTGCAGAATCTTCTGGTGGCAGCTCGTCTAACGTTGCCGGGTTGCCATTGAACCAACCGAGATAAAACACATAGGTGGCTTTTACGTCGTGGCTGACAGAACCGTAATAACCACGGCTTGCCCAAGTTTTGGCTAAGTTTGGCGGCAATTTAATTTTTGCTGCAATTTCGTCGCGTGTCAGGCCCTGGTTCGCCATGCGCAGCGTCTGGTCATTGATATAACGATACATATCGCGCTGGCCTTTCATCAGGTTCACGACATTATCTTTACCCCAGGTTGGCCAGTGGTGTTGGGCGATAATAATTTCGGCATCGTTACCCCAGCGATCAATTGCGGCGTTGATATATTTGGACCAGGCCAGCGGATCGCGGATTTTTGCCCCACGCAGAGAATAAGTGTTGTGCAGAGTGTGAGTAACATCCTCCGCCGCTTCGATCATTTTCTTCTCTTTGACATACCACAGCATTTCAGATGGGGCTTCAGAACCTGGCGCCATCATAAAGTCATAGGTCAGTCCATCGATAACTTCTTCCTGCCCCGTGTGTGTTATGTAATTTGTTGGCGCCAATAAGGTCACGGTACCTGCAGAAGTGGTCGTCCCCAATCCCGCACCCACCTGGCCTTTTGAATTAGCAGGTAAAAGATTGCCGTACATATAGCTTGCGCGACGACTCATGGCGTTACCCGCCATGATATTTTCGTCAACAGAGGCTTCCATGAACCCCTGCGGGCCATAGATTTTAACTTTCCCCGCCTTTACATCGGCTTCATCAACAACACCACGAACGCCGCCGTAATGGTCAACGTGGCTATGGGTATAAATAACGGCAACTACCGGTTTTTTACCGCGACTTTTGTAATAAAGATCCATGCCGACTTTAGCTGTTTCTGCGGAAACGAGCGGGTCAATGACGGTAATGCCTTTTTTACCCTCGATAATCGTCATATTGGACAAATCAAGGTTACGGATCTGGTAAACACCGTCAGTGACTTCAAACAGACCGCTAATGTTGATGAGTTGAGACTGACGCCAAAGGCTTGGGTTTACTGTATCTGGTGCTTTATCGCCTTCTTTAATGAAAGCATATTGTTGAGGATTCCAGACAACATTTCCTTTCTCACCTTTAATAATACTTTGTGGAAGTGCGGCAATAAAACCTTTATGCGCATTGGCAAAATCGGTTTTATCCGCGAAGGGAAGTTGGTTGTAAATGGCTTCATTGGCGCGTTTGGTTGCTGCCGTTGCTTCTTTTGTCGGCGCAGGAGTTGCCGCTGTTACTGACATGGTGACCAGTAAACCCGCGACAGCCAGACTACTGGCTATCAGATTCAATCTCATTAATTCAACCTCTAAGTGGCAATGTTATGTATTTGACGAATCAGAGTCGCCATGGCGAGAGTAAATATATTTTTTAAGCACAATCTAATATTGACGATTGATGTAGGTTAAAAAATCTATTCACTATTTCGTCAATTTTAGTGGATTGTTTTAAAGCACAATAGTCCCAAATGGGACTGTGCGTTATTAATAGGGGACGAAATAGAAACTTTAGTCAGTACAGACATCCCACCTTCGGTTGCACTATACTGCAACAACTGATGGTATATTTGGGGAGCCTATGAAAGCTGATTTTGAAAACATTCACTTCTGTTATCAATCACTTGATCTGAGAGGCTTTATTGTTGACGTTAGTGAAAAAGGCGAGAAACTCATCTTTTCAGATAAAGAAAAAATAGAGCCAATATCTGGTTTTATTTACTTTCCCCTGGAGGGTTCAGTCGCCATATCCCATGCGGAAAGTGAACTCACTATTGGCAATGTCATTGAACTTATGCCAATTGGCCTAATGGAAAGGTATTGCCCGCAACTCAACTTTGAATATAAATGCATGACACCTGTTGAATTGATTAAAATCTCCTGGCAGGATTTTGATGGGATCTTTTTTCAAAATGCTGAATATATGCAGGTGTTATCAAAAATTTTGATTTTTATGACCATATTCTCTTTGGAGCTTCATTCTGAGAGGAAACAGCTGACAAGTTACCAAACGATTAAACCGATGTTATATCGTTATCTATACAGATCGAAGACATTCCCCAACGAAAGCGAAGGTCTGGCGAATTTTATTATTCGACGTACCAAATTATCGCGTACGCATGTGTTTCGTGTGCTGGCGGATTTAAAGGAAGGGGGATATATTTCAGTGAAAAGTGGCAAATTGATTTCGATTAATAAAGTATTACCTGAAGATTATTAAAAAGTGGCAATTTATCTTAACCGGGTGCGGGTTTAATACTCATCGCACCCAATTTCGCCTCCCGCTAAACCACTGTTCTCCTTAAATATTCATCCCGAGTTTGTGCCAGGTTATCCCAAATTGGCTTTAATCGCTCCAGTGCTGCGCGCATTTGCGTGGGTTCAAGCGTAAATGGCAATCTCAAATACCGTTCAAATGCTCCTTCGGCTCCAAAACGTGGGCCTGCGCCAATGCGAATACCGATGGATTCCGCGCTGGCGGCAAAGACGGTTGCCAGTGGTTTTGGCAGTTCAATCCACCAGGATAATCCTCCTTCCGGGACAACGGTTATTTTCCAGTCCGGGAATATCTCTTTGATGGCTTCACCGCAGGCATCTCTATGCTGGCGCAGCATGTCGCGCCGCCCAGGCAGGAAGTTATCCGCTTCGTTAAATAAGTGGATTGCAGCGAGCTGTTCCAGAACCGGCGAGCCTAAATCCAACGTGTCGCGGATTTGAATCAGTGACGCAATGGTCCGCGCTGAGGCTCTGATCCAGCCTATCCTCATACCGCCCCAGAAACTTTTTCCGCCCGATCCCAGGGTGATTATTCGATCATCGTTATCAAAGGCGGCCAACGGTGGCGGTGGTGGGTTGTCAAACCACAGATCGACCATAGTTTCATCAACCACCACCGTGGTGCGCGTACGGGCAGCCATTTCGGCGATAGCGATACGCGTATCCACATCCATACAACGCCCGGTGGGATTATGGAAATCGGCAATCAAGTAGGCTAGCCGTGGGGAGGTTTGCGCAATGGTGGCTGCAAGTCCCTCAGTGTCCCACCCCTGTTCAGTCAGGCTTACGGGAACGGCACGGCAGGACGCCCCTTTAATTGCCGTCAGCGCCATCGGATAAGTGGGGTGATCCATGACGACGCGATCGCCAGGACCAGTCAGCAGTCGCAGGATCAACCCAAAACCACTCAGTGCGCCATTGACGATAATAATCTGATCGGCGTGAGTCGGCAGTCCTCGGGCAGCATAGCGTTGTGCGATAACCTGACGCAGTTCCGGCAAACCCTGCTGGTTGTAACCGGTCGAACCCAAATACTCCGGCAAGGCAATCAACGCGTTGGCATAGGCCTGATGAATTTCGGGCCCCGCCGCAAGCGCTGCGGTGGAGAGGTCCAACGTTGCCCCTCGGCCGGGGAGTGGAGAAACAGCTTGTAGCCCTTCCGGCAGCATGGTGACAGACCCCGAACCTTGTCGGCTTGCCAGGTATCCTTCATCACGCAATTGTGCGAGCGCGGTCGCTACAGTGGTTCGGCTAACGCCGAGCGCTTTTGCCAGTTCACGTTCACCCGGGAGGCGGCTATCGAGCGGCAAACGCCCATCCAGAATCAACAACCGTAGTCCATCTGCCAGTTGGCGATAAACCGGGGTGCGGGTTAATTCTTGATGCCAGTTTCCCAGCAACTTTGTCAGAGATGAAGAACCGGTTCTGCGCTGCGCCATATCAATCCACTTTGTATTAACTGGACCTTAATTTCAGATCCATTTTGCGTAAAAGTAAAGCCACAAAAGAACACTGAGGTGAAGAAGATGATCGCTCGACGCTTGCTGCAACTTTATACCGGCCTGGTACTGTATGGTGTGTCCACGGCGATGTTCGTGCGGGCCAATTTAGGTGCTGATCCCTGGAACGTTTTCCACCTCGGCGTGGCGCGGATCTTCTCTTTAAATATTGGCATGGTGATGATCGTGGTGGGCGCGCTGGTATTGCTACTGTGGATCCCGCTGCGCCAGAAACCAGGGCTGGGGACAATCAGCAACGTGATTGTGTTGGGTCTGGCCGCTGATGCCGCACTCGCCTTAATGCCGCCGATTGAATCGATGGTGATGCGTAGCATTTTACTGTTGGCTGCCATTCTGGTGAATGCGATTGCGACCGGGATGTACATCGGTGCAGGGTTTGGCTCCGGCCCGCGTGATGGTTTGATGACCGGGATTAATGCGCGCACCGGTTGGTCAGTACGCAGTGTACGGACGGCGATTGAGTTAACCGTCTTACTGGCCGGTTGGTTGATGGGAGGCACGTTTGGTGTCGGTACGGTGCTGTATGCGCTGGCGATTGGCCCGTTAATCCAACTCTGTTTGCCGTGGTTTCGCATTCAGACCCGTTCGCAAAAAAACCTGGTTGAACCGACTATTGTGCCCTAATGTTGAAGCCAAAATCCCGATTCGATGAGGTAACAATGCACAGCGAGGTCATCAGCAACGCGGCGGCACACTGGAATAGCTATCAGCTAGCAGACATTTTGTCCCACTGTTTTGAAGGATATCTGGTCCCTTTCACCATTGACGGTGAAACCTTTGCGATGCGTTTTGCGGCAGAAGATATGAGCCTTAATGACAGTCGAATCTGGACGCAAAATGGCGAACCGAAAGCGCTGGCGATCATCAGCCGACGTGGACAAACCAGCCGTCTTGCCGCCTTCGCGATTCGTCCTGAGTTACGCGGGCAAGGGTTCGGCAGGCAGTTTATGCAGCAACTGATCGATGAAGCGCGTGCGCGTGGCGACCGAAGCATGTGGCTGGAAGTCATTGTCGGCAATGACTCTGGGCTTGCGTTGTATGAACGCATGGGATTTGTGCGCCAGCAGACTCTGGTCGGGTTTAACGCCGTCAGTGCAGCGCTGTTTACACAAACGGGCGAATTGCAGGAAATCGACCCGCTGGTAATGGCAAACAAAATGATGACCGATGCCAACCTGCGATTGCCATGGCTGAGTGCCCCAGAAACGCTCTATAAATTACCGGGCAAAGCGTTCGTGTTAAACGATGTGGCATACGCCATGGTGGCGACTGCTCCTCAAGGGTTCAGAGTGCGCATGCTTTATGTTGACCCAGCCGCGCGTGGCCAGGGCCTGGCGAAAAAATTGCTGACGCTGCTGCGCGAACGTTTTAGCGGGCTTTATACCGCAACGGCCATTCCCGAGCCCATTGCGCCGGTTTTCTTAAGTAGCGGCTACCGTCAGGATCCCATTACGCAATATGAAATGTTGCTCAAACTTTGAGCGGGCGGCATTCATTCTTAACGACTAAACTTATCAATCGTAATCATCACGGGTGGAAAACATCTGCCCGTCTTCCCCACACCGTGGAGGTTTACAATGCCTTATGTTGATGGTTTCGTTGTTGCTGTACCGGCAGCAAATAAAGATGCGTATAAGGAAATGGCTGCCAAAGCCGCACCGTTATTTAAAGAATTTGGTGCGCTACGCGTCGTGGAATGTTGGGCTGACGATGTGCCCGATGGCAAACTCACTGATTTTCGTATGGCGGTAAAAGCTGAAGAGAGCGAAGAAGTTGTTTTCAGCTGGATTGAATATCCGTCTAAAGAAGTGCGGGATGCCGCGAATGCCAAAATGATGTCTGACCCACGGATGAAAGAGTTTGGCGAATCAATGCCATTTGATGGCAAGCGCATGATTTATGGTGGCTTTTCGCCACTGCTCGACGAGTAAATCGGGCGGGGGCGCTAACGCCGACCGCTTTTATGCAGAGTGGATGCGCTTAGCGTCATCCACCCTGTAAAAACAGTTAAACCTTCAGCTCGCGTAACAATCCAAATGCCTGTTTCATATGAGCTTCACTCACAATAAACGCCCGCAATTGCTGCTCGATATCATAACCTTTCGCGATTAAACCTTGCGGCTCGGCTGAAATCTGCCAGTGCAAATCACTACGCTGCGTTTCGCCCGCCAGATGCAACGGCAATTCAGGTGTTTTCACTTTCACCAGCATGGCTGGAAGTGCAAGACCATCAGTGGCACCCAACAAATTTTTGGCAAGCGTCATGGCGCTAAATTGAATCGGTTGCAGGAACGGCAGTACCTTGCCGTCTATTTCTGCACAGTCTCCGAGCGCGTAGATATTGGCATCGGAAGTCTGCAACTGGCGATTGACCTGAATACCGCGATTCACATCAAGACCGGCGTGTTGCGCCAGCCCGATATTGGAACGCAGGCCAATGGCGGCGACAACTGCATCCACATTGACACTTCTTCCATTACTCAGCGTGGCATTTATGCCCTGTTCAGTTTTTTTCAGTGATTCAAGGCGCTGATTAAACAGCAGTTCCACGCCCATGTTATTGAGCCGATGCTGAAGACGACTGCTGACTTCCGCTGGCATCAACGAGGCGAGCAGGCTGGCAGCGTTATCCACCAGAATCACCTGTTTGCCCGCGCGACAAAAATCCATCGCCAGTTCAGTACCAATCAGGCCCCCGCCTAAAATCATCACCCGACGGGAGTCACGCAGCGATGATTCACAGGCCATAAACTCTTGCTGGCTGTTAAGTGTCAACATCAGCTCTTTACCCTGAATCGGCGGAAGCAGGGCGCTTGAACCGGTTGCCAGCACCAGTTTGTCATACGGCCATTGCTGGTCACCGCATTTAACCAGACGTTCTTTACGGTCGATAGACGAAACCCAGCTATTGGCGTTCAGCGTGAGATTAAACTGCTCGGCAAACTCCCCGGCACGTTGCCGGGTGAGGTCGTCTGCACGTTGGTTCAGGCTCATTACGTGGCTGAGATCGGGTTTGTTGTATTCATCCATACTGTCGGCGGCAATCAGGCGTACAGGAACCTGCGCATCATGCTTGCGGATGTTTTTAACCAGTTGGCGGGCGGCAAAGCCCGAACCGATAATCACAATGCCATGTTTCATTTTGCCTCCGTTGCCAGTACATCAAACACGTCTTTGCCGAGCGAGCATTCCGGGCACAGGAAGGTATCCGGCACTTCGCTCCACGGGGTGCCTGGTGCGACGTCCTGCATTGGCTCGCCGGTGGCGGGATCGTAAATCCACTGGCAAACGCTGCACTGCATTTGTGGACCTAAATCGGCGCAGGTTTTCACTTCAGCAACGTTTACTTGCTGTGGAGCAGCAGGTGTTGAAACCAGCGGAGTCAGCGCCCACTGACGAGCAATTTCGCGGCCATGCTGGCGGCAGACTTCCAGCGCGTCGAGGTCCGGACGCCATTTGGCTTTCAGGCTCATCGACATTTCAAAACCCGCATCCTGTAAGCGGGTAGAGAGGCGGTCTACCGCGCCGCCGCTCCAGCCGTGAGAACCGAAGGCGCTGGCACGTTTATTACGGAAACGCAGGCCGGTCATTTCCTCAACCAGTCCGGCAATTTTTGGCATCATCACGTTGTTCATGGTGGAGGTGCCGACCAGCACGCCCTTGGAACGGAAGACGTTGGTGAGAATGTCATTTTTGTCGCTACGGGCCACGTTAAAGATTTTTACCGCCACACTGGGGTCAACTTCGTTAATCCCCTGAGCAATGGCGTCAGCCATCATGCGGGTATTGTTGGACATGGTGTCGTAGAAAATCGTGACTCTGTCTTCCTGATAATCTGCCGCCCATTTCAGGTACATTTCGACAATCTGAGTTGGGTTATCGCGCCATACCACACCGTGGGAAGTGGCAATCATATCCACCGGCAGATTAAAGCCAAGGATCTCGGTAATTTTCGGCGTCACCAGGCGGCTGAACGGCGTCAGGATGTTGGCGTAGTAGCGCTGGCACTGTTCGAACAGCTCGCTTTGATCGACTTCGTCATTGAACAGGCGTTCATCGCAATAGTGCTGGCCGAAGGCGTCATTACTGAACAGCACCGCGTCGCCTGTCATATAGGTCATCATGCTGTCAGGCCAGTGCAGCATTGGGGTTTCAACGAAGATCAATTGTTTACCGTTACCGATATCGATGCTGTCACCGGTTTTCACCACGTTGAAGTTCCATTCAGGATGGTGATGATGGCCGGTAATGGAATCAATGGCGTTAGCCGTACAGTAAATTGGGGTATCCGGGATGCAGGACATCAACTCCGTCAGTGCGCCCGCGTGGTCTTCTTCCGCATGGTTGATGATGATGCAATCAATATCAGCCAGGTCGATTTCGCTACGTAAGTTCTGCACAAACTCGCGGCTGAATTTGTGGTCGACGGTGTCGATCAGCACATTTTTTTCTTCACGGATAAGATAGCTATTGTAGCTGCTGCCACGCAGCGTTTTGTATTCGGTGCCGTGGAAATCACGCACTTCCCAGTCACGTTGGCCAACCCAATGAATGTTGTTTTTTACTAAAATAGCCATCTGTCATACCTCAAAAAGAATTAAAAAAATGATGCTCGTGCTGGATATATTACAAATGGCGTGCCAACTTTTTATTTTGTTGATTTTAAAGTGGTTTAATGAAATTGGATAAAATTTAGTTGTCATAATGACAATGCAAAGAGATGTCGTTTTGACAATTGAATTGTCTTTTTGACTACTGAAAGGTAAGTTAGCGAAATCGTTTTATGGAGCCGCTTATGAGCCTGTCTATTACTTCCCTTGCCAATATTGCTATCGAACTGCAAAGCGGCATTTCACATCAGGATCGCTTTGCCCGTTTGATTCGCACCCTGCGCCAGCTTTTAGGTGGTGATGCGACGGCGTTGCTGCGTTACGAAGCGCGGCAATTTCGCCCGTTGGCCATTGATGGGCTGGCGGAAGATGTGCTCGGACGGCGCTTCGATTTAGATGCACATCCACGTCTGGAGGCTATTGCGCGGGCAGGGGATGTGGTGCGGTTCCCGGCAGATAGCGAGCTGCCCGATCCTTACGATGGGCTTATTCCCGATCACACCGATTTAAAAGTGCATGCTTGCCTCGGTCTGCCGTTGTTTGCCGATCAAAACCTGATTGGTGCGTTAACCGTCGATGGTATGGACCCTTTGCAGTTCGATCATTTCAGTGATGAAGAGTTACGTTTGATAAGCGTTCTGGCGGCAGGTGCATTGAATAATGCGATGCTAATGGAACAACTTGAAAATCAAACGCCTGCTGTAACCATGCTTCCCGCTGCCGGTAAAACCAGCAGCACCGAAATGGTCGGGTTATCTGCGGGAATTATGCAGCTTAAGAAAGAGATCGAAATCGTCGCCGGTTCCGATCTCAATGTGCTGATCACCGGGGAAACGGGCGTCGGCAAAGAGCTGGTGGCGCGGGCAATTCACAGTGGTTCGGCGCGTGCCGCCAATCCTCTGGTGTATCTCAACTGTGCGGCGTTGCCGGAAAGTGTGGCGGAGAGCGAACTGTTCGGCCACGTAAAAGGGGCCTTTACCGGGGCTATTCACCATCGAACGGGCAAATTTGAGATGGCAGATAACGGCACTCTTTTTCTGGATGAAATCGGGGAGTTGCCGTTAACGCTTCAGGCAAAATTGCTGCGCGTTTTACAGTATGGCGATATACAGCGTGTGGGCGATGACAGCAGCCAAAGAGTCAATGTGCGCGTGCTGGCGGCGACCAATCGTGATCTCAAACAGCATGTGTTGGCAGGGGAATTTCGCGCCGATTTGTTCCACCGTTTAAGTGTGTTTCCGCTCCATGTTCCCCCATTGCGCGAACGAGGTGACGATATCACGCTATTGGCGGGGTTTTTCTGCGAGCAAAGCCGCGTAAAAATGGGGCTTAAACAGGTGGCGTTGAGCGATGCTGCACGTGATTTACTGCGTCGTTACGACTGGCCAGGGAACATTCGCGAGCTGGAACATGCGCTTTACCGCGCGACCGTGTTAGCGCGTTCAGGCAAGCCGGACGGTGAAGTCTGGCTTCAACCGCAACATTTTCAACTGAGCGAAGCCGATACCAAACCGGCTGACATTCAGGGTGCAACAGTGCCGGTGGTGGATAATTTGCGTACCGCGACCGACGATTTCCAGCGCCAGATTATTATCAGTACGCTGGATGCCAACGCCGGAAACTGGGCGGCGAGTGCCAGACAGCTACAATTAGATGTTGCCAATTTACACCGCCTGGCAAAACGCCTTGGCGTGAAATAGTGTCTGGCATTTTTCAGATGCGTTTTATCCCCTGGCGCTATAGTTTGCGACCCATTCGATGAACTTATCTTTTGGCAGGGCTTTACTGAACAACCAGCCCTGGCCGTACTGCACACCCTGAGTACGTAACCAGGTGGCCTGGACGGGGGTTTCGATCCCCTCGGCGACCATTAAAATCCCCAAAGAGTTGGCCATTTCAATGATATGCGGAGTGATATTTTTATATCCAATCGCGTCTACAAATGACTTATCTATTTTCAGAATATCGACATCAAGATCCTGCAAATAACTCAGGCTAGAATAGCCGGTGCCAAAATCATCAATATAGATTGCATGACCAGCCTCGCGATATTGTGCAATTATCGGCGCGGTCACTTTCGGATCGGCAAAACCACGCTCGGTAATTTCAAATGCTATTTGGCCCGGCTTGACGGAGTAACGTGACAAATAAGGGATGATGACTTCCAGTATATGTAAACTCCGGACATCGCGGGTGCCTAAATTAACTGAAATATGATAATCAGGATGTTGGTGAAGCCACTCGCCTAGTTCGAGGAATATCAGTTCAATGACTTGCTCTGTTAATTGCGTGACCAGGCCGGTATGTTCTGCCAGCGGAATAAATACATCCGGAGTAAGCATGGTACCGTCTTGCTGCTGCCAGCGAATTAATGCTTCTGCACCGACACTTTCGCCACTTTCAAGATTCACTATAGGCTGGTAAACCACGCGTAACTCATGGTTTTTGATGGCATCCATCAAACGATTTTGAGGCGATAACAGCCGACGTAAAACACGAAGTAAGAACCATCCCGTGACGAAGCTGATGATTAATCCCACAGGTAGCCAAATATAGAGTTGCTGGTACCAGGCTTCGGTCAGCGGTTCCACTGATGCCCAGGCGATCATGGCCAGGCCAAGATTGTCATCCCGACGAATGACATAGATATTATTATCGCTTTGAAACTCTTCTGCGCCCTGTGCCAGCGGCTTGCGCCAGTCATCTGAAATATAGGTACTGTTTGTGGCGATAAGTTCGTTTTTACCCAGACCCACCATCGCAATATTGAGCGTATAACTTCCAAAAGGAAGCACATCAATAAATGACATTGGGTCGACTAACGCAATATGCGGCGCTTTGCCGATAAAAATCATCTTGCGTTTAAAACCCGGTATCGGTGGAGTGGTATACCACGCACTAAAGCCGTGTTCACCGATGCGATCAGGTTCGCCTAACCGTTCATTGTAGGCAAAGGATTCCAGTGAACTGCACAGAATACGGTTATCTTTTTCAAGCATCACTTCTTGCACATTGCGATATTCAAGGGCGGTACGGCGCATGGCTTCAGCGTGTGCATGAGAGCAGGTTGGGTCTTTAAAGCGGTTAATATCGTCAACGGCAGAAATAGCGTCGTCGATGACTTGCCCGGTACGCATCAAAGCGTGGTTGGCAAATTCATTCAATTCATTATGAAATGCTTGTTCAGCCTTACGATGAGCAAGATAAATGCTCAACAAAATGGGAAGCAATACGGCCAAAATAAGTATGCCACTGACCAGGCTGATGAGCTTTCGGGACGTCATTCTGGTAGACCCCGTTATGAGAATAGTTTTTATAATGGTTTTACATAGAAGAGGTTAGTCTATCTCACATGTTTGAGGGATGTTATGTTTTCATGCTAAGTGTGCATGGAATCTTTAGACGCGAGCATCTGGTGAGCATTGAATGAAGAAAAAAGAGTTTGTTATCCAGGATTTGTTGAGCAAAATTTATCAGCATAATGATTCGCAACGACGCAAATTACCCCCAGAGCGTCAGCTTGCAGAAGAATATGATGTTTCGCGTTTCACTATTCGCAAAGCCCTGGAAAGGCTGGTGAGTATTGGGGTGGTTGAAATTATTCAGGGGTCCGGGATTTGGATTAACACACAAGCCCGTAATAACCCGCTGGTATATAACTCCATTACCGAAAAACGTTTTGATCAGATGGCTTTTCGTATGGTCAATCTGCATAAAAAGCTACCGAATCGCGATGAGCAGCAAGTCTTTGGTGTGGATGAAAATGCGTACATCTGGCAGTTTTGCCGTTTGCGATATGTCGATAATCAAAAGGTGCAAATTGAGATTTCACGAATGCCCGTGCAGGATTTCCCCGATCTTAATCAGCAAGTGATTGAACGATCCATTCAACAATATGTGCTCAGTAAAGGATTTCGAATTTCGCACCTGCTAACCAGTTATCAGGCCGTATCGATTAGCAAGGAACAGGCAGCATTACTGGAATGTAAAAAAGGGATCCCGGCGATGCATATCATCAACCGCGGGATCCTCGAAGGGGGACGAGTATTTGAAATCAGCGAAATCGTCGATATCAATTATTCCTGTACTTACGTCATCCCCTATAACCATGACAATTTGGCCTGGCGGCAGGGCACTCAGGGAGTATGAATGGCCCCGTTGGGTAAGCGGCTCTGCGTCCACTCATGTGGGCGATACTCCACGGGGAAGGCCTCTGCTTTTTGTTGGTCAAAGCTCACACCAATACCCGGTTTTTCAATAGGATAGATATATCCTTGCTCAGCGACTGGCGCGCCGGGGAATACCGATTCGGTATTCGGTTTATTCGGGATAAATTCCTGAATCGCCGCATTGTGCAGATGAATATTTAAATGCGTATTCACCGCCACGCCAATCGGTGTCATATCTCCGGGGCCATGCCAGGCCAGACGCACTCCAAATGCCTGGCAAAGAATGGCGAGTTTGAGCGCAGGCGTTATCCCGCCGATTTGCGAAACGTGGCAGCGGATAAAATCGATGCGCCGATTCACAATGAGATCATGCCATTCAGCTGGGTTATTAAACAGTTCACCCATTGCCAGTGGAATGCTGGAGTGCGCGCGGACTTGTTCTAACCATGCACTGTGTTGTGGCGGCAGAATATCTTCGATAAACCAGGGTTGGTATGGTTCGAGTGCTTTTGCCAGTTGCACCGCTTGCTGTGGGAATAAACGTTCATGCACATCATGCAGAATATGGAACTGGTTGCCGTACTTCTCGCGTAGCGCTTTGAACATCGCCACGGTATTCGCCATGTATTCATCCTGGCAATAATACGCGCCAGGAGTTGGCGATTTCGTGGCGTGCAGCCCTTGTGGCGTACCGCCGTAAAAACCTAACTGACAGCGAATATAGCGATACCCTTGTGCCAGCAGTTTATCGACCTCCAGGAATAATCCTTCCAGCGTTTCACTGGCGGCGTGGCTGTAAGCGGCGATAGCGTCTTTCGATTTCCCCCCAGAAGTTGATACAGCGGCATATCTGCCAGTTGGCCTTTAATATCCCAAAGCGCCATGTCAACACCGGCAATCGCGTTGTTGATAACCGGGCCGTTGCGCCAGTAGGCGTTGACCGTCATCATTTGCCACAAGTCTTCAATGTTGTTGGCATCACGCCCGAGAAGTAACGGTTTGAGGTATTCGTCGACCATCGCTTTGACGGCCAAAGGGCGCTGCTGGAAAGTGGCACAACCGTGGCCAATCACGCCTTTATCGGTGGTGACGCGTACCGTGACCAGGTTGTGGCGGTCAGGACGGGTGATGAAACATTCGATATTTTCAATAATGGTTGGTTTCACAAAATTACTCCACACCCTGGAATTATTTAGGGCAGTTCATGGGTGGTGACTTATTCAATGTCGGCTTCTGTTATTTACTATCACCTTATTTTTGTGTGCGGGTAAATGTTTTTTTTGCATATTTTTATTGGTCAGGAAAAGAGGCGTAGAGTACGTAAAAACCATACCAATTATCGTCTTTTGGTGGTTTAAGTGCCTTTGTATTGGCTAAGTGTGATGTTGTTTAAGTTTTATTGGTTTGTTTTTGTGTTTGTGATTCCCTACCATCATTGGCATTCAACACATAACAATAAGCAATTTTTTCGGGAGTGACAGATGGGGACTCGTGATGCCATTAATAATATTATTCACCTGATAGGTGGTGCAGATAATATTAGTAAAGCCTGGCACTGTATGACGCGCTTGCGCTTCTCTTTGATTGACGAAAATAAAATTGATCAGTCTGAGATTAAAAAAATCCCCGGTGTTTTAGGGGCGCAAATTCAGAGCGATCAATTCCAGATTATTATTGGCCCGCAGGTAAACAGTTGGTACGAACAATTGACTCAAGTGCTCGGTTCCGCTCCTGAACAAACCGCGCCAGCCCAGCAAAAGAAAGCACGTAAGAGCCTGGTATCGATGTTTATGGATACGGTGTCAGGTGTGTTTGGTCCGATTGTTCCCGCGATTGCGGGTGCCGGGATGATTAAAGGCCTGCTGGCGGGGCTGATCGCACTGAAAATGGTTTCAGCGAAAAGCGACACCGTGATCGTTATCGATTTGATTGCGAGCGGCGTGTTCTACTTTTTGCCATTTTTCCTGGCGATTTCTGCCGCGCGTATCTTCAAAACCAATGAGTATCTGGCCGCTGCGGTTGCTGCATGTTTGATGTATCCGTCGCTGATTGAAGCGGCGAAGGCGCTGGCAACGCATTCACCTAATGCCGTCGATGCGTTCTATTTCCTGAACGTCGTGCCTGTTTCGGTGTTTAACTACGCTTCAAGCGTTATCCCGGTTATTTTCTCGGTCCTGGCACTGAGTTACATCCATCGCTGGGTGGATAAAATAATGCCAGATATTTTGAAAACCGTGTTTACCCCAACGCTCACCCTGTTTCTCGCCGCATTGGTCGCGCTGGTGGTGATTGGGCCGATGGGGATTTATCTGGGCAAGGCGCTGGCGTGGTTTATCGAAGGTTTGTTTGGTGTCTCAGCAAGTTTTGCCGGTCTGGTTGTCGGGGCGATTCGCCCGGTGGCCATTTTGACGGGGATGCATCACGCGATGACGCCAATCGCCCTGCAAAACTTTACTGACCGTGGTTACGACATGCTGATGCCAATGATGTTTATGGCCAATATGGCGATTGCAGGCTCCACTTTTGCTATCTGGAAGCAGAGCAAATCACGTGAAGAGCGTGCGGTAGTTCTGCCTGCGGCGATTTCGGCTCTGCTGGGGATTACGGAACCTGCGCTGTTCGGCGTTCTGACTCGCTATAAAAAAGCGTTTATTGCCGCAACGGTGGCAAGTTCCATCGCTTCGGCATTCATCGCCTTCTTCGGTGTGCGTTTGTATGGCTATATTTTATCGAGCATTTTTAGCCTGCCTGCTTATATTGGTCAGTATTTTATCTTTGCACTACTGGGCGTGGCGCTGGCACTAGGGTTGTCGTTTACCATGACGATGTTGTTGGTGCGCGAAAAGGCTGAGTGAGAAGAGTCCAGGAAGGGTAAACATAGCGTCACATGCCAAAGGTAAATGGCGCTATTGATTACCCACCCTAAAAAATCAAAGGATTATGCTAACGTCGGTGTGCCAGACGGCGTACTAAACGGTCACCGACACTTTGTACTAATTGCACCATCACCACTAAAATCACCACCGTGCCGACCATGACCTGATCGTTAAATCGCTGGTAACCGTAACGGATCGCCAGATCCCCCAGCCCACCGCCGCCAATCACGCCCGCCATTGACGAAAACCCAATCAACATCACTACTGTGAGTGTGATCCCCGCCAGCAGAGCCGGTAGCGCCTCGGGTAACAACACTTTTCCGATGATATGCCAGACATTGCCACCCATCGATAAAATGGCTTCGATGCGGCCTTTGTCGACTTCATCTAATGCGTTTTCCACCACTCGCGCAAAAAACGGAAATGCGCCAATCGTAATGGGAACCACCGCCGCAGTACTGCCCAACGTGGTGCCAATAATAATGCGGGTGAATGGGATTAAGGCAATCAACAGCACAATAAACGGCAGTGAACGCCCGACATTCACCACACTGCCAATAATCTGATTGAAGACCGGCGCGGGTAGCACTCCGTCGCGACGAGTGAGAAACAGTAATACCCCAAGCGGTAAACCGATAATCACGGTAAACAACGCCGCAAGCCCGACCATGTAAAGCGTATCGAGGGTGCCATCAAGCAGTAATGGCCATAAATCCTCCCATGCTAAGCGACTTCGCATAACACTCTCCCGGATACGCCAATCCGGCGTAAAAATGCTTGTTCGGCGGCGTCGCCAGGCAGCAATGCCTGACGAAGACGGGAATAGGGGGTAGCCAGCAATTCTGATAATGAACCGCTTTCAATTAGCCTGCCGTTTTCCAGTAGCGCTGCGTGATCGCAAATCGCTTTCACGACCTCCAGTTGATGAGTAATCAGCACAATCGTGACCCCCAGCTTACGGTTGATATCCATTAATAGTGCCAGCACAGAAGCGGTGGTTTCGCTGTCTAATGCGCTGGTTGCTTCGTCACAAAGCAAGACATCAGGGTGCGCGGCAAGCGCCCGAGCGATGCCGACGCGTTGCTTTTGCCCACCAGAAAGCTGTGAGGGGAAAGCCTGCGCTTTATCGCTCAGGCCGACTAACTCGAGCAGTTCTGCAATGCGTTTCTGGCGAACCTCACGCCGCTGGCCGGTGATTTCCAGCGGCACGGCAATGTTGTCAGCCACAGTGCGTGCATGAATCAGATTGAAGTGCTGGAACACCATGCCGGTGCGCTGGCGATGAGTGCGCAATTCACGGTTATCAAGCGTGGTGATATCCACTCCATTCATCAGAATACGGCCCGATGTGGGCCGTTCCAGTAAGTTTAAGCAGCGAATCAAGGTACTTTTCCCGGCGCCACTGCGCCCGAGAATGCCGTAGATTGCGCCATCCGGTACGGTTAGCGAGATATCGTCCAGTGCCGGTTGGCCTGCTCCGGCGTACACTTTGCTCAGCCGCTCGAGGGTAATCATGATTGCGGAGT
Organism: Buttiauxella selenatireducens; assembly: GCF_031432975.1. Taxonomy (GTDB): domain Bacteria; phylum Pseudomonadota; class Gammaproteobacteria; order Enterobacterales; family Enterobacteriaceae; genus Buttiauxella; species Buttiauxella selenatireducens. Next base: position 4,077,561 of record NZ_CP133838.1, on the reverse strand, counting down.
GGCGACCGGGATCACTGAGCCGTTGAATTGCTGGCGAATAAATTCAGCAACCTGTGGAGATTGCAGATCTTTCGCCAACTCTTTGATTCGCGGATCATTAGCCAGGTTTGGATTGGTGACCAGAATATTGGCGTACGGATTGTGCGTCGCACTTTCCAGCCCCAGCGCATCCTTCGACGGCGTTAATCCAGCCTCCAGCGCGTAGTTGCCATTGATTACGGCCAGATCAACATCATCGAGCGAACGCGGCAGTTGTGGTGCTTCGATCTCAACGATCTTCAGATTCTTAGGATTGCTGGCGATATCACGTGGCGTGGCTTGATTCACCGAGGCATCTTTAAATTCTGATTTCAGCGTGATAAGCCCCTTGTCCTGCAAAAGATAGAGTGCGCGACTCAAGTTGGTCACGTTGTTCGGCAGGGCAATGGTGGCGTTTTCGGGAACCGACTTCAGGTCTTTATATTTGTGTGAATAGATACCAAGCGGTTCGATATGCACGGTCGCCGCGACGGTGAATTTTTTACCCAGCGCTTTTTCCTGATCGCGCAAATAGGGGACGTGCTGGAAATAGTTAGCATCGACATCGCCGTTCGCCAGCAATTCGTTGGCATTTACGCCGTTACTCAACTCAACCACTTTGAGCTTTAAATTCGGATCGAGCTTTTGCACAAACGCGAGGATTTCTGCATGGGGTACTGCATCAGCCGCGATGCGCAAGGTTTCTGCTGCGTGAGCGCTGAAAGCCAGAGTCAAAGACAGCGCGATCCCTGCCAGTTTAAAAGAGGCATTTTTCATGGTGTTTTCCTTTAATGTTTAAGCGATGAGTTCAGTGCTGTTACGCAAGACATCCGGGTAATAACGTTCCGCCACGTCGGGATGCGAACGTAGGCGACCTTTTAGATAATTCCATCCAACATCACGCAGTAACGGGTTGCGAGGATCGCTTTCAGGCCCATGAGCGTGTTGTGCGAGTTCAGGCGGCAATGCATAAACCGGGACGACAGCGTCTAATTGAGCGCCGAGGAAAAATGCAATCGACTGGCGTTCCTGGCCCGGCGGTGGGGAAATAACCCGATGTACCGTCGCCCGTAAATAGCCATTGGTGGCAAGCTCCAGCAATTCACCGATATTCACCACAAAACTACCAGGCAGAGGGGCGGCATCTATCCAGTTATCCGGCGAGACTTCGACCTGCAAACCCTGCTGTTGGTCTTGCAACAGGAAACTCAGGAATCCTGAATCTTTATGGGCGCCGACACCCTGATTACCCTCCGTAGCCTGCAGGCCTGGATAGCGAATCAACTTGATGTGTTCGTTGGGTTTATTGCCGTACAGGTTATCGAAGCTGTTCGCTGGAAGTTCTAACGCCTGCGCAAAAGTACGCAGTAGTTTGAGTGCGACAGCGGTCATTTCGCGCTGAAATTGCAACAGGGTAGGTTTCAGAGTCGGTAACGATTCTGGCCACAGATTTGGGCCTTGTAATCGCAGCCAACCGTGCTGCGCGTCATTGACCGGAAGTGCCGGGCGTTCAGCGCCGATATCAAACTGTTCACGCCAGTCTGGTTTGCCGCGTGTTAATTCGCTGGCGGCGCGGTTGTAACCACGAAAATGAGGGGAGTTGATCATCGCCACTTTTTGTTTTTCCTCTTCGGGCAAAGAGAAAAAGAGTCGCGCTTCATTCTGAACGGCCTGTTGCAGTTCAGGGCTGACACCATGATTAATCAGGTAGAAAAAACCGATGTCACGAGCGGCATGGCGTAATTGTTTAAGAAATGCCGCCCTGTCGGTGGCTGTGCCATTAAGGGCTAAGAGATCGAGTATTGGCAAGGCCTGGGTCGTTGTTTGGTTCATGATGAACTCCGCTTAAGACAAATAATTTCCCGACGAATTCTGATTTTTTGGCACAACAACATTTGCCTCGACAACAACAGCGCTGAATCATGGTTTGTCCCTTTCTGGAATGAAGATGTGTTCGTGGAAATGACATTGCCGCAAGCCTGTCTCGCCGCCCAATATTGTTATCTTCTAAGTTATGGCGAGTTGGGGTTCTAAGCATTTGCAGAATCTGGATATTGACGCCTGGGAGGGTTTTGTTGGCAAACGGGCTTGCAATTTTTCCGTTCACTCTTTATTTTATTGTTATGTTATAACGTTTAAATGAGAGCGAAGGTTATGCAGGTTCTGAATTCATTGCGCAGTGCAAAGCAGCGTCATCCGGATTGCCAGATTGTAAAACGCAAAGGACGGCTGTATGTGATTTGCAAAAGTAATCCGCGGTTTAAAGCGGTGCAGGGCGGGAAGAAGCGACGTTAAGACAAGGGGCTTAAGCCCCTTTCTTTACAACTCGGGAAGGCTAAGAACGCCCGAGTGAGAAGATATCGTAAAAAGAGAGTTCGCCTTTCGTGGCAACCATTTTATGCAGTAGCGATTTTTGTTGTTCGTCAACACCAGGGGAATGCAGGATTTTATCAATCAACGTCGATGGGACGTTGCGCGTGTTGTACCACTCGCCGTTGTAGCAAACGCGTAAATCAAGCACATCAATATCGTCGTAACGATAGCGGGGGTTCACATCAAAAAAGAAGAAGCCATTCAGTAATGCAAACAGAACCACCAGTAACCAGACCGAGCCTGCCAGGGTGTCCGACTCCAGCATTACCCACAGTGTGGCAAACCAACCTACCCACATACCGATAAACAGGCCCGGATGTTTGCGAATGAAGCTGATGCTAAAACGTGGACGGTTGTCGCGTTTTTCATCGGTATTAAGTTGCTCGATAGTATCGGTGAGCAGGCGCTGAATTTCGGTCATTATGGGCCTTCTGAACGGAAACACGACAGGCAGAGAACAGCTATTCTAAGAAGCCCTGTAAGGGTAAAAAAGTAACAGTTATGCCAAAAAAAACCATAACAGTTACGGGCTGACGACAGGAATCATTTTAATCACACGCGCTGGATTTCCTGCCACCACCGCATTGGCTGGAATATCTTTCGTGACCACTGAGCCTGAGCCAATCACTACGTTATCGCCGATGGTGACACCGGGATTGATGACCGCGCGTCCGCCAATCCAGACGTTATTGCCAATTGTGACGGGCTTGCCAAACTCAACGCCACTGTTGCGTGTTTCTGCATCCAGCGGATGGGTTGCGGTATAGATATGAACGCCAGGCGCCAGCATGCAGTTTTCGCCAATGTGAACCGGACAAACATCGAGAATGACGCAGTCAAAATTGGCGTAGAAGTTTTTGCCGAGAAAAATATTGTAGCCATAATCACAGCGGAACGACGGTTCAATATATGCATTAAGACTTTGACCGAGAAGTTGCCCCAGCAATTCTGCACGAACCGCCTGTTCATCCGGCGCGGTGTGATTAAAGCGATGAATCAAGTGGCGAGCTTTGATGCGGTCATCACGAAGTTGTTGGCAATCAGGGCGATAAAGCTCGCCTGCAATCATTTTCCGTTTTTCTTCACTCATAGCGATGCCTTTAATCAATAGACAGAACAGGCGTTACCGTAAGCGATTCGCTTGTGATTAATAAAAGCGTTGTTTCTTTTTGTGATTTTAATCACACAGTTAATGTGTGTTCGACAATCACAGAGAATGAACAGCGACAGACGTATGCAACCGCTGAGCTTACTGATGTACCGACGACCATCGTGTGTCACGCACGACAACGCAATCCAGCGAATAAAGCGAGTCAACCGCAATATGAGTTAAATTGGGTTATAGCATCCGTACCCTAAGGCTACAGCAGCATTCGGTTTAAATCTTGAACGTAATAACATTTACGAAGTATTAGCGGATAAATTTCCATACAGAAGGTGGTATTTTATCGTAAAGCTTATTCATAGTGAGTTCAGCGAGTCGATGGTCAGCAGCTGAATAAAATACAGCCAGTTCATTATCTGATAATTCGTATTTATTTTTTTCAATTACACGTTCTAAGGTATCAATTGTTTGGCAGCGTCGCAGGCGCATCAAATAATCGGTCTTAGTTAATGGTTTAGTTGTCATGAAATCACCTTATACATCTTGTAATATTTTTAAAAGGAGAGACTTACAGGGTTAGCGCGGCTCTCTGTGACGAAACATCGGAATAATCGATTCCCGGACTTACGCCATTTCTGCAAGTCTTGTGCGTTGATGCCGTAGTTGCTGAATAGCATAAATGTATCGTCCAAATATTCGTCAATTTGTTCAATCAATTTACTCTCATCATCGTACTTAATTTTGTAATTAAGCGCGAAGGCAGCTATGTGCTCAATCAATTCATTCAACTGCAAGTTAATGGCCGAAGTAGGATCATTAACCCAACCATGATTACTCTCGCCAAGGTTGGTAAGGCAGTCATGATACAGGTTTTCGCAGAGAAATTTAAGCTGCGCAATATCATGCCGTTTTGGTGAGTATTCGTCCATAATGCAGCCCCTTTTATCGAAGAAATTTGATAAACACTACGCGTTGGGGTGGACACACCTGGATGAGGTGGGGATCAATAACAACGATTATTCCATATACTTTCACTATAAATCAATCCGCGGTAGATTTCCTTTCACTATTACGAAAAATTACATTTGTATCAAACCGATTTACGCTAACGTAATGTTTATAAAGACTTTCACACTTTTTATAAGCATTGTCTTTTAAAACACATTTTATAGGCCATTAAAAAATAACTTTATTTTCAATGGGTTGTCCTGATGCTGCTGCAATGCTTTGTGGATGATCATAAATAAATAACAGGATAAGAATATTCCTAATAAAAAAGCATGAATCTCTACTTGCAAACTCACCAGTTAGTTTAAGAAATATTTTGTCATGATATTCGAGAGAGATATCATCTGAATCGCAACATTTTGAAACTTTTAGCAGAGAAAGTAAGCCGCTTTCACTATTTAATAATACGACAAATTAGGTGAGCAGATATAAAAAAGGCCGCTTGCGCGGCCTTTTATTTACAGTTCAGAACTTACTTGTGATGCTCAATCGGGTGAGTGTGCTCAAGGTCTTCACTCTTACGACTGAAGCGACGGCGCACGACCACGAAGAACACCGGTACGAAGAAGATAGCCAGGACAGTTGCAGTTACCATCCCGCCCATTACGCCCGTACCTACGGCGTTCTGCGCACCGGAGCCAGCACCGGAGCTGATGACCAGCGGCATTACCCCGAGGATAAACGCCAGTGATGTCATCAGAATCGGACGCAGACGCATACGAACGGCTTCGAGCGTAGCTTCAATCAAGCCTTTGCCTTCTTTCTCCATTAAGTCTTTGGCGAATTCCACGATAAGTATCGCGTTCTTCGCCGACAAGCCAATGGTTGTCAGCAGGCCTACCTGGAAGTACACGTCGTTGGTCAGCCCACGTAAGGTTGCGGCAAGTAACGCACCGACAACACCCAATGGAACAACCAGCATGACCGAGAACGGAATGGACCAGCTCTCGTACAATGCTGCCAGACACAGGAATACAACTATCAAGGAAATGGCATACAGGGCAGGAGCCTGGTTACCAGACAGACGTTCCTGATATGACATACCCGTCCAGTCATAACCGATACCGGTTGGCAGTTTGCTGGCCAATTCTTCCATCAAGTTCATCGCTTCACCGGTACTCTTACCCGGTGCAGCCTGACCAAGGATTTCCATGGAAGGTAAGCCGTTGTAACGTTCCAGACGTGGTGAACCGTATTCCCAATGCGCAGTAGAGAACGCAGAGAATGGCACCATCTGACCGGTAGAACCACGCACATACCAGTTGTTGATATCGCTTGGCAGCATACGGAATGGTGCATCAGCCATCAGGTAAACTTTCTTCACACGACCACGGTCGATGAAGTCGTTCACGTAGCTACCACCCCATGCAGCACCCAATGTGGTGTTGATATCGCTGATAGACACGCCCAATGCTTGCGCTTTTTCCTGGTCGATATCGACTTTAAACTGCGGCGTATCTTCCAGACCGTTTGGACGCACACCCACTAACAGGTCAGGGTGTTTAGCGACTTCACCAAACAATTGGTTACGCGCCTGAGTCAGTTTTTCGTGCCCAAGGTTAGCCTGGTCAATCAACTGGAAGTCGAAGCCCGTTGCTGTACCCAGTTCCACGATAGCTGGCAGGTTAAATGCGAATACGATGGCATCCTGGATTTTTGAGAACTGGGCACTGGCGCGAGCAGCAATCGCCGGAACCTTGTTCTCTTCACCTGGACGTTCATCCCAATCTTTCAAGGAAACGAATGCCAGACCGGTGTTCTGTCCCTGACCAGAGAAGCCAAAGCCGTTAACCGTAAATACGGAGTTAACGTTGTCTTTCTCTTTTTCCAGGTAGTACTTGCTCACGTCATCAAGAACGGCTTGTGTACGCTCTTGTGTCGCACCCGCAGGCAACTGAGCCATGGTCAGGAATACACCCTGGTCTTCATCTGGCAAGAAGGAGCTTGGCAGACGAATAAACAGGAGAGCCATACCCACCACAATCAACAGATACAACACCAGGTAACGACCGGTGCTACGCAAAATGTTACCGACGCTGTCGGTATAATGATGCGTGCTCTTATCGAACATGTTGTTAAACCAGCCGAAGAAGCCTTTCTTCTCGTGGTGTTCGCCTTTAGCAATCGGTTTGAGCAAGGTGGCGCAGAGTGCTGGTGTCAGAATCATTGCTACCAGAACAGAAAGCACCATTGCCGATACGATGGTAATAGAGAACTGACGATAGATTGCCCCTGTAGAACCGCCGAAGAATGCCATCGGTATAAATACCGCTGACAGTACCATCGCGATCCCGACCAGAGCGCCCTGAATCTGCTCCATTGATTTGCGTGTGGCTTCTTTCGGTGGCAATCCTTCTTCCACCATCACACGCTCAACGTTTTCTACTACCACGATGGCGTCATCAACCAACAGGCCTATCGCAAGCACCATCCCGAACATCGTTAGGGTGTTTATCGAATAGCCAAAGACGGCAAGGATAGCGAACGTCCCCAGCAATACCACCGGCACTGCAATCGTTGGAATCAATGTGGCGCGGAAGTTCTGCAAGAACAGATACATTACCAGGAACACCAGCACGATTGCTTCAACGAGGGTTTTTACTACCTCTTTGATAGAGATTTTAACGAATGGCGTGGTGTCATACGGATAAACCACTTTCAGACCCGCCGGGAAGTACGGTTGCAGTTTTTCAACTGTGGCACGTACCGCGTTAGCAGTATCCAGGGCGTTAGCACCGGTTGCCAGTTTAATACCTAAACCAGATGCGGGTTGGCCGTTGTAACGTGCGACAACGTTATAGTTCTCGCCGCCCAACTCAACTTTGGCCACATCTTTAAGCAGAACACGTGAGCCATCTTGATTCACTTTCAGCAAAATTTTGCTGAACTCATCGGCAGATTTCAAACGGGTCTGAGCAATGATAGAGGCGTTAAGTTGCTGACCTTTAACCGGTGGAGTACCACCTAACTGACCTGCTGCTACCTGGGCGTTCTGCGCTTTAATAGCATTAATAATATCGACCGGGGTGAGCTGGTAGTTATTCAGTTTGTTCGGATCCATCCAGATACGCATCGCGTACTGAGCACCAAACAGCTGAACATCACCGACACCACGAGTACGGCTGATAGGGTCTTTAATGGTCGCGCCAACGTAGTCCGAAATATCTTCCTGTGTCATGGAGCCATCGGTGTTGATCATACCGAGAACCATCAGGAAGCTACTGGAGGACTTCTCAACGCTAACACCTTGCTGCTGTACTTCTTGAGGAAGCAGCGGCATCGCAAGTTGCAATTTGTTCTGAACCTGAACCTGTGCGATATCCGCGTCAGTACCAGAGTCAAAAGTAATGGTAATAGTTACAGAGCCAGAGGAATCACTGGAAGAGGACATGTACAGCAGGTTGTCGATACCGTTCATGTTCTGTTCGATAACCTGTGTAACGGTATCCTGTACCGTTTTTGCATCCGCACCTGGATAGTTTGCTGAGATCGAAATCGCTGGTGGCGCAATGGTTGGATATTGCGCGATTGGCAATTTCATGATCGCAAGCCCGCCCGCCAACATAATAATGATGGCGATTACCCAGGCAAAAATCGGGCGATCGATAAAAAACTTAGCCATGTCTTAACGTCTCCTGTTTAAGTTAAGACTTCGTTTGTTCAGTCTGAGCGCCAGCGGCTACTTGATCCTGGCCTTTATCTTCTGCCGCTATTTCCTGCGCTTTTACCTGAACACCGGGTTTAACTTTTTGTAAACCGGTCACAATAACGCGATCGCCATCCTGCAACCCATTAGTTACCAGCCATTTATCGCCGATAGCCTGTGTTGCTGTAATATTGCGGACTTCAACTTTGTCATCTTTGCCAATCACCATCGCAGAAGCATCACCACGTGGTGTACGAGTGACGCCTTGTTGTGGAACGAGCAGTGCGTTTGGATTGGTCCCTTCTTCCAGCTGTGCGCGGACAAACATGCCCGGAAGCAGCGTTTTATCTGGGTTAGGGAAGATGGCACGCAATGTGATCGAGCCGGTGCTCTGGTCAACGGTGACGTCAGAAAACTCTAAAGAACCTTCTTGTGGGAACGCAACACCGTCGTTAGTGACTAACTTCACTTTGGCTTTGCCGTTTTCTTGCTTCAGTTTGCCGTCAGCTAACTCTTGCTTAAGGCGCAAGAAATCGTTGCTTGATTGGGTCACATCCACATAAATCGGGTCGAGCTGTTGTACGGTAGCCATTGCAGTAGCCTGACCGCTAGTGACCAGCGCGCCTTCAGTAACATCAGATTTACCAATACGACCACTGATCGGAGAGGTCACTTTGGTATAAGCCAGATTAATACGAGCTGTTTCAACAGCGGCTTTAGCGGCAACGACAGAAGCATTTGCCTGTTGAGAATCGGCAAGCGCGGTGTCGTAGTCTTGTTGACTGATGTACTTAGTGCCCAACAGTTTCTGATAACGCTTCAACGTCAGCTGCGCAATATTTGCACTTGCTTGAGCTTTCGCGAGGTCACCTTTGGCGCTGTCATATGCGGCCTGATAAGTCGCAGGATCGATTTGGTACAGCGAAACGCCAGCTTTAATTTCACTCCCTTCTTCAAAGTTGCGTTTCAGAATGATGCCACTGACCTGTGGGCGAACTTCTGCAATACGATAAGCACTGGTACGGCCTGGAAGCTCAGTAGTTATCTGCAAAGGAGCACTTTTCAGAGTGACGACACCCACTTCTGGGGTATGCGGCGCACTCTTTTGTGCTTCTTTGTCATTACATCCTGTAAGCACTAAGCTGCCTGAAAGCATCAGAACGGCCGCCAGAGGCGTAAACCCTCTGTTTTTGTTCATATGTAAACCTCGAGTGTCCGATTTCAAAGTTGTTCAATGGATCAAATGTCCACAAACCCATTGCTGCGTTTATATTATCGTCGTGCTATGGTACATACATTCACAAATGTATGTAAATCCAACCACCTTACTTTCCCCATTTATGGCACGAAAAACCAAACAACAAGCGCTTGCAACTCGCCAACATCTTCTCGATGTGGCAATTCGCTTGTTTTCTCAACACGGTGTGTCCTCAACTTCGCTGGCTGATATTGCTAAAGCGGCCGGTGTTACCCGTGGTGCAATCTATTGGCATTTCAAAAATAAGTCGGATTTGTTTAATGAAATCTGGGAGCTAACTGAGTCCAGTATTGGTGATTTAGAGACTGAGTATCAGGCAAAATTTCCTGACGATCCACTTTCTGTTGTAAGAGAGTTATTAATTTACATATTGCAAGCAACTGTCACTGATGAACGTCGCCGCTTAATGACAGAAATCATCTTCCACAAATGCGAATTTGTTGGAGAACTGGCGGTGTTACAACAGGCCAGACGCGAATTTTATCTGGAAGGAAAGGAGCGAATTGAAAATTCGTTGCAGCGTTGTATTGATGCAGAAATGTTACCAGCCGATTTGCGGATTCACCTTGCCGTTATTTTGATGCGCAGTTATATCACCGGGCTCATCGAAAACTGGCTGCTTGCGCCAGATAGCTTTGATTTACACGGCCAGGCAGAAGACTACGTTGCTATTTTGATAGAAATGTTTCAAACCTGCCCAACCCTTCGTACTACTCCACACTAAAATTATGCTTATTAGGGCAATTCCGAAGCGAGTTGACCAAGGATTTTCTGAAAAGTCGTGCTAATCTGAACGCTCGTATTTCGTCTTTAACTCGCCATCCATTCGGCCTGTTCTAAATCACAGTCAAACTATGCCGCAACTCTTGTGTTCACTGTATTCACGTCGCATACCAGCACGGTTATTATTTATCGCGTTTATTAGCCTGTTTTGTCTGCTGGCGCAGCCAGTTTGGGCGAAAAATAATAATAACGATCTCCCGAGCCGCGATGAAATTCAAAACCAGCTGACCGCGCTTAATAAGCAAAAGACGCTGTCACCTAATGACAAACTGACACAACAAGATCTCAATGAAACGCTTGAGGTTTTGGACAAAATTGACCGGATCAAGGATGAAGCGGCAAAACTCCATCAGCAGATCAGTGAAGCGCCAAAAACGCTGCGCAAAGCAACGGATGCTCTAAACGAGCTTAAAAATCAGCGAGAAGATCAGGCCAATGAAGAGGCTGAAATTGAAGCGCTGAGTTTGCGCCAGCTAGAATCTCGTCTGAATGACTTGATGACGGATTTACAGAATTCACAAAGCGATTTAGCCACCTGGAATAGCCAACTGATTTCACTGCAAACGCAACCAGAGCGCGTGCAGAATGCGATGATGGCTGCTTCGGCTCAGCTTGAGGCAATCCGTAATCGCCTGAATGGCGTCACGCCTGGTGCTGCGGAATTGCGTCCAAGCCAGCAAACATTATTACTGGCGCAGCAGGCGTTACTGAATGCGCAACTGGACCAGCAGCGCGACAGCCTGAAAGGCAACACGCTGTTGCAAGATACTCTGCAAAAACAACGTGATTACACCAACGCCCATATCAACCAGATGGAACACACGCTGCAACTGTTGCAAAAAGCCGTCAGCAGCAAGCGCCTGACGCTGACCCAGCAGACTGCGCAGGAAGCCATCGACTCAGAAGATACCGTTAAAATTCAGCAGAATCCGTTGGTGAAACAAGAGCTGGATATTAACCACCAGTTAAGCCAACGCCTGATAGAGGCCACTCAACATGCTAATGAGATGGTGCCGCCGAGCATCCGCATCAAAAACACGTTGGATCGTGCACTGCAATCAGAACGCAATTTGAAAGAGCAAATTGCAGTCCTGAAAGGCAGCTTGCTGTTATCGCGCATTCTCTATCAGCAGCAACAGCAGAACATGCCTTCAGCGGAAGACACAGAAGACCTGACCAATCGTATTGCGGATATTCGCCTCGAGCAGTTTGATGTCAATCAGCAGCGTGATGCACTGTTCCAGCCTGATGACTTAGTGGCGAAAATAGAAGAAGGGCACACTACTGACGTCACGCCTGATGTCCACGACGCGCTTTTGCAAATTCTGGATACTCGCCGCGAATTGCTGGATCAGCTGAATAAGCAGCTCGGCATGCAATTAATGCTGGCCATCAACCTGCAGAATAATAAGCAGCAACTGCAAAACGTGACGAAATCGCTCGACCAAATTCTGACCGAGCAGATTTTTTGGGTCACCAGTAACAAACCGATGGATTGGGACTGGCTGAAATCGTTGCCTTCTTCGTTACGCGATCAGTTTAAAAATGCCCATCTCAATATTAAAGGGCCGGAAAGCTCGCTAAAAATACTCACCATTCTGCTGCTGATGGTTCCGACACTGCTGCTGGCCGGTGTTATTCGCTGGCGCTTTAAAGCCATTGATCGCTATTTGGAAAAGCAGGCAAGTCGGGTTGGGCAACTGCGTAACGACAGCCAAATGCTGACGCCGAAAGCCATCGCGTTGACGCTGGTGAAAGTCTTACCCGGCGCGTTGATTATCTATGCCATCGGCTTAGGGTTTGCCGGAATAGATATGAACATCAGCGAAACCATGCTGGCGTTCTGTAAACAGCTTTCTCTGTCCTGGCTGGTCTTTGGCCTGACATACCAGGTGCTTTCGACCAACGGCGTTGCTGTCAGCCACTTTAATATGTCGCCACAGCAGTGCAGCCATTATCGCCGCCAATTGGTGCGCATCGGTTGTGCACTGTTGCCGCTGTTATTCTGGTCGGTGTTGGGTGAACGTTCTCCGTTGCATTTGGTTGAAGATGCGCTGGGTCAGCTTATTATTTTCTTCAACCTGTTGCTCATCACTGCATTGGTCTTCCCGATGTGTCGTGAAAACTGGCGCAACAAAAACAACCACACCATGCAGTTGTTTACCGTCACGGTGATGGGCGTGGTGCCAGTGGTGTTGATGGTGCTGACAGCGATGGGCTATTTCTATACGACTTTGCGCCTTGCGGGACGTTGGATAGAAACCATCTACCTGGTTCTCATCTGGAACCTGGTTTACCAAACCGTACTGCGTGGGTTGAGTGTAACGGCGCGTCGTATGGCGTATCGCCGCGCTGTGTTGCGCCGCGAAAATCTGGTGAAAGAGGGGGCTGAAGGTGGCGAGCCGGTAGAAGAGCCGCCGTTGGCGCTTGATCAAATCAACCAACAAACCATGCGCCTTGCCATCATTGCTCTGTTCGCATTGTTTGCGCTCTTCTTCTACACCATTTGGTCAGATTTGTTTGGGGTATTCGGTTATCTCGATAGCATCCAGCTGTGGAGCTATAACGGCACGGAAGCGGGGGCTGCGGTGGTGAAAAACGTCACCATGGGCAGCTTGTTATTTGCGGTGATTGCCTTCGCTATCGCCTGGGTATTGATTCGCAACTTACCTGGTTTGCTGGAAGTACTGGTGCTTTCACGCCTGCAAATGCGTCAGGGCGCTTCATACGCCATTACCACCATTCTTAACTACGTGATTATTGCTGTCGGTGCGATGACCATTTTTGGCTCGCTCGGTGTGTCGTGGGATAAATTGCAATGGTTGGCGGCAGCGTTATCGGTCGGTCTGGGTTTCGGTTTGCAGGAGATATTCGGTAACTTCGTTTCCGGCCTGATTATTCTGTTCGAACGCCCGGTGCGTATCGGCGATACGGTGACCATCGGTACCTTCTCGGGGAGTGTCAGTAAGATTCGTATTCGTGCCACCACGATAACTGACTTCGATCGCAAGGAAGTGATCATCCCGAACAAAGCGTTTGTTACGGAGCGATTGATCAACTGGTCGCTGACCGACACCATTACGCGAGTGGTTATCCGCCTTGGCGTCGCTTACGGCTCCGATCTGGATAAAGTGCGTGAAATCTTACTCAAAGCGGCGCATGACCATCCGAAAGTGATGCACGATCCGGAGCCGACGGTATTCTTCACCACCTTCGGGCCAAGTACTTTGGATCATGAATTACGTTTGTACGTGCGCGAGCTGCGCGATCGCAGCTATACCGTTGATGAGCTGAACCGGACCATCGATCGCCTGTGTCGCGAAAATGACATTAACATCGCCTTCAACCAACTCGAAGTTCATCTGCGTAATGAAAAAGGGGATGAATTGACCGAAGTGAAACGCCATAACAATGGCAAAACGAACGGCGGCGACATCGTTCCGGTACAGTAAAATCAGCGGGAAGCGTTCTCTTCCCGCTTACGCAAAAAATCCTGACGGACAATCTCTAACGCAGCAAGCGCGGTTTCCGTCGGGATTTCATGTTGTTCCAGTAGCATGATCAAATCGACAGCCAGTTTCACTTCATCGGGTGCATTTTCCAGCGACATATAGCTAATCCGTAATAATCAAATAATAAATATATACCCAAAATAATGCGAGTTGCGTAAAGGCGGCAAAGCCGTAAGTCCCCAGGAGCATAGCTAACTATGTGACTGGGGCGCACGGGTGCAGCCAACGCGCCTGCAGCTTGAAGTATGCGGGTATTAGCTTAGTCCTCGTTCCCGTCGTTCAATCGCACGTTCGATACGCGCAATGGCCTGGCGGCAGCGTTGCAGGCGGCCTTCAAGGGCGGCGAGCTCTTTTTGCAGTTTTTGCTGTCCAGCGAGAGTGGCTTGAATAGAAAGCTGGCTTTCACGATCGCTAATCATACTTTGCAGGCGGCGTTCATAATCCTGATGCGTGGAGAGCTTCTCATACAGGTTTTCGACAACCGGTGGCTGGGGATCGTTTTTACGCATCTGCAAGGTCGCGAGTTCACGCTGCAATGCGGCAATTTGCGCTACCAGTTTTTCGGCAAGGTACGCAACTTGATCCGCTTTACCAACTTTCACGCTAAGCTGTAACTGTGCGTGATTTGCCTGAACTTCGGTCAGATAATCTTTTAGTTGCGTGCTGTGAGTGGAAAACAGTTTACGATCAAAGCGTGCTTGCGAGGCGCGTTGCAACGAAATGGGTGCAATGGCCTGCGCGAGTTCCGCGACGCGAATATCCAAAGCTTGTAACAGCGCAGCGGTTTTCACAAAATGACTCTCCAATACGACTCATATTTATACCCTAAATAATTCAAGTTGCAGGTAGGCGGCAAGGGAGCTTATCCCCAGGAGCTTACTTGAGTAAGTGACTGGGGTAAGTGAGTGCAGCCAACACCCCTGCAGCTTGAAGTATGACGGGTATATTAATGGAATAGGGAATGAAACGGACTATATTAATCATCATTGGTTGGCTGGCGGTAGTCCTTGCGACGCTGGGAGTCGTATTACCTTTACTTCCCACAACCCCTTTTTTACTTCTGGCAGCCTGGTGTTTCGCCCGCTCCTCGCCACGCTTCCACTATTGGCTACTCTACCGCTCATGGTTTGGCAGTTACATCCGCCATTGGCAGCAGCATCGGGCCTTACCCCCCGGAGCTAAACCCAGGGCATTGATTTTTATTGTTTTAACTTTTGCTGTGTCCATTTACCTGGTCAACATTCTTTGGGTCAGACTACTCTTATTGATGATGATGTGCGCGTTGCTGTTCTGTATGTGGCGGATGCCGGTAATTGACGAAAAGCAACAAAAGCCATAAAGCGCATTTGCTGTGGTTGCAATTGTTGTTTGCAGCCAGTAAATTCGACCGCTTTCGAGCACGGTATGATTGATTAATGAATCACCGATAGTGTGTTTATTAAACAGACACGTGCTTAGTTAGAACCCCGTTTTTAGCAGGCATTAATTATGACCGCGACTGCGCAGCAGCTTGAATATCTGAAAAACAGCATTAAAAGCATTCCAGACTACCCGAAGCCTGGGATCTTATTCCGTGACGTTACCAGCTTGCTTGAAGATCCGAAAGCCTACGCCACCAGCATCGAATTATTAGTCTCACGCTTTAAAGATGCCGGTATCACTAAAGTAGTGGGTACTGAAGCGCGCGGCTTTTTGTTTGGCGCGCCGGTTGCGCTGGAATTAGGTGTTGGTTTTGTGCCGGTGCGTAAGCCAGGTAAACTGCCACGCGAAACGATCGCGGAGAACTACGAGCTGGAATACGGTACCGATCAACTGGAAATCCACGTTGATGCAATCGAGCCGGGCGACAAAGTTCTGGTCGTGGACGATTTGCTGGCCACAGGCGGCACCATTGAAGCGACCGTTAAACTGATCCGCCGTCTGGGTGGTGAAGTGACCGATGCCGCATTTATCATCAATCTGTTTGATATTGGTGGTGAGCAGCGTCTGGAAAAAATGGGCGTGAAAAGCTACAGCCTCGTACTTTTCCCTGGCCACTGAGTTTAATCTCACCTCTGCAACGCACCGGGCCGGGCGGATAAGTACAACGTCATCCGCCAGGACATCAAACAGCCTCGCCCGATGGGTGAGGCTTATGTTAGCATTACCCCTCGAATTCACCTTCCCGCGATGTAGAGCCTATCTCGAATGAGCTACCAGGTCTTAGCCCGCAAATGGCGCCCACAAACTTTTGCTGATGTCGTCGGCCAGCAACACGTGTTGACTGCGCTGGCTAATGGCTTATCCATGGGCCGAATCCACCACGCCTATCTCTTTTCAGGGACGCGCGGCGTGGGTAAAACGTCCATCGCTCGCTTGTTGGCGAAAGGGTTAAATTGTGAAACCGGCATCACTGCCACCCCTTGCGGTGTGTGCGATAACTGCCGCGAAATCGAACAAGGACGCTTTGTTGATCTGATAGAGATTGACGCCGCCTCACGCACCAAAGTCGAAGACACCCGTGACTTGCTGGACAACGTTCAGTACGCACCGGCGCGTGGTCGCTTCAAAGTCTACTTAATCGATGAAGTCCATATGCTTTCCCGCCACAGCTTCAACGCGCTGTTGAAGACGCTGGAAGAGCCACCTTCGCATGTCAAATTTTTGCTGGCGACAACCGATCCGCAAAAGTTGCCGGTGACTATTCTTTCCCGCTGTCTGCAATTCCACCTGAAAGCGCTGGATGTTGAACAAATCCGCCATCAGTTGGAATACATTCTTGGCGAGGAGAAAATCCCTTCTGAAACTCGCGCGCTGCAACTGTTGGCGCGAGCTGCGGATGGCAGCCTGCGTGATGCATTAAGTCTTACCGACCAGGCAATTGCCAGTGGTGATGGGCAAGTGACCACTGCGGCAGTCAGCACCATGCTCGGCACATTGGATGACGACCAGGCACTGGCGCTGATAGAAGCGATGGTGCAGGCCGATGGTGAGCGAGTGATGAGCTTGCTTAACGATGCCGCCGGTCGCGGTATTGAGTGGGAAGCGCTGCTGGTAGAAATGCTGGGCTTGCTGCACCGTGTGGCCATGGTGCAACTCTCTCCGGCAGCATTGGGCAACGACATGGCGGCAATCGAACAGCGTATGCGTGAGCTCGCGAGAGTCGTACCGCCTGCTGAAGTCCAGTTGTATTATCAAACCCTGCTGATTGGTCGCAAAGAGCTCTCCTGGGCTCCCGATCGTCGTATGGGCATTGAGATGACACTGCTGCGTGCGCTGGCGTTCCATCCGCGCAAACCATTACCAGAACCGGAGCAACCGCGACAAGTAGCGAGTATTCCTGTCGTCAATCCTGTTCCGGTTCGACAACAAACTTCACCTCCGCCACGGCAAAATGAAACCCCGTTGCCGGACACCACAAGCCAGGTGCTGCAAGCGCGAACCCAGTTAATGCGCCAGCAGGGAGCCAACAAAGCAAAAAAGAGTGAGCCGGCAGCGCCAGATCTAGCGCGGCCGGCAGCTAAAACCACCGCTCTGGAACGTTTAGCCTCGGTAACCGAGCGTATTCAGTCCCGGCCATCAGTGGCAGAAGAAAAACCTGCCGAGAAGCCAGAAGCTTATCGCTGGAAGTCGCAAATTGTTTCTGATGTTGTTGAAGAACCGGTTGCGACACCAAAAGCATTAAAGCGCGCGCTGGAGCATGAGAAAACACCAGAGCTGGCGCAGAAACTGGCATTGGAAGCCATCGAGCGTGACAGTTGGGCGGCGGAAATTAGCCAACTGGTGTTGCCAAAACTCGTGCAGCAACTCGCGTTAAATGCCTGGAAAGAGCAGGATGGCAGCCGAGTTTGTTTGCACTTACGCCCGGCATTACGGCATCTGAATTCACCGTCGGCGCAGAAAACGCTGGCTGATGCGATGAGTACTTTTAGCGGAGAAACTGTTGAGCTGACTATTATTGAAGATGATAATCTTGCACAACGTACCCCGCTGGAATGGCGTCAGGCTATCTACGAAGAGAAGCTGGCACGTGCGCGGGAATCTATGAGTACTGATAACAATATCCAAACGCTGCGTCGTTTTTTTGATGCGGAGCTGGATGAAGACAGTATTCGACCAATTTGACAGGCTGGTTACACCGGTTTGTTGTAAACCCTGATAGCCGTTAATTGTTATACCCATCAACACCCCTACAGCTTGAAGGATGATGGGGAAATGCGATTAATCGGCCCGAGCAAAAGAGAGAAGACTATGTTTGGAAAAGGCGGTCTGGGCAACATCATGAAGCAAGCCCAGCAGATGCAGGAAAAAATGGCCCAGGTTCAGGAAGAAATCGCCAACATGGAAGTCACCGGCGAATCAGGTGCGGGTCTGGTAAAAGTGACCATCAATGGTGCGCATAACTGCCGTCGTGTGGAAATCGATCCAAGCCTGATGGAAGACGATAAAGAGATGGTAGAAGACCTGGTTGCAGCGGCCTTCAATGATGCAGCTCGTCGTATCGGTGAAGCGCAGAAAGAGAAAATGGCTGGCGTTTCCAGTGGTATGCAGTTGCCACCAGGCTTCAAAATGCCATTCTAATATTGATCCCCTCTCCTGGGGGAGAGGGTCAGGGTGAGGGCGTCCTGTCGTCAAAGCGACGCCTCACTTTTTTACCCCGTAATCACTCTTCATCAAACGCCGCATAACTCTCCACCAGAAAATCAATCAGTGACCTGACCGCCGGTAACTGCCCGCGACGCGAAGGAAACACCAAATGAATGATTTCCCGTCTTGTATGCCAATCCGGTAACAATCGCACCAACGTTCCATCCAGTATCTGCTTCTTAATCATCAATATGGGTAGTTGAACAATCCCTACGCCCGCCAAAGCAGCCGCCCGTAATGCAATCATATCGGTGGTCACAAAACGTGGCTTATGGTGCAGTATCACTTCCTGATTATCTGGGCCAAACAGACACCATCGGTAAATCTGCTGTGGTTTGGAGAGTGCCAGGCTCGGCCAGTGTTGTAGATCGGCGGGTGACGAGGGTTGCGAAAATTGTTCAACTAACTCAGGGCTGGCAACCAGACACATATTGCGATCGGCCAGTTTGCGCATCACCAGATCACTATCTTCCAGTGGTAATGGGCGAACGCGTACCGCCAAATCGACGTTCTCATTCAATACATCAACCTGGCGATTTGTCTCCTCAAGCTGCACCGTAACCTGCGGATACATCGTCATAAACCGCGCCAGCATATCGCCAATATGCACATGCAGTAGGGCAATCGGACACGTCAGGCGAATAAGCCCACGTGGTTCGGCTCGTAGCGTATTTATCGCCTCTTGTGCCGCTTCAGCCTCAATAATCATCGCTTTGCAATGGCGATAAAATATCTGCCCGGCCTCCGTCACGGTGAAGCTGCGCGTTGAGCGCTGAATAAGCCGCGTTTCCAGACTCTCCTCCAGCAAGGCGATACGCCGACTTAACCGGGATTTTGGAATGCCAATTGCGCGGCTGGCGGGAGAAAACCCCTCGAAATCGACCACTTGCACGAAGTACCACAGGTCATTGAGATCTTGCATCGTTATTGTCCTGTATATGGAACACTGAGTTCATTTCTGGAGTCTACCGGGATTTTCGTCTTATGAGTAAGCTTTAACTCAACAGAAATCGACACTCAATGGAGATAACGATGAAATCAATTTTAGGCGTGTATTCCGCACCGGCTTCCCACTGGGTGGGTGATGGATTCCCGGTTCGTTCACTGTTTTCTTATTCGAAATTTGAAAAACAGCTCAGCCCATTCTTGCTGCTGGACTACGCAGGCCCGGCAGATTTTAAACCGAGCAACAAAGGCCAGCGCGGCGTTGATGTGCATCCGCATCGTGGTTTTGAAACGGTCACCATCGTCTACAAAGGTGAAGTGGCGCACCGTGACTCCACCGGCAGTGGCGGGGTAATTGGCCCCGGTGATGTGCAATGGATGACGGCCGGTAGCGGGATTTTGCACGAGGAGTTCCATTCGCCAGCGTTCAGCGAGAAGGGCGGCACGCTGGAAATGGTTCAGCTGTGGGTCAATCTGCCTGCGAAGGACAAGTCAACGCCACCGAACTACCAGTCGATTACAGATGCGGATATTCCGGTGGTGACATTGCCCGATAACGCAGGTCAGGTGCGTGTTATCGCGGGTGAAATGGAGGGCAGTAAAGGCCCGGCACGCACGTTTTCACCGCTGCGCGTACTGGATGTGCGTCTGAATGCGCAAAGCACCACACAACTGACGCTGCCTGACGGCTGGAACACCGCACTGGTTGTGCTGAAAGGCACGGTGCAGGTTAACGGCGAGGAAATTGCTCGTGAGGCGCAGCTGGTGGTACTGGATGCAAAAGGCGAAACCGTCACGCTTGAAGCCAATAACGACGCCGTTGTGCTGGTGCTGAGCGGTGAGCCACTCAATGAGCCAGTGGTGGGTTACGGGCCGTTTGTAATGAACACTCGTGAAGAAATTAAAGAGGCTATCGACGATTTCAATCAGGGTCGTTTTGGCCAGTCCATAGAGTAAAAAACTCACGGCTATCGCTCCGGTAGCCGTTTTTTAAGCACTATTTCACTATCAGAGGATACGAATATGACACCTGCAAACTTTAACGGACAAATTCCGACCATTGATGCCAACGATGCAGTCATGCTACTCATTGACCACCAGAGCGGTTTGTTCCAGCTAGTACACGACATGCCGATGCCTACGTTGCGTACCCACGCCACGGTACTGGCAAAAATCGCGACGCTGGCCAATATTCCGGTCATCACCACCGCTTCTGTGCCGCAAGGCCCAAATGGCCCGCTGATCCCTGAGATCCACCAATATGCCCCTCATGCGCAGTATGTGCCGCGTAAAGGTGAAATTAACGCCTGGGATAACCCTGATTTCGTTGCGGCAGTCAAAGCAACAGGGCGTAAAACGTTAATCATTGCGGGCACGGTGACCAGCGTTTGCATGGCGTTTCCGGCTATCAGCGCGGTTGCCGAAGGCTTTAAAGTCTTCGCGGTGATCGATGCTTCAGGCACTTATTCCAAAATGGCGCAGGAAGTCACCCTGGCGCGAGTAGTACAAGCGGGCGTGGTTCCGATGGATACCGCAGCGGTTGTAGCTGAGATTCAGCACACATGGAACCGTGAGGATGCAATGGAGTGGGCCAACCTTTGGGGCGGTGTATTTATTGAATATGGCTTGCTGATGGAAAGTTACCAGAAAGCGCAAGATGTGGTGACGAATCAAGAGTCTCTGGATTCTCAGCGCGCTTAAATAAATTCCCCCTGTGCGAGACATCCCGCAGGGGGACTATCTTTTTCTATACCCGTCCGCTGGGCTAATGTTAGGCTATGTCCCACTCTTTTTTCAGAAGTCTGAGCGATGCAAACCAGTCCTTTACTTACCGCCCTTATGGAATCCCTGCGCTGCTTGCCAGGTGTTGGCCCTAAGTCAGCTCAACGTATGGCGTTCGCGCTCCTGCAACGCGACCGCAGCGGCGGAATGCGACTAGCGCAAGCCCTCACGCGTGCAATGTCCGAAATCGGCCACTGCGCGGATTGCCGTACTTTTACCGAACAAGAAGTCTGCGCAATTTGTTCCAATCCACGCCGCCAGGAAAATGGCCAGATTTGCGTGGTGGAAACGCCTGCGGATATCCATGCGATTGAAGCGACGGGCCAATTCTCTGGACGCTATTTTGTGTTGATGGGGCATCTTTCACCGCTCGACGGCATTGGCCCCCAGGACATCGGTCTCGACAGGCTGGAACAGCGCCTTGAGCACGAAACTATCAAAGAGCTCATCCTTGCGACTAACCCAACGGTTGAAGGTGAAGCCACCGCGAACTATATCGCCGAACTGTGTGGGCAATATGGCGTAGATGCCAGTCGTATCGCGCACGGTGTGCCGGTGGGCGGCGAGCTGGAAATGGTTGATGGCACCACGCTTTCGCATTCTCTGGCGGGCCGCCACAAAATTACGTTCTAATTGAAAATGGGGAGATTCTTTTCTCCCCCGCTTGAAATCTCCTCTGCTTATCCTCATATCTCCCTCAACGTTTTCATCACCCCTGTATTTTGATTTTGTTGAGGTATCAATGACCATGAAAGGACAAGAGACTCGTGGCTTCCAGTCTGAAGTGAAACAACTTCTGCACCTGATGATCCACTCCCTCTACTCAAATAAAGAAATTTTCCTGCGTGAGCTGATCTCCAACGCCTCCGATGCGGCAGACAAATTGCGCTTCCGCGCGCTGTCCCAGGCCGATCTTTACGAGGGTGACGGTGAGCTGCGTGTGCGTGTCTCATTTGATAAAGAAAAACGCACCCTGACGATTGCTGATAACGGCATCGGGATGACGCGCGACGAAGCGATTGATCACCTCGGGACCATTGCAAAATCTGGCACCAAAGCCTTCCTTGAATCCATGGGTTCCGACCAGGCGAAAGACAGCCAGCTTATCGGCCAGTTTGGTGTGGGCTTCTACTCTGCATTTATCGTGGCGGACAAAGTGACCGTGCGTACTCGTGCGGCTGGAGTTCCTGCGGATCAAGCGGTGTTCTGGGAATCTGAAGGTGCGGGCGAATATACCGTTGCGGATATCACCAAAGCAGACCGCGGGACCGAAATTACCTTGCACCTGCGTGAAGGCGAAGACGAGTTCTTAGATGACTGGCGTGTGCGCTCTATCATCGGTAAATACTCCGACCACATTGCTCTGCCGGTTGAGATTGAAACCCGTGAAGAGAAAGATGGCGAAACTATCCTCGGCTGGGAAAAAATCAACAAAGCTCAGGCACTGTGGACCCGTAGCAAGTCTGAAATTAAAGACGAAGAGTACAACGAGTTCTACAAGCATGTTGCTCATGACTTCACCGACCCGCTGACCTACAGCCACAACCGCGTGGAAGGGAAACAAGAGTACACCAGCTTGCTGTACATCCCGTCCCAGGCGCCGTGGGATATGTGGAATCGCGATCATAAACACGGCCTGAAACTGTACGTGCAGCGCGTGTTCATCATGGACGACGCAGAGCAGTTCATGCCGAACTACCTGCGTTTTGTTCGCGGCCTGATAGATTCCAATGACCTGCCGCTGAACGTGTCGCGTGAAATTCTGCAAGACAGCCGTGTGACTCAGAACCTGCGTAGTGCGCTGACCAAACGCGTATTGCAGATGCTGGAAAAACTGGCGAAAGACGATAGCGAAAAATACCAAACCTTCTGGAAAAACTTTGGCCTGGTGCTCAAAGAAGGCCCTGCTGAAGATAATGCGAACCAGGAAACTATCGCTAAACTGCTGCGCTTTGCGACGACGCATAGCGATTCCGCTGCACAAACTGTGTCGCTGGAAGAGTACGTGTCACGCATGAAAGAAGGCCAGGAGAAGATTTACTACATCACTGCCGACAGCTATGCGGCCGCGAAGAGCAGCCCGCACCTGGAGTTGCTGCGTAAGAAAGGCATTGAAGTTCTGCTGCTTTCCGATCGCATCGATGAGTGGATGATGAGCTATCTGACTGAGTTCGATGGTAAAGCATTCCAGTCAGTCAGTAAGACTGATGAGACGCTGGAAAAATTGGCTGACGAAGAGACACCAGAAGCGAAAGAAGCTGAAAAAGCGCTTGAGCCATTTGTTGACCGCGTGAAAACCCTGCTGGGCGAGCGTGTTAAAGAAGTGCGCCTGACGCACCGTTTGACCGACACGCCTGCTATCGTGACCACTGACAGCAACGACATGAGCACGCAAATGGCGAAATTGTTTGCCGCTGCGGGCCAGGAAGTGCCAGAAGTGAAGTACATCTTCGAGCTGAACCCGGATCACGGTTTGGTGAAACGTGTTGCAGATACTCAGGATGAAGCGCAGTTCGGCGAATGGGTCGAATTACTGCTCGACCAGGCGCTGTTAGCTGAACGTGGCACCCTGGAAGATCCAAACCAATTCATTCGCCGTATGAATCAATTGCTGGCTTCCTAAGTTTTCCCTCACCCTAACCCTCTCCCTCAGGGAGAGGGGACTGGATCGAGTCGTTCCCCCTCTCCTGGGAGAAATGGATCGAGTTTTCTCCCTCTCCTGGGGGAGAGGGCCGGGGTGAGGGCATTTCAAATCAACTAACCCCACCTGAAATACCTGCCATTCTTGAGGTGAATATGCCTTTAATGGTAAGGTCATCGCCTCAAATCTAAATACACAAAAATCCAAACGAATGGGGAATTACGCAATGCGTATTATTCTGCTTGGCGCTCCGGGCGCAGGTAAAGGAACTCAGGCTCAGTTCATCATGGAGAAATATGGCATTCCGCAAATCTCCACCGGTGACATGCTGCGTGCCGCAGTAAAATCTGGCTCAGAGCTGGGTAAACAAGCAAAAGACATTATGGACGCCGGGAAACTGGTTACAGATGAACTGGTTATCGCGCTGGTGAAAGAGCGTATTACCCAGGAAGATTGCCGCAACGGTTTCCTGCTTGATGGTTTCCCTCGTACTATTCCACAGGCTGATGCGATGAAAGAAGCGGGCATCAACGTGGACGTCGTTCTGGAATTCGCAGTACCTGACGAACTGATTGTTGAGCGTATCGTCGGTCGTCGCGTACATGCGCCATCTGGCCGCGTTTACCACGTCACCTTCAATCCACCAAAAGTGGAAGGTAAAGACGATGCAACCGGCGAAGAGCTGACCACCCGTAAAGACGATCAGGAAGAAACCGTGCGTAAGCGCCTGGTGGAATATCATCAGATGACAGCTCCGCTGATCTCTTACTACAGCAAAGAAGCGGAAGCGGGTAACACCAAATACGTAAAAATCGACGGCACCCGTAAAGTGACCGAAGTTAGCGCAGAGTTGGCTAAAATCCTCGGCTAACCCAACCCGTCATCTTTCAAGTTGCACCTCGAAATCTTTTGGGTCGATAAAAATACCAGGACTTGTTCCTGGTATTTTTTTATCCATTTTTTACCCTTTCGCTGTAATCGGTTCTCCTGTGCCACTTTTACGTTACAATTATCAGCAATTTGTTGATAAGGAGTGGAAATGAATCAGGAAAAAGTGGGTATTTTACTGGCAAACCTTGGCACACCTGATGCCCCTACTCCGGCGGCGGTAAAACGCTACCTGCGCCAGTTTCTCAGCGACAAACGCGTCGTTGATACCCCGCGTCTGTTGTGGTGGCCACTGCTGCGAGGCGTGATTTTACCGCTGCGCTCCTCACGGGTTGCAAAGTTGTATCAGTCCGTCTGGATGGACGAAGGCTCGCCGCTACTTGTTTATAGCCGACGTCAGCAAGTCGCTCTGGCAGCGCAAATGCCGGGTACCCCAGTCGCGCTCGGCATGAGCTATGGCTCACCGTCATTGAAAAGTGCAGTGGACGAACTTTTGTCTCACAACGTTGATCACATCGTCGTGCTGCCGTTGTATCCACAATTCTCTTGCTCGACTGTTGCTGCTGTTTGGGATGAATTAGGGCGCATTTTTGCTGATTACCGTTCGCTGCCGTCGATTTCCCTGATTCGTGACTACGCCGATAACACCTCCTACATCAATGCGCTGGTGGCTTCGGTCAAACACTCTTTCGCCCAGCACGGCGAGCCGGATGTTTTGCTGCTTTCCTACCATGGAATTCCGCAGCGTTATGCCAACGAAGGCGATGATTATCCACAGCGTTGCCGCGACACCACGCGCGAGTTGCTTTCCGCCCTCGAGCTGCCACCAGAAAAAGTGATGATGACCTATCAGTCGCGTTTTGGCCGCGAACCGTGGCTAATGCCGTATACCGACGAAACGCTGAAAATGTTGGCTGAAAAAGGGGTGAAACACATTCAGGTCATGTGCCCTGGTTTCTCCGCCGATTGCCTCGAAACTCTCGAAGAGATGGCGGTGCAAAACCGTGAAGTGTTCCTCGAGGCGGGTGGCACCAAGTATGAATATATTCCTGCCCTCAATGATGACCCGGCGCATATCGCAATGATGATGAGTCTTGTAGAAAAATATCGCTGATCCCGCTTTTGGCCGTTAATGTGCTACCATTTCCGGCCTGATTAGCTACTTCCGAACAACATCATGAAATTTCCCGGCAAACGAAAATCCAAACACTACTTCCCGGTGAGCGCGCGCGATCCTTTACTGCAACAGGCTCAGCCTGAAAATGAAACTGGTACTTCCTGGGTCGTCGGGATCGATCAAACGCTGGTGGATATCGAAGCCAAAGTGGATGACGAGTTTGTTCATCGTTACGGTTTGAGTTTCGGCCATTCACTGGTGATTGAAGACGATGTGGCCGAAGCGCTATATCAGGAACTGGTGCAAAAAGATCTGATTACTCACCAGTTTGCTGGCGGCACCATTGGTAATACGATGCACAACTATTCGGTTCTGGCCGATGACCGCTCTGTTCTGCTGGGCGTAATGTGCAGCAATATCGAAATCGGTAGCTACGCCTACCGCTATCTGTGCAATACCTCCAGCCGTACTGACCTCAACTACCTGCAAGGTGTGGACGGCGCGATTGGCCGCTGCTTTACGCTGATTGGCGAGCAGGGTGAACGTACCTTTGCCATTAGTCCGGGTCATATGAATCAGCTACGCGCCGACAGCATTCCTGAAGAGGTGATTGCCGGTGCGTCTGCGCTGGTGTTGACCTCATATTTAGTGCGTTGCAAAGACGGCGAGCCCATGCCGGAAGCGACCATGCAGGCCATCGCTTACGCGAAAAAGTACAATGTACCGGTAGTGCTGACGCTGGGCACCAAATACGTTATTGCCGAAAACCCAGAGTGGTGGCAGGCATTCCTGAAAGAGCATGTCTCGATTCTGGCGATGAACGAAGAAGAAGGGCTGGCACTGACAGGTGAAAACGATCCGCTGCTGGCGGCCGATAAAGCGCTGGATTGGGTCGATTTAGTATTGTGTACCGCGGGGCCGGTCGGGCTGTACATGGCGGCCTTTACTGAAGAATCGGCAAAACGCACCACGCAACATCCGCTGTTGCCAGGAGCGATCGCTGAATTTAACCAGTACGAATTTAGCCGTGCCATGCGCCATAAAGATTGCCAGAACCCGATGCGTATTTTCTCGCACATTGCGCCATACATGGGCGGGCCTGAGAAAATTATGAATACCAATGGCGCGGGTGATGGTGCGCTGGCGGCATTACTGCATGATATTACGGCAAATAATTATCACCGCTCTAACGTGCCAAATTCCAGCAAACATCAGTTTACCTGGCTGACTTATTCGTCTTTGGCGCAGGTGTGCAAATACGCGAACCGTGTGAGTTATCAGGTATTGAACCAGCATTCTCCGCGTCTGACGCGGGGTTTGCCAGAGCGCGAAGATAGTCTCGAAGAGTCTTACTGGGAGCGTTAATCAACGCGTTTTTTGCCCTCACCCTAACCCTCTCCCGCAAGAGAGGGGATAGTCCGGTTTTCCCTTCTCCCGTAAGAGAGGGGATAACCCGTTTTTCCCCTTCTCCCTGTGGGAGAAGGTCGGGATGAGGGCGAAAACTTAACCCGTCACCGTTTCCTGAACCACCGGCTTATCCAACATCCCCATCATCGTATTGGCGATCTCACGCTCGCCCATCACCACCTGATTCGCACCACGCTCGGTGATGTAATCCACCTCATCGTCATAATGGGCGCGGGCAATGATCTCGATATCCGGATATTTCGCGCGCGCTGTCGCGACAATCTCACCGGCCTCGTAACCGTTCGGAATCGTCAACAACAACCAGCGAGCACAATCAAGATGGGCAAGATTCATGATCTCTTCATTGGCTGCATTTCCGAGTACTGCTCTGATCCCACGCTCGCGCAATTCATCAACCCGGCTACGAGAGGTTTCAATCACCACTAACGGAATACCCTGAGCCATTAACTTCTCGCCCAGTAAACTCCCTACGCGGCCAAAGCCCACCAGCAGCGCGTGATTGCAAATATCCACCGGGATCTGCTTCTCATCCTCGATGGCCTCTTCCAGGGTTTGCTCTTCCAGGGTTTCGGTTTTCGCGAGATAACGCTCAAGTACCGCAAACAAAATGGGATTGAGCATAATCGACAAAATCGCACCGGCCAGCACCAAATTTTGCCCGGTCTGCGGTAACAGATTGAGCGCCATGCCCAGACCCGCAAGGATGAATGCGAACTCACCAATTTGCGCGAGGCTTGTGGCGATGGTTAATGCGGTACGTTGTGAGTGGCCGAACAGGCGCACCAGGAAGAATGCGGCCACAGATTTGCCAAAGATGATGATAGCGACGGTGCCAACTACCGCGAGTGGTTCCTGAATCAGGATCATCGGGTCGAACAACATACCGACTGAGACAAAAAACAGCACTGCGAAAGCGTCGCGTAGCGGCAGTGTGTCATGGGCGGCACGATGGCTGAGCTCAGACTCATTGAGCACCATCCCGGCGAAGAACGCACCCAACGCAAATGACACATCAAACAATTCGACCGCACCAAAGGCGATGCCAAGCGCCAGGGCGAGAACAGCCAGCGTAAACAGCTCGCGTGAACCGGTAGCCGCGCTCCGCGCCAGGATCCAGGGGACCAGTCGGCGGCCTACAATCAGCATAATCGCGATGAATGCTACAACTTTGCCGATGGTCAGCCCCATGTCCAGCGCCAGAGTCGCAAAACCGACGTCGCCTTTTTCCATCATACCCGCAACAGCAGGCAGCAGAACCAGCGTTAATACCATCACCAGATCTTCAACAATCAACCAGCCAATCGCGATTTGCCCGCGCTGGCTGTCAATTAATTGCCGTTCTTCAAGCGCACGCAGCAATACGACGGTACTGGCGGTAGAAAGACACAGGCCGAACACGATACCGGTCATCAGTGACCAGCCCATCAGCGATGAAAGCGCCATTCCCAGCAGCGTCGCCACACCAATCTGGGCGATAGCTCCTGGGATGGCGATAGCCTTTACCGCCATCAAATCCTTTAAGGAGAAATGCAGACCGACGCCAAACATCAGCAGGATCACACCCAACTCAGCAAGTTCTGGAGCAAGCTTCGTATCCGCGACAAAACCTGGCGTAAAAGGGCCAGCTAATACCCCAGCTAACAAATAGCCCACCAACGGTGATATGCGCAGTTTGTTAGCAAGCATACCGAGTAAAAAGGCCAGTACGAGGCCTCCGACAATGGTGGTGATAAGCGGGGTGGCGTGGTGCATTCCGTCTCCTTGCGTAAGTGTTCAAATCCAAAAAGCTATTTTTAGTTTATGACAATTTTTCCATCAATGTAGATGTAAAATCAGCGAATATTGGATATAAGGCGCATTTAGACAAAAAGCAGTGCCTGATGGGAGTTTTATACGCTTAATTTAAGAAAGGTCTGGAGAACTGTGGCGGGAATGATGGGCCAGAGCGTCTCTCTGGCCCTTATAACTATGACTTATGTCGATTGTCAGGCAGGAATATGGTCAGTATCCCAAGAAGTGGCAGGAAAGCACATATTTTATAGACTAACTCGATACTTGTATGGTCGGCTACCAGGCCGAGTACCGCAGCACCCAAACCGCCCATACCAAAGGCAAAACCGAAGAACAGCCCGGAAACCATACCGATGCGTCCTGGCATCAACTCTTGCGCATAAACCAGAATGGCTGAAAATGCCGAGGCGAGGATAAAACCGATAATAACCGTCAGGATCCCCGTCCAGTACAGCGAAACATACGGCAGGAAAAGGGTGAATGGCGCGACGCCGAGGATTGAACCCCAGATAACATATTTACGGCCAATCTTGTCGCCGACCGGCCCACCAATCACCGTACCCGCTGCCACCGCAAACAAGAAGGCAAACAGATGGAACTGGGCGTTCTGCACCGACAAACCGAATTTGTGCATCAGGTAGAAGGTGTAATAGCTGCTGATGCTCGCCATATAAAAATACTTGGAGAAAATCAGCACCAGCAAAACGGTCACCGCCTGAATCACTTTTTTGCGCGGCAGCGGGTTAACCACCGGCGCGGCGGTTTTACCTTTAGCCATGCGATGTTGCGCGGCATACCAGCGGCTAATCTGCAACAATACAATAATCGCCAACAGGGCTGCCAGCACAAACCAGCCGACATTACCTTTGCCGTATGGGGCAATGATCAGCGCAGCCAGCAACGGGCCGAGTGAGCTACCAAAATTACCGCCAACCTGGAACAGCGACTGCGCAAGGCCATGACGACCACCGGATGCCATACGCGCCACCCTGGACGATTCCGGGTGGAATACCGAAGAACCTGTGCCCACGAGCGCTGCCGCCAGTAGCACCATCGGGAAACTACCGGCCAATGCCAGAATCACTAAGCCGCAAAGTGTGAAGCACATACCAATCGGCAATGACCATGGCATCGGGTATTTGTCGGTGTAGTATCCTACTACCGGCTGAAGCAGTGATGATGTGACCTGGAAGGTCAGCGTTATCATCCCAATCTGGACAAAACTCAGCGAGAACTCACTCTGTAAAAGCGGGTAGAGGGCCAGAATGAGCGACTGAATCATATCGTTGAGCAAATGAGAAAGGCTGATTGCTCCAAGAATTCCGAACGCAGTGCGCGCCTTTTTAGGCTCCGTCGCTGCGAGAGTTTGTTCCGAGATTGCCATAAGTACCTGTAATAGATTTGATTATTATATTTTAGAACGGCTCACGGGAGGAACCGTAGAATATCGTTACCCTGCTAACATACCTTCTGAAAAGTTCCGAAGAAAGTCACAATCGTGAAAAGTTATTTGTCTATGCTAGTAGCTGTCTGCTATTGGTGCGGAAGTATTTATTGAATATGGAGATTTGCGATGAAGTTCGTAGTGAAAGGGGTGGCCACAGCATTGCTGATGGCAGTTAGCCTAACCAGCGCGTCTGCACTGGCGTGGGAAAAAGATAAAACCTATAACATCACCATTCTGCACACCAACGATCACCATGGTCATTTTTGGCGTAATGAACACGCGGAATACGGGCTGGCTGCGCAAAAAACTCTGGTCGATAGCATTCGTAAAGAGGTGGCAGAGCAGGGTGGCAGCGTACTGCTCCTGTCTGGTGGTGATATCAACACCGGTGTTCCTGAATCTGACTTGCAGGATGCAGAACCTGATTTCCGTGGCATGAACCTGATTGGCTACGATGCGATGGCTATCGGCAACCATGAATTTGACAACCCGCTCTCTGTTTTACGCCAGCAAGAAAAGTGGGCCAAATTCCCGCTGCTGTCGGCCAATATTTACCAGAAAAGCACCGGCGAGCGTCTGTTTAAACCGTGGGCTATCTTCAAGCCGCAGGGTATTAAAATCGCGGTTATCGGTTTAACCACGGACGACACGGCGAAAATTGGCAATCCGGAAAACTTCGTCGACATCGAATTTCGTAAACCGGCGGATGAAGCGAAACTGGTGATTCAGGAGCTGCAATCGACTGAAAAACCAGACGTCTTGATCGCGGCAACGCATATGGGCCACTACGATAATGGTCAACATGGTTCTAACGCGCCAGGCGATGTGGAAATGGCTCGCAGTTTGCCGGCTGGTGCGCTGACGATGATTGTGGGTGGACACTCGCAAAACCCAGTTTGTATGGCTGCCGAGAATAAAAAGCAGGTTGATTACGTACCCGGCACACCTTGTGCACCGGATCAGCAAAACGGGATCTGGATTGTTCAGGCTCACGAATGGGGCAAATACGTTGGCCGTGCTGATTTCGAGTTCCGTAATGGCGAAATGAAACTGGTGCATTACCAGCTAATCCCGATCAACCTGAAGAAAAAGATAACCTACGATAACGGTGAAAGTGAGCGCGTACTCTACACGCCGCAGATCCCTGAAAACCAGCAGATGCTCTCACTGCTGACGCCATTCCAGAATAAAGGTCAGGCACAGCTGAATGTTAAAGTTGGCAGTGTTAACGGCCACATGGAAGGCGATCGCAGTAAAGTGCGTTTTGTGCAAACTAACCTTGCGCACCTGTTGCTTGCGGCACAAATGGCGCGCACCAGTGCAGACTTTGCCGTCATGAGCGGTGGTGGTATCCGTGATTCTATTGAAGCCGGAGACATCACTTATAAAGACGTGCTGAAAGTGCAGCCATTTGGGAATACCGTCACGTATATCGATATGACGGGCAAAGATGTGGTCGAGTATCTGAGCGCGGTTGCGCAGAAGAAACCTGACTCTGGCGCGTATCCGCAGTTCTCAAATGTCAGCTTTGTGGCAACAGCCGCAGGCCTGCAAGATTTGAAAATCAAAGGTGAGCCCGTAGATCCCGCAAAAACTTACCGTATGGCGACATTGAACTTTAACGCTTCCGGTGGCGATGGATATCCAGAAATCGACAAAAAACCGGGCTATGTGAATACCGGTTTTGTGGATGCGGAAGTGCTGAAACAGTACATCGAGCAAAATTCTCCACTTGATGTGAATGCTTACGAGCCGAAGGGGGAAGTGAGCTGGCAGTAAGAGCATTTCCCCTCACCCTAACCCTCTCCCAAAGGGAGAGGGAACTGACTGTGTTCTCACTGGCCTGGTTTTCTCCCTGAAGACGTTCACTGACCAGTTTTTCTCCCTCTCCTGGGGGAGAGGGCCGGGGTGAGGGCTATTTCAACGGCAACAAAATATCCGTCTGCTGCGCATGTTCCGGGTGATTTTGATCCAGTTCCAGGTAGCGGAAATAGACCGGAAAATCGCGTAACTCCTCACCGCTTTGCGGCAACCACTGACGGTAAAGATAGTAAACGCTATCGCTGATGCGCTCGTAGGCACCGACATGCCGAACCACTGCACAACGGCCACCGGGCAAGGTTTTACAGATAACACCCTGCGGATTTTCTGGAACCTGGCCTTTGGCTTCTTTGCTTAACTCCCCGCAAACATCGAAACGAAACTCTTCACCCGGAGTTGTCGCCGGGTCGCTGTACGGCACACCGTAAGTCCCATGCGTAATGTAGTCTGAAAGCCCTGACGCTTTACGCCACTCAATAAACGTCGCAACCGTATTATTGACCCGCATCGGGTCACCAAGATGTTCCAGCACTGCCACCTTCATCGGTTCGACGGTAATAATTTTCACATCCATATTTTCAAGCCTCTGCTGATTTTCCCTTCCGGGAAATTGAAAATGTACATGCCAGTCAACCCAGACAGGATCTTTGCGAAACTCGCTGGGCGTCAGGCCGAAGGTATTTTTGAAGGCTCGGGAAAATGATTCAGGATTTTCAAATCCGGCATCAAGGGCAATGTTAATGACTCTTTCTTGTGGGTCGTTTACCAGCCGGAAAGAGGCCCTTTTTAACCGCATTAGCGTGATGTAACGACTAATGCTGATTCCACAGAATTGACTGAATTGCCGATGAAAGTGAAAACGCGAAAAACAGGCGACTTCGCTGAGTTGCTCGACGGTTAGCGCGCTGTCCAGATGCTGTTCGATATAGGCAAAAACTTGCTCAAAACGCCGGGCATAAAGTTGATGTCTTTCGCTATTCATTATTCCTCCCTCAAGGCGTTTACTTTGCCGGTATCAGATGGTGCAGTCCTGACTGATATTGCTCTTTATTTAGGGTATGGGAGGATTACCTGGTAAGTGCGTCAATCGCGGCGGGCAATCTCTGCAAAGGTCGCATTCAGCAGTTTTGCGAGATCAGCGGCGGCCAGTTCAATATCCAGCCCGCGCTTGCCTCCTGAAACATAGATAGAAGGAAAATTCTGCGCGGGGGCGTCGATGACTGTCGGCAGGCGTTTCTTTTGCCCCAGCGGACTAATGCCGCCAACCAGATAACCGGTGATGCGCTGTGCCACCATCGGGTCGGCCATATCCACTTTCTTGGCACCCAGTGCTTTAGCCACTTTCTTTAAATCCAACTGTCCGGAAACAGGCGTAACGGCTACCGCAAGTTGCTTCATATCACCGTTGATGGAAACCAGTAACGTTTTGTAGACTTGATCGGAATTCAAACCCAGCTTTCGGACGACTTCGTCACCAAAATTTGTCTCACTGGGATCGTGGTCGTAAGCATGTAATTGAAATGAAATGCGGTTTTTTTCGAGAAGTTTTACTGCTGGTGTCATATAACCTTCCTGGTGGCTTTGTCTTAAAAGCGCACGATCTAGTAAACAACGTGATATGTTTTATAAAAATTATATTGAGACTTAATAGTGATAGCGTTAATCGTCACATTGAGCGACAATTCCATTTCTGGCCATTAAATTGGTTAGAAGAACAACAATAATATACAAATTCCTCTTTGACGGGCCAATAGCGATATTGGCCGTTTTTTTATCTCTCGCCACCGTTCTGCCACTCGTATTATTGCGGGTATCACTTCAATAGCTCGGGTAAATTTCCCTTTCCATACAAATGCAATGCGCCAACGGCAACGACATAGCGCCCGGCGGGCAATTGTTGCAGGAAATGCTGCCACGCAAGATTACGCTGATGCATCAGTACATCGTAGAGTTCGTCGCCAAACGTGTTCGGCAATTCCACATTCCCACGCTGTGGCGGTGCTTCCAGCCACCAACTGATCATCTTTTGCAGCAGGCGAGCATTCGTGTGCCAGTGCGTTAGCGTGTCGGTTAACAGCGGCATACCGCCATCGGGCAAACGGGTGAGGATATCAATTTGATGCTGCGCACCTTCCAGCTCAATAACGGGAACCGCCATCGCTTTTGCCGCTTCCAGTAACTGAAAATCAATCCCGTAATTGGCACGCAAACCGAGGCGCTGCGCCTGGTGAGCTTGTAGCACCAGGGCTATTTGCCAGGCCGGTTGGTTATCAATTTGGCTCAACGGGATTCCCAACTCCTCGATGAGCGACATCACCTGTGCCCAGTTTTCGGCAGACAGGCGCTGCTCTAGCGGCAGGTCATCGGGAATATCGGGGAAGGGGGAACCGCTCTCAGTGATGTCAGCCTCAACAATCAGCGCGTCGGCATCCTTGAGTTTGTTAATCAACTTCTCGGACAGCGGCGCCATGTCGCATGTGCCCATATGAATACTGCCGAGTAGGTGCAGCGAGCGGTTACCTGGAAGTGTGATATCAAGCGCGGGCCAGGGATAAGTCGCTGCAGTGAAGCGTGAGAAAAGCGTGCTAATTCTTTGCAACAGACCCATATAGCTCTGTTCCTGGATAAATAGATGGCTAAAAAGTCATGCTACCGCTGCAATGCGTTGGGCGCAAATTTCCCCACTCCTGGTGGAGTGGGGAAGCCAGGTCAGTCTTTCGGTTTAAAGCGCAACAAACGGTTGGCGTTGCTGACCACGGTAATGGATGACAGCGCCATTGCTGCTCCGGCAACCACCGGGTTGAGTAACGTGCCGGTCAATGGATACAAAATCCCGGCGGCAATTGGGATCCCCAGGGTGTTATAGACAAACGCCCCTAACAGGTTCTGCTTCATGTTGCGAAGCGTGGCTTTGGATATTGCCAGCGCGTCAGCAACCCCAACCAGACTGTGGCGCATTAAGGTAATGGCGGCGGTTTCGATAGCAACATCACTCCCACCGCCCATCGCAATCCCTACCTCAGCCTGCGCTAAAGCTGGCGCATCGTTGATACCATCGCCGACCATCGCGACTTGTCGACCTTGTTGTTGCAGCTTTTTAATCGCATCCGCTTTGCCGTCCGGCAGAACACCTGCAATCACTTCGTCAATACCGGCTTCTTTCGCAATCGCGTTAGCCGTTGTTGGGTTATCCCCGGTCAACATCACCAGGCGATAACCGTTACGGTGCAAGCGTTGCAACGCGCTAACGCTGTCGGCGCGCAGGGGATCGCGGATGGCAAATAATGCGACCAGTTTGCCATCTACCGCCAGCAGAACCGGTGTTGCGCCACGGCTGGCCTGAGCTTCAATTTCTGCCGCCATCTGGGCGGTATCCACATTTTGCTCATCCATCAGCGCTTTGTTGCCGAGCAACAACTGATGCCCTTCGGTTTCACCGCTGACACCCAGCCCACGCAAGGTGCGGAAGGCATTCACTTGGGGCAGTTCTACACCGTCTGTTTTATCAAGAATCGCGCGTGCCAGCGGGTGGCTTGAGCCTTGTTCCAGTGCGCCTGCCAGCCTCAACGTATCATCCTCAGACCAGGTGTTGTCGGTTATGACCGCGACCACTTGCGGTTTGCCCTCGGTTAGCGTCCCGGTCTTATCAAAGACGATAGTATCGAGCGTACTGGCGCGTTGCAGCGCGTCGGCATCACGGACTAAAACACCAAACTCAGCGGCACGGCCCACGCCAGAAATAATCGACATCGGCGTTGCCAGGCCCAGCGCACAAGGGCAGGCAATAATCAGCACGGTAGTCGCAATGACCAACGTATAAACGATTTGTGGAGCCGGGCCGAAGAAGTACCAGATTGCGGCGCTAAACAACGCAATGAGCACGACGACGGGAACAAATACCGCCGAGATTTTATCGGCAAGCTGGCCGATTTCCGGCTTACTGCTCTGCGCCTGGCGCACCATACGGATAATACGTGAAAGCGTGGTGTGGCTACCTGTTGCGGTAGCGCGGAACAGCACGCTACCATCTTGCACCACGGTCCCTGCGTGAATCGGCTCATCAGTTGATTTTTGTTGCGGCACCGGCTCGCCGGTCAGCATCGCTTCGTCAAACCAGGCTTCGCCTTGGGTGATTTCACCATCGACCGGCACGCGGTCACCGGTCGTCAATCGCAGTACCATCCCAGCGGTCACTTCAGCCAGCGGGACACTTTTCTCACCTTCCTCAGTGACCACTCGTGCGGTAGGCGGCGTTAAATCCAGCAGGCGTTCCAGCGCTTTAGAAGAACGTTGGCGGGCACGTTGCTCCAACATATGTCCGAGGTTAATCAGACCGATAATCATCGCACTGGCTTCGTAATAAAGATGGCGTGCTTCCATCGGGAAGTGCTGCGGCCAAATGTTGACGGTAATGGAGTAGATCCATGCGGCCCCGGTACCCAATGCGACCAGCGTATCCATGGTGGCGGTTTTGTTGAGCAAGCTACGCCAGGCACTGCGATAGAAATGTCCACCGGCAAACACCATGACGCCTAGCGTGACAATGCCGATAGCCAGCCACAACGAACGGTTGTCGTCGGTAACCATCATATTGTCACCGAACATTCCCCACACCATCACGGGAATACCGACGGCCAGCGCCAGAATCGCCTGCCAGCGGAAACGTTTAACGGCAGCGTTGGCGGTTTCTTGCTGACGTTCACGGCGTTTCGCATCATCTTCAATGGCTTCAGCGCCGTAACCTACGCTTTCAACGGCTTTAACTAATGATTCGGCGGAGGCAGAGCCCATAATCAGGGCGCTGCGCTCGGCAAGGTTTACCCGCGCCATGCTGACACCAGGGACGTTTTGTAACGCACTCTGTACCCGGGTCACGCAACTGGCGCAGCTCATCCCGTTGATCAACAACTGTTGGCTATCGTCGTCATCTTCGGTGGCTGTCGGAAGCGAGGTGGATGCCGCTGTCAGTGCTTCCGACGGGATTGATGACTCTGCCAGCGGATCAGCCTTTGGGTGGCTAGCCTCCGTCGCGTCGTATCCGGCTTGTTTCACGGTATTGATTAATTCGTCAACGGAAGCCGTGCCCGTTACGCTGGCGTGAGTTTGCGTCACCTCGGCCTGTTCAACGTCAGGCCGTTGTTCCAGGCTTTCCTTAACGCGTTTAACGCAATGGCCACAAGTCAGGCCATCAAGGTTGAGATCGATTATATGAGACATCATCAGACTCCTTGTATCCCCATTGTCTTTCAAATTGCAGATGCGTTGGCTACGTTCACTCACCCGAATCACTGACTTTAGTCAGCTCATCGGGGTTCGCTCGCTTGCCGCCTTCCTGCAATCCGAAATCCCTCGGGTATATAATTGGATTATTGAATTTTACTCGTCGAAGTTTTTTTCATGACTTACTATAAAGCTTAAACCTTCCAGTCAGGGGAAGGTCAAGGGGGAAAAGTGAATATTAGCGATGTTGCCAAAAA
This sequence comes from Buttiauxella selenatireducens, assembly GCF_031432975.1. Lineage (GTDB taxonomy): Bacteria > Pseudomonadota > Gammaproteobacteria > Enterobacterales > Enterobacteriaceae > Buttiauxella > Buttiauxella selenatireducens. Next base: position 4,039,895 of record NZ_CP133838.1, on the reverse strand, counting down.
GACCGGTTTAACCAGCAAAGCGATTCGTTTTTATGAAGAGAAGGGGTTGGTGACCGTGCCGAACCGTGGCGAAAACGGCTACCGGACTTACACGCAAAAGCATCTTGATGAGCTGACATTACTGCGCCAGGCGCGCCAGGTCGGGTTTAATCTTGAAGAGTGCGGGGAACTGGTTAACTTGTTCAATGATCCGGCGCGCCACAGTGCGGATGTAAAAGCGCGCACTTTGCAGAAAGTCGCGGATATTGAGAAACACATCGGTGAATTGCAGGCGATGCGTCAGCAATTGCTCGCGCTTGCCGAATCATGCCCAGGTGATGACAGCGCGGATTGCCCCATCATCGATAATCTTGCGGGATGTTGCCACCGCCAATAATGGTGGTGAATGTCGCTCGCTAATCCACCCTGCAATGGTTTTCGTCGGCCGGATTAGCGTGGCGACATTCTACAATACACGCGCTAAACGGCCTGTATTTTCAACGTGATGCCTTCAACAGCTACCACCACAACTTCAGTGCCTGCGGCTAAATCACTCTCGGCCATCACCGGCCATGAACTATCGGCTACGCGCACATGGCCTCGGCCATTCACCAGGGTAGTCTCCAGACGCAAGTGCCTGCCAATGAGTTGATGACCGCGCTGATTGAGCGCTTCCCCCGGCTCTTGCTGCTTACGTGTAGACAGCCAGCGCCACCACAAAAATGCAGCAACCAGCGTGAGAATGGAAAAGCAAACGCCTTGCCATTCCCAACCCAGTGGCACAACCCATACCAGCAAACCGGTCAGCACTGCTGCAACGCCGCTCCACAGCAGATAACCGCTGGCGCCGAGCATTTCAGCGGCCAGAAGCAGGCCACCCAGCGTCAGCCAGAAGATATGAGCGTGAGCAAACAGCAGGGTTATCATTTTTTACGCTCGTTACCGCTTTGCGCGATAAGTTCGCTAATACCGGCAATCGACCCCATCAGGCTGGTGGCATCCAGCGGCATTAACACCACTTTGCTGTTATTGGATGAGCCAATGTGCTGCAACGCGTCGGTGTATTTCTGGGCAACGAAGTAGTTAATCGCCTGAATATCCCCTTTGGCGATAGCTTCGGACACCATTTGCGTCGCACGTGCTTCCGCTTCAGCACTACGTTCACGAGCTTCCGCTTGCAGGAAAGCAGACTGGCGTTCACCTTCAGCCTTCAGGATTTTCGACTGCTTATCCCCTTCGGCTTTAACAATTTCAGCCTGGCGGATCCCTTCGGCTTCCAGAATGTATGCACGTTTAGTACGCTCGGCTTTCATCTGAGCATTCATCGCGTCAATCAGTTCAGCCGGTGGGCGCACATCACGGATCTCGATACGGGTGATTTTGATACCCCATGGATTTGTCGCTTCATCCACGATATGCAGCAGGCGCGTATTGATGTTGTCACGCTGCGATAGCATTTCATCAAGCTCCATAGAACCCAGCACCGTACGAATGTTGGTCATGGTGAGGTTAATGATGGCGAGTTCAAGATTACTGACTTCATAGGCCGCACGCGGCGCGTCAACAACCTGAATAAAGCACACGGCATCGATGGCGACGTTGGCGTTATCTTTAGAGATGACTTCCTGGGAAGGGATGTCCAGCACTTGCTCCATCATATTGATTTTGCGGCCAATGCGGTCCATGAACGGCACCACAAGGCTTAAGCCTGGCATCAGAGTGTTGGTGTAACGACCGAAGCGCTCCACTGTCCATTGGTAGCCTTGCGGCACGATTTTTACCCCGGCGCCGACGATAATCAGCGCGACGAGGATCAGTACAGGAATGACGATTAACATCAAAAAAACCTCCATTGTTATTTTGATGTAAGTCTAACGCTTAACGCGGAAATTTTCTGCGACTTCCATGTCCTGAATAAGCTTTTTGAATTATTTGAATTAATAGAGCAACGAATAAATTTGGCGGCGATATTTAGATGCCAGTGCGTCACCTGTTCCGAGGGCGGCAAGGATTTCCATCATCATTTTGCGCACTTGACCATCTGCTGCACCGAGGTCTTTTTTCATATGGGTATACAGCAGTTCCAGCGCTTCTTCATTGCGCCCGACCTGATGCAGTTGCAGCGCCAGTTGGCTGGCTAACAGTGCATTTTCAGGATCTTGCTCAACCTGTTGTTGCAGCAATTGGATCTCGGGGGTATCAGCCGCTTGCTTTAGCAGCTCAATCTGCGCGACCAGCCCTTGATAACGGCTATCCTGGTCTTGTAATGGAATGGTTTTAAGCACCGCTTCAGCGTCTTCGCAACGCGTCAGTGCGATTTGCACTTCCGCCAGCATCAGGCCAATTTCGCTGTTTTGGTTAGACAATTGCCACGCATCTTTGAGCAACGGCAACGCTTCAGCGTGTTTGCCTTCTTGCATCAGTAGCATGGCTTCTTGCGCTTTCAACTCTTCTTCACGCGGCAGCACTTTTTCCAGCAGGGCGCGAATCGCTTCTTCTGGTTGCGGCCCCTGGAAACCGTCTACCGGTTGGCCATTCTGGAACAAGTACACGGTAGGAATGCTGCGCAAACCAAACTGTGATGCGACCATTTGCTCGGCATCGCAGTCCACTTTGGCAAGCAGAAACTGCCCCTGATACTGTGCGGCAAGTTTGTCCAGAACCGGCGTGAGTTGCTCGCAATGTTGGCTGCGCGCCGACCAGAAGTAAAACAGCACCGGCGTAGTAACGGATTGTTCTAGCGTCTGGTGCAGGTTCGCTTCGGTGATATCGATATTGTACTGTGCAGACATGAGTCACTCTCTTTTCAAGATTTGTTTTTTACATGGGGGTTGGCGGCGGGTGCTTCAACTAACCACGTAAAATTTTATCTAACATGCGACCCGGTAACAGACGACGCAACCATGTTAAAGCATGGGCAACTAACGTGACCGGATAGCGTAATTTTGGATTCGGGCTCTCAAAAGCATGGCGCACTTTTACCACCACTGCTTCTGGGCCAAGCGTAAAGCGTGCGGCGATCCCCGGATTTTCTACCGGATGGTCGGATTGCGTCTGGTTTACGTTTTGCGAAAACTGCGTACGAATGGGGCCAGGCTCAATCAAACTGACTTTAATATCGCTGTGATGCAGTTCCATGCGTAGCGCATCAGACCAGGCTTCCAGCGCATATTTGCTGGCAGCATAGGCTCCACGACCCGGCGTGGAAACCAGTCCCATGACCGAACTGGTCATCACGATTCGCCCTTCACGATGCGGGAGCATCGCCGGAAGCAACAGCATCGTCAGTTGATGGGTGCCAAATAAATTGGTCGAAAATTGCTGCTCAAGCTGTTCTCGCGAAAGCGTTTGTAGCGGCCCATAAACGCCATATCCGCCATTATTAAACAGCCCGTACAGGCGATTACCCGTAAGTTCGATAACCTCTGCTGCCGCTGCTTGCACGCTTTCAGGGGAGTCGAGATCGAGCAATACTCCGGTAAATCCGGCCTGATTCATGCGTTCGACATCTTCGTTCTTGCGGCAGGCGGCCAGAACGCGGTAACCCTGTTGTTTTAAATCTTGTGCGCAGGCAAGACCAATACCGCTGGAACAACCTGTAATTAAAACTGATTTTTGCATAACTTTACCCGCGCGAAGCTCCGATTGGTTATGAGTCGTGTTTTACTAAAGGTGCCAGACGGGAGGACATCCAGTCGGCGATAAACGGTTGTGCGTCGCTATTGGGATGTATGCCGTCATCCTGCATCCATTGCGGTTTCAAATAGATCTCCTCCATAAAAAATGGCAGTAGAGGTATAGAAAACTCTTTGGCAAGTTGCGGATAAATAGCGCTAAACGCCTCATTATAACGACGACCGTAGTTTGCCGGCAGACGTATTTGCATCAGCAAAGGTTGTGCCTTTGCTGCTTTCACATCGGTGATTATCTGGCGCAGACTTTTTTCGATGGCTTGTGGCTGAAAACCACGCAGTCCATCGTTGCCACCCAGTTCAATTAAGACCCAGCGAGGCTGATGTTGTTTCAGTAGCGCTGGTAGCCGCGCCAGCCCTTGCGGTGCGGTGTCGCCACTAATACTGGCGTTCACAACTTTGGTATTTTGCTGGTGCCATTTCGCATCCAGCAGCGCAGGCCAGGCCGCGGTTGCAGACATTCTGTACCCGGCACTCAGGCTATCACCCAAAATCAGCAGCGTGTCCGCATGTGCGGCGCGAATGGTCAAGAAAGCCAGAAACAGGAAGGGCACATGCCAGCGGAAAACATTGTTGAAGTTCATCATCTTAGTAAGTCCGTGGGTCAGGGGGAACATCAGCTCTCCATCCTTACTGGAGTTGAGCTGGTTGTCAAACCGGCGCAGACCATTGCGTTAATCGGGGAGTCAGGTTCCGGGAAGTCTACACTACTGGCGATACTCGCAGGGTTGGATGATGGCAGCGACGGGGAAGTTCACCTCTGCGGCCAGCCGTTACACACCATGGATGAAGAAGCGCGAGCGGCGCTACGGGCGAAAAACGTCGGTTTTGTGTTCCAGTCATTCATGCTAGTGCCGACGCTCAACGCGCTGGAAAACGTCGAACTCCCGGCGCTACTTCGCGGTGAAAACGACGCCTCCAGCCGTGCGCAGGCCAAAGCCTTGCTCGAACAGCTCGGGCTTGGCAAACGTATGGATCATCTTCCGGCGCAACTTTCGGGCGGTGAACAACAACGTGTGGCGCTGGCTCGCGCGTTTAATGGACGTCCTGGCGTGTTATTTGCCGATGAGCCTACCGGCAATCTCGACCGCCACACCGGTGACCGCATTGCGGATTTACTCTTTTCTCTGAATCGTGATTTCGCCACCACGCTGATCCTCGTGACCCATGATGAACAACTGGCTGCACGCTGCGACCGCCGCCTGCGTCTGCGTGAAGGTAAATTGTGGGAGGAAGCATGATTGCTCGCTGGTTCTGGCGCGAATGGCGCTCGCCATCATTACTGATTGTCTGGTTGGCGTTAAGCCTGGCAGTGGCGTGTGTACTGGCGCTGGGGAATATCAGCGATCGCATGGAACAAGGGCTTAATCAGCAAAGTCGCGATTTTATGGCGGGCGACCGCGCATTGAGAAGCTCGCGTGAAGTGCCGCAAGAATGGCTGGATCAAGCAAAAAAAGAGGGGCTGAAAGTTGGTAAGCAACTGACCTTTGCCACCATGACGTTTGCTGGAGACACGCCTCAACTGGCGTCGGTAAAGGCGGTAGATGAGATCTATCCGATGTATGGCCAGCTCGACACCAACCCGCCGGGTTTGAAGCCTGAGCCGGGAAGTGTGTTGCTGGCACCGCGTTTAATGGCTCTGTTGAATCTCAATGTCGGGGATTCGCTGGATGTGGGTGACACTACGTTACGTATTGCTGGAGAGGTTATTCAGGAACCCGATTCCGGTTTTAACCCGTTCCAGATGGCACCGCGCCTAATGATGAACCTGGCTGATGTGGAAAAAACCGGAGCGATACAACCGGGTAGCCGCATCACCTGGCGCTACAAATTTGGCGGTACGGCGCAGCAGCTCGATAAGTTTGAAAACTATCTGCTGCCGAAGCTGAAGCCTGAACAACGCTGGTACGGCATGGAGCAAGATGACGGCGCGCTCGGGAAATCCCTCGAAAGGTCGCAACAATTCTTGCTGCTGTCTGCGCTTCTGACGCTGCTGCTGGCTGTCGCCGCCGTTGCTGTGGCGATGAACCATTATTGCCGCAGCCGTTACGATTTAGTGGCTATCCTGAAAACCCTTGGCGCCGGGCGTGCCGCACTGCGTAAATTGATTATCGGCCAATGGCTGATGGTGCTGGCACTCGCCGCGGTAGCCGGTGGTGCAGCGGGGCTGGTGTTTGAGGCGGTGTTAATGCGCTTGCTGAAGCCTGTTTTACCTGCGGCACTTCCGCCTGCAAGCTTGTGGCCATGGGTTTGGGCAATCGGTTCGATGGTCGTGATTTCGCTGTTGGTGGGTCTGCGCCCTTATCGATTATTACTGGCAACGCAACCGCTAAGGGTTTTACGCCGTGACGCGGTAGCAAATGTCTGGCCTTTGAAAATCTATCTGCCGATTATTACGCTAGTCGTGGTGGCGCTGTTAGCCCTGCTGATGGGCGGAAGCACACTGCTGTGGGCGGTACTGGCAGGAACGGTCGTGCTGGCGGCGTTGTGCGGCATTGTTGGCTGGGGCGTGTTGAAACTGCTGAAAAAGCTGACGCTGAAAAACCTCGCGCTGCGTCTGGCTGTGAACCGACTGCTGCGCCAGCCGTGGGCAACGTTAAGCCAGCTCGCGGCGTTCTCGCTGTCGTTTATGCTATTGGCCTTATTGTTGGTGCTGCGTGGCGATTTGCTCGACCGCTGGCAGCAACAATTACCACCAGAAAGCCCGAACTATTTCCTGCTAAACATTGCCACGGAACAAGTTCAGCCGGTGAAGGAGTTTTTGGCTGAGCACCAGATTATCCCGGAATCGTTCTACCCGATTGTGCGCGTGCGCATGACGGCGATAAACGGAAAATCGACGGAAGGGAATCCAGATGAAGCGCTCAATCGAGAACTGAATCTGACGTGGCAAAGCCAAAAGCCGGCGCATAACCCAATACTCGCGGGCTCCTGGCCGCCGAAAGCGGGTGAAGTGTCGATGGATGAAGGTGTCGCGAAACGGCTGAAAATAGGACTGGGTGATACCGTCACGTTTATGGGTGATACCCAGGATTTCTCCGCCAAAGTCACCAGCTTGCGTAAAGTCGACTGGGAAAGCCTGCGCCCTAACTTCTACTTTATCTTCCCGCCGGGCGCGCTTGATAACCAGCCACAAAGTTGGTTAACCAGTTTCCGCTGGGAAGGGAAGAACGGCATGTTGACGCAGCTTAACCGTGAATTCCCAACGGTCAGCTTGCTGGATATTGGCGCGATTTTGCGCCAGGTCGGGCAGGTGCTGGAGCAGGTCAGTCGAGCGCTGGAAGTGATGGTGGTGTTGGTGACGGCATGTGGTGTCTTGCTGTTGCTGGCCCAGGTTCAGGTCGGCATGCGTCAACGCCATCAGGAACTTGTGGTTTATCGCACGTTGGGAGCTGGAAAGCGCCTGCTGCGCACGACATTGTGGTGCGAGTTTGCGGTGCTGGGCCTGGTGTCCGGGCTGGTTGCTGCCATCGGTACTGAAACCGCGCTTGGGCTGCTGCAAACTCGGGTGTTTGATTTCCCGTGGGAACCTGACTGGCGGCTGTGGGTTATTCTGCCTGTGAGCGGCGCGGTATTGCTTTCGCTCTGCGGTGGTTGGTTAGGTGTGCGCCTGTTGAAAGGCAAAGCGCTATTCCGTCAGTTTGTTGGCTGACAACGACATGGGCTGGCGTTGTGTTAAACACCAGCCCATCCACTGATTAAGTCGCGTCACGCAGCCAGGCTTCCACCTGCTGGTAGTTGCCGCGAAACACAATGTTGTCCGCTTTTTTGCTGAGCTGATAACGATACATCGGGTCGTAATACTCTTCGAGCAGTGGCGAAAGCCAGGCGAGATGCCCTTCAACAGAACCCGTTTTACGTTGCAGCACCAGCGCGTCTTCCAGTCGTGCGGTGAACTGTGCAAAACGCTCCATTCCAAGACGGCGGCGAATGGCAAACAAGCCATGATGCAGATACTCGCCGTAGTTTTGCCAGGCGGTATCTTCGTCGTGTACCGACAAAAACGCTTCGCTCATTTGCTGGAAATATTCGGTTTTTAAACGCGCTAAACGCTGCTCAAATGGTTCATCAATCACCACAATTGGAGAGCGTAACATCTGTTCCCTGAAGCATTCCGGGATATGGCGCGAACCAATCATCCGGCCTTCATCTTCAACAACCCATCTTTTTTGCGAGCCGTCACTTTTCTTAAGTAGCGTCACCGCCAGGTTATTTTCAAAGTTGGTCTGCGAGGGTTGTTCGACAATGGTGCGGCCAAATGACGAACCGCGATGATGAGCCAGCCCTTCAAGATCGACGCCTGTCGGCAGTGAACGGATTAGAATCGTTTTACCGCCGCCTGTATTACCGCTGACCAGCACCATAGGCCAACGTGAGCGAGACTCAATCACATCCATCGCATAGTGGCGCAGCGCCTTATAACCGCCTTCGACCAGCGGATAGTCGACACCCGCTTCACGCAGCCATTGCTGAACCAGATGGGAGCGCAGGCCGCCTCTGGCGCAGCACAGATACCCCTGCGGATTTTGGCGACAAAGTTCGAGCCACTTCTGCAAACGGGCCTCACGAATTTCACCCTGAACCAGACTGTGACCTAACTCAATCGCTGCTTGTTGCCCACGCTGTTTGTAGCACGTACCCACTTGCGCACGCTCATCATCTGACATCAGCGGCAAATTCAGCGCGGCAGGCATGGCCCCCTGGGTGAATTCAACCGGCGCCCGCACGTCGATAAGCGGAATATCTGCGCGCAGCAGATGTTCATAATTTTGGGTGTTGGGACGAGCGTTTTCCATGGTTAAACCTTGAGGCCAGAAACGCCGTGGATTGTGCGCCTTGAAACAAAGAAAAGAAAGTTATGGGGGGAATGAATTCCAGGGCGGATAAGCGCAAGCGCCATCCGCCGCGATGACTAACTATATGGAGAGTTTACTCTGCGCCCAGGAAATCCCACTTGCGTATTCCGCAGGTAATAGTGGCACCAGCGCTTCAAGCGACGCGCCAAGTCTGCCGATATCGCTGTCATTGAGATTGAGATGGCCCACTTTTCGACCTTCACGCACTTCTTTGTCGTACCAATGCAAATGCACTAACGGCAGTTTTAGCCAGTCGTAATTCAGGTCTGTGCCGATGAGGTTAACCATCACAGACGGTGAATTGACAACAGGTTGTGGCAGCGGCAGATCTACGATGGCGCGCAGATGCAATTCAAACTGACTGATGGATGCGCCGTTTTGCGTCCAGTGCCCGCTGTTGTGCACACGCGGGGCGAGTTCGTTAATCAACAAACCGGCTGGCGTGATAAAGCACTCCATCGCCATGACGCCAACATAGTTCAGCTCGTGCAAAATGGCCGACAGCATCGCTTCTGCTTGCTGCTGTTGCTCGATATTGACCTGTGGGAAAACCACGCTGGTGCGCAGAATGCCGTCCTGATGCAGGTTATGCGTCAGCGGGTAAAATACGGTGGTGCCGTCATGTCCACGAGCACCCACGAGAGAAACTTCACCCGAGAAATTAATACCTTGCTCGACGATACATTCGCCGTAGCAATCATCGGGTAACTGGTCGGTTTCCTGGCTGCGCAAACGCCACTGTCCACGCCCGTCGTATCCACCGACGCGGCGTTTCACAATCGCCAGTTCGCCCAAGTTCTGGAATACATCGGCCCATTGGTCGCGGCTGGAAAGCAATTGCCACGGCGCGGTTGCCAGTTCGAGCTTATCGAACAACTGCTTTTGCGTCAGGCGGTCGGCGATTATCGGGAACACATCGCGGTTTACAAAAGCGTTGTGGCGAGCCAGTTCGCGGGTGAGGGCGGTTTCAGGCCAGCGCTCAATTTCAGCGGTAATCACGCTTTGTGCAAACGGAACGGCTTCGGGTTCGGCATCTAAGCCAACCGGATAAACTGCGATACCCAGCGGTTCGCCCGCCTGGCGTAACATCCTGCCTAATTGACCGTTACCCAGCACGCAAACCCGTTTCATGCTTCACCCCGTGGGTCTGGGTTTTCCAGCACTTCGTCGGTTTGGCTTTGACGCCAGTTTTGCAGGCGTTGATTGAGTGCCTGGTCGTGCAGCGCCAGGATTTGGGCGGCCAGCAGAGCGGCATTGGCGGCACCCGCTTTACCGATAGCCAACGTCCCGACCGGAATACCACGCGGCATTTGAACAATGGAATAGAGACTGTCGACGCCGCTTAATGCAGCACTTTGGACTGGCACACCCAGCACGGGAACCAGGGTTTTTGCCGCGATCATGCCCGGTAAATGTGCCGCACCGCCTGCGCCCGCAATAATCACCTGATAACCGTTGCCGCTTGCCTGTTCGGCAAAGCTGAAAAGTTTATCGGGAGTGCGGTGAGCGGAAACCACTTCAACGTGGTGTGGGACATCAAGGGTGGTGAGGATTTCTGCGGCAAACTGCATGGTGGCCCAGTCACTTTTGGAACCCATGACAATGGCGATACGCGCCGGGGTCTGGTTGGAGGACATGCGTCTCAAAACTCCTGTGGGTATGCAAACATCACCGAACGTGGCTCGAACGGTCAGAAGGGTTCAGAGAATAGCATGAACATAGAGCAAGGAAAACGGTTGCGTAGCTGTGAATGCAGCAAAAATGGAGGGTTTTGTTTAGAAATCGAAAGGAATTAATTCCACATCTTCGGCGGTCACTTTAATCATCGACCCTTGCGCATGCCAGGCACCTAAAACGCAGCGAAATGCGGGTTTGCCGTTAGCCGTTAGCGGGTGAATTTCAGGGCGATGAGTATGGCCGTGGATCATCCACTGCACCTGGTGACGGGTAAGGGCATCAACAACGGCGTGTGGATTCACATCCATAATCGTCATCGATTTACTGCTGTTGGACGCTTTGCTGTTAGCACGCATTTTGGCGGCGACGCGTTTGCGAATAAACAGCGGCAGGGCGAGAAACAGACATTGCAGCCAGGGCTGGTGGACTTTCTTGCGGAAGGCCTGATAACCGTGGTCATCGGTACAAAGTGTATCGCCGTGTAGCAATAACATATTGCGACCGTATAAATTGACAACCTGTTCTTCGGGTAACAATGTCATTCCGCTCAAGCGTGCAAAACGTTTACCGAGCAGGAAATCGCGGTTGCCATGAATAAAGAAGCAGGGCACACCGGAATCAACCAGGTCTTTGATAGCAAGAGCAATTTGGCGGTGCAAAGGTTCAGGGTCGTCATCACCAATCCAGGCTTCAAACAGATCGCCAAGGATATAGAGTGCGTCAGCTTCCCGCGCCGAGCCCGCCAGAAAACGCAGAAAACCGGCGGTAATCGCCGGTTCTTCTGAACACAGATGCAAATCTGCGATAAAAAGCGTCATCGCCATGGGGCGAATTATTCGCTTACGGTTACGCTAGTGATAACCACGTCTTCTTTAGGAACGTCCTGGTGCATACCGCTGCGACCGGTGGACACGCCTTTGATTTTCTCAACGACGTCCATACCTTCAACGACTTCAGCAAATACGCAGTAACCCCAACCTTGCATGCTTTCGCTGCTGAAGTTCAGGAAATCGTTATCAGCTACGTTAATGAAGAACTGAGCTGTTGCAGAGTGTGGAGCCTGAGTACGAGCCATTGCCAGCGTGCCTTTGGTGTTTTTCAGGCCGTTGTTCGCTTCATTCTGAATGGTGTCTTTGGTCTCTTTCTGCTTCATACCCGGTTCAAAACCGCCGCCCTGGATCATAAAACCATTGATCACACGGTGGAAAATGGTGTTGTCGTAGAAACCTTCGCGGCAGTATTCGAGGAAGTTTTTAACAGTAATCGGCGCTTTATCATCAAAAGTTTTGATTACGATATCGCCGTGATTAGTATGAAAAGTAACCATGCTGTGTATCCTATATTAGTCAGACAGTGTTCAGGCAGACGGTGCCGTGACACAAGGTGGTTGTTATAGCATAACTGCGTCCCGTACGTCAGTAAGCGATAACCTCGCAAAGCACACTGCATCCGGATAAAATTATGGTTTAATATAGCCAATTGCATTGTTTCGACACACTTACATGGAATCCCCTGATGTTAAAAATCTTCAATACAATGAGTCGCCAAAAAGAGGAATTCAAACCTATTCATGCCCAAGAGGTTGGCATGTACGTGTGTGGTATTACCGTTTACGATTTGTGTCACATTGGCCACGGCCGTACTTTTGTTGCCTTCGATGTCGTCGCGCGTTACCTGCGTTATCTCGGTTATAACCTGAAGTACGTGCGCAACATTACCGATATCGACGATAAAATTATTAAACGCGCTAACGAAAATGGCGAAGATTTTGTTGCGCTGGTTGACCGCATGGTGGCCGAAATGCACACCGATTTCGACGCGCTGAATATTTTGCGCCCGGACAGCGAGCCGCGCGCGACAAAACATATCCCAGACATCATCGAAATTGTTGAACAGCTTATCGAGCGTAATCATGCGTATGTTGCCAGCAACGGCGACGTGATGTTCTCCGTTGAATCCGATGCGGATTACGGCAAGCTTTCCCGTCAGGATTTAGAGCAATTACAAGCGGGTGCTCGTGTGGAAGTTGAAGCCAACGTGAAGCGCAATCCGATGGACTTCGTGCTGTGGAAAATGTCTAAGCCGGGCGAACCAAGCTGGTCATCGCCATGGGGTGAAGGCCGTCCAGGCTGGCACATTGAATGTTCCGCAATGAACTGCAAACAGCTTGGCAATCATTTTGATATTCATGGCGGCGGTTCAGACCTGATGTTCCCGCACCACGAAAACGAAATTGCGCAGTCAACCTGTGCGCACGGCGGTGAGTACGTCAACACCTGGATGCACTCCGGGATGGTGATGGTCGATCGTGAGAAAATGTCTAAATCTCTGGGCAACTTCTTCACTGTGCGTGACGTGTTGAAGTATTACGATGCAGAAACTATTCGCTACTTCCTGATGTCCGGTCACTATCGCAGCCAACTGAACTACAGCGAAGAAAACCTGAAGCAGGCGCGCACATCGTTGGAACGTTTGTACACCGCACTGCGTGGCACTGACACCAACGCTCAACCCGCTGGTGGCGAGGCATTTGAAGCCCGTTTCCGCGAAGCGATGGACGATGACTTCAACACGCCGGAAGCTTATTCCGTGCTGTTTGATATGGCGCGTGAAGTCAACCGACTGAAAACAGAAGATGTGAACGCAGCAAACGGCCTGGCGGCGGCGTTGCGTCAGCTTTCAGCCGTGCTGGGCTTACTTGAGCAAGAACCAGAAGCTTTCCTGCAAAGCAGCGTGCAGGCGGATGACGGCGAAGTGGCTGAAATCGAAGCGCTAATCAAACAGCGTAACGATGCGCGCCAGTCGAAAGATTGGGCGCTGGCAGACCAGGCTCGCGATCGTCTGAACGAAATGGGTATCGTGCTGGAAGATGGCCCGCAGGGGACAACCTGGCGTAGAAAATAATTTTTATTCAGCTAGTGATAAAGAAAGCGGCGTAAGCCGCTTTTTTTTATCGACTACTATATTGGTAATAGAAATTGAAAAGGGTTGGTTCATGGCTGTCAACAATAATAGTGGTGAAACACCGCCTCCTTCTCTGTATCCACTTCGCCCTTATGAAGAAATGGCCGTTTTGCGGCAGGCACTTTCTGGCGTTGGCACAGAGCAGTGTTTTAATTCGAATGAAGAAATTTACGCCGCTCGGGAGAATGATAAATCACTCTATTTGTTCACTGATGGGTACTTTTCGTTTATTCGTGTCAGTGATGGCTTAGTGCTTTCGTCCGCGAGAGGCGAGATGATTTACGGCATTGCAGAGTGCATGCGCCCACGTGGCGGTTGGTTTTTGAAAATAGAAGAACCCTGCAAAGCACGAGTGGTTCCAGTGGATCAGGCATTCGAAATCTTTACCCAACAGAATTTATGGCAAACTGTCGCCAGCCTGCTTACCTGGTTTATACAGGTTTATTCTGTGCGTGAAGAGCATCTGTTGGGGGTGACAGCATATGTCATGATCCGTAATAAATTACTTGAATTGAATATCCTGACACCTGAATTACGCAGTGCCATTAATGTAACGGACTATATTCAGGAACGCACACAACTGGCGCGCAGCACTATTATGGCAATATTGAGTCAATTACGGCGTGGTGAGTATATTGAGATCAAGCGCGGTAAATTAATTTCGATTAAACATTTACCGAAAGAGTATTAAAAAAGGCCCATCAGTTGATAGGCCTTTATCATAAATAAGCGGTTTTATGAGTTGCGAATCAAATAATCAAATGCGCTCAGAGAGGCTTTCGCACCTTCGCCGGTCGCGATAATGATTTGTTTGTACGGGACGGTAGTGCAGTCCCCCGCAGCAAATACACCCTTCACGGTCGTTTCACATTTCGCATCAATGATAATCTCACCCATGCGGTTGCGCTCAACGCTGCCTTCCAGCCAGTTCGTGTTTGGCAGCAGGCCGATTTGTACGAAAATCCCCGCCAGCTCAATCTCGTGAACGTGTTCAGTAATACGATCTTTGTACTGTAAACCGGTGACTTTCGCGCCATCGCCTTTCACTTCCAGCGTTTGCGCATTCAAAATGATGTCGACGTTTTTCAGGCTGCGAACTTTATTCTGCAAGACCTGGTCGGCTTTCATTTCTGGCGCGAACTCCAGCAACGTCACGTGTTCGACAATACCCGCCAGATCAATAGCTGCTTCAACGCCTGAGTTACCGCCACCGATCACCGCCACGCGTTTACCTTTAAACAGCGGGCCATCGCAGTGTGGGCAATACGTCACGCCTTTGGTGCGGTACTGTTCTTCGCCTGGAACATTCATATTGCGCCATTTCGCACCGGTCGCAATGATGATGCTGCGAGCACTCAGCGTGGCGCCAGACGCAGTTTGAATCTGATGCAAACCACCTTCGGTTTTCGCCGGGATCAGTTTGCTGGCACTTTGCGTGTCGATAACATCCACATCGTAATCATCAACGTGTGCTTTCAGTGCGCCCGCCAGTTTTTGACCTTCAGTCTTCGGTACGGAAATGTAGTTTTCGATATCAACGGTATCTAATACCTGGCCACCAAAACGCTCGCCCATCAGGCCGGTACGAATGCCTTTACGTGCGGAGTAAACCGCTGCTGCCGCACCCGCTGGGCCGCTGCCGACAATTAACACATCGTAGGCTTCACGTTTATTCAGCGCTTCGGCAGCACGTTTTTCGGCACCGGTATCAATCTTACCGACGATTTCAGCCAGCGTCATACGCCCCTGGCCGAACTCTTTACCGTTCAGGAATACCGCTGGCACGCCCATGACGTTGCGCTCCTGAATTTCATTCTGGAACACACCACCGTCAATCGCGGTATGGCTGATTCGCGGGTTCAACACGCTCATCAGGTTCAGCGCTTGTACCACGTCCGGGCAGTTGTGGCAGGAGAGCGAATAATAAGTTTCGAAATGGAAATCGCCATCGATCTCGCGGATCTGCTCAAGCAAATCTTGCGACTCTTTCGACGGATGTCCTCCGATCTGCAGCAATGCCAGCACCAGAGAAGTAAATTCGTGTCCGAGTGGAGAACCGGCAAAACGCGGGCCTGTATTGGAACCCGGATTAGTAATCAGAAATGACGGCTTGCGCACCGGCAAATCGTTATTAATGCTGAAAGAAACTTTGTCAGATAGCTGTGCGATTTCAGCCAGTAATTCACCCACTTCAGAAGATTTGACGCTGCCATCCAGAGTTGCAATTAACTCAACAGGTTTGGTGATTTTCTCAAGATAGGCTTTGAGTTGGGTTTTTAAATTAATGTCGAGCATGTTGCGTCTCCCTATTGGCAAGAAAAAATCGGCTGCAAGCGCAGCCGATAAGCGTTATTCAATTTGAAGAGGATTAAATTTTGCCGACCAGATCTAATGACGGAGACAATGTCGCTTCGCCTTCTTTCCACTTAGCCGGGCAAACTTCACCTGGGTGAGAAGACACGTACTGAGCGGCTTTCACTTTACGCAGCAGGTCAGATGCATCACGGCCAATGCCTTCAGCTGTCACTTCGATAGCCTGAATAATGCCCTGTGGGTCAACAATAAAGGTCCCACGGTCTGCCAGGCCTTGGTCTTCACGCATGATTTCGAAGTTACGAGTCAATGCACCAGTTGGGTCGCCGATCATCGCGTATTTGATTTTAGCGATGGTGTCAGAGCTGCTGTGCCATGCTTTGTGGGTGAAATGGGTGTCTGTAGAAACAGAGTAAATATCCACGCCCAGTTTCTGGAATTCGTCGTAATGGTCAGCAACATCGCCCAGTTCAGTTGGGCATACAAAAGTGAAGTCAGCCGGGTAGAAGAAGAAAACGCTCCAGCGACCTTCTACGTCCTGCTCGGTAACTTCAATGAATTCACCGTTTTTAAAAGCGCTGTTTTTGAATGGTTTGATTTTTGTATTAATTAAAGACATCTGTACTTCCTCCGTTTTGCGATGGGAGAAAGATAACGAAGTTTCGCGTTTCGCTCTAATGGGTAGGTTGTATTGAATTGATAAGTAATACCTACCAATCGAAACGACAGGCATAAAAAAAGCCACCCCTTGCGGAGTGGCCTCTTAATGTTGCGCGTTACAATTCCACTTTAAAAAATCATAACAGCGGCGGGATTAAATCACTGATGCGCTGAACGGGTCAATCCACTCAAGCGTTGTATTAACGATGGTTCTAATAGCTGGCAGCTATTAATCATGCACGTCGATGACGTCCGGGATACGTACAATTCCGAAATGCATGTCACTTTCATGTCAGAGAAATTGCAGGAGTGTGACAACACAGCTAGATTTAGCGCACATACGTTTTTATGTACATTTTTGCGCAATGGCGCAGGTTCATTTCGAGGGTTAGGCGTTGTCGGAAATGCTTTCAATTGTGTTGTTTGTCGCAGCCATTGCCGTGTACGCCGTTAAAGCTGGACGTAACGTTTGGTGGTTTAGTGTCATCCTGCTTATTTTGGGATTATATATCGTCCTGAACGTGACGTTTGTCGCCAGTAACTACTTCACCGGTGAAGGTATCAACGACGCGGTGCTTTATACCCTGACCAGCAGCCTGACGGGCGCCGGAACAGGCAAATACATTCTTCCTGGGGTTGGAGTGTTTGTTGTTCTGGTCGCCGTATTTGGTGGGTTGGCCTGGATTCTGCGTCGCCGTAAAGGCTATCCCCATCACTTTGGATATAGCCTGCTGGCAATTGTTTTGGCGCTGGCCTCGGTGGATGCGTCACCTGCTTTTCGCCAGGTGACAGAACTGGTTACATCACAAACTCGTGCGGGTGATTCTGATTTCGATGTTTATTACAAAGTCCCCCATGGCACCATTAATAATCCGAAACTTAACCTCGTTTATATTTATGGCGAAAGTCTTGAACGCACTTATCTGGAACCGGAATACTTCCCTGACTTAGCGCCGGAATTAACGGGGCTAAAAAATGAAGGAATAGATTTCAGCCATACCGTGCAATTACCCGGCACTGATTACACCATTGCCGGAATGGTCGCCTCACAATGTGGTATTCCATTGTTTGCGCCGTTCGAGGGGAACTCTTCGGCTTCGATGTCGAGTTTCTTCCCGAAAAATATCTGCCTGGGTGACATCCTGAAAGCCTCGGGTTATGAAAACTACTTTATGCAGGGCGCAGACTTGCGTTTTGCTGGCAAAGACATCTTTTTACAGTCTCATGGTTTCGACTATATGTACGGGGCTCAAGAGCTGAAAAGCCTGGTTGCCGACCCAAACTATCGCAATAACTGGGGCTTCTACGACGATACGGTGCTGGATGAAGTCTATGAAAAGTATATTGAACTGTCGAAAGCAAACAAACGGTTCTCCCTGTTTACGTTAACCGTCGATACGCACCATCCAGACGGTTTTATTTCAAAAACGTGCAAGCGTCGCAGTTACAACTTTGACGGCAAACAAAACCTGTCGTTTGGCGCGGTAGCCTGTAGCCAGGAACATATCGCCGCGTTGATCGAAAAGATAAAAGCGTCACCGTATTTTAAAAATACGGTGATTGTCGTTTCTTCTGATCATCTCGCCATGAATAACACCGCCTACAAATACCTTAATCAGCACGATAGAAATAACCTGTTCTTTATTATTCGTGGTGATAAACCGCAGGCAGACCTGGTGCCGGTAAAACGCAGTACTCTGGATAACGGAGCCACGGTGCTGGATGTTCTGGGGGGCGATAATTATCTTGGCTTAGGGCGCAGCAGTTTGTCCGGGCAGTCGATAGCCGCCGTATTTCTTAACGTAAAAGAAAAGGTGATGGCGTGGAAACCCGACGTCATTGATCTGTGGAATTTCCCTAAAACAATCACCCAATATGAGATAAACCAGCAGAAAAACACCTTCAGCTATTCCGGGGCACATTTTAAAATGCCATTGCTGCTGCGTATTCTGGATAAGAAAATCGAGCCATTACCGGAAAGCGAGTATTCTGCACCGCTGCGCTACCAACTGGCTGATTTTAAAGAAAACGACAAATTTATTTGGGCCGACCGCTGCTTCAAAATGGCGCGTTTGTGGGAGCCAAAACTGGCACTTTCCACCGGACTGTGTGTCGCCCAGGGGCAAATGGGCGGGCAGCCGTCAGTGCGTTTAATTGAACAACCGCAGGAACAACATGCGGTGCAATTTATCCAGCAAGCCACCGACAAGGCGCGTTTTAAAAATAATGTGGCACTGCTGAAACTGGATGAAAACGCCATTCGCTACCAGGCCGATAGCTTTATTTTCAATATCCCCGGCGCTCCGCAAAATGTGAAAGCGTTTACCGGGATTTCCCGTCCTGAAAATTGGGGGCGCTGGTCAAATGCCAATCTGGCACCGGAAGTGAAAATCGAATATGCCGAGCCGTTGCCGGAGAAATTTGACCTGATCATTACAGCCAAAGCATTTGGCCCAAATATCGGCCAGCCGGTGCCGGTAAAAGTGGGAAGCCAGCAGCAGACGTTAACACTTGGCGAAGAACTCAGTACCACTACGCTGCATTTTGATAATCCTGAGCGCAGTAGCCTGGTGGAAATTATTCCACCACAGCCACAGTTATCGAATGAAGGTAATATTCTTGGTCATGAACCGCGCAAGCTGGGGATTGGAATGGAAGATATTAAAGTGGTGCCAGCCGCGTAGAATAAAACGGCCCTCATCCCGGCCTTCTCCCCCAGGAGAAGGGGAAGGTCAAAACAGCTCGCCCTCATCCCGGCCTTCTCCCCCAGGAGAAGGGGAAGGTCAAAACAACGCGCCCTCATCCCAACCTTCTCCCCCAGGATAAGGGGAAAAGGTTACCCCGCACGGGAGAGGGCTGCCTGCTTCGCTAAGCACAGACGCATCACTCAGGGCAGCGATACACATTCCCGGTCAGCGTTACGTTTGTTTGCTCGCTGCTGCCGGAGCCGTTATAGGCGCTGCCGGTCTGGCCTGCACGCTGAGTCAAAATAGACACCACATTGCCACCCATATTAGCTGCCTGGTTTTTCAGGTCGTTACGCGCACCGGTTTCCAGGTTACTGTTTGATGTCCAGCCGCCGGTCACGAAATTCCCCTGGCTGCCGGTTACATCGCCGAGGAATTTACACTCTTTGCCTGGCTCGTTGTTGGTTACGCGCACGTGTTGAGCCTGTGAGTTCACGCTGTTAGCACTACACCCCGCCAGCAGAACGGCCAGTGTAATAAGAGTTAGTTTTTTCATCGTGTTTCCTGGTAGGTATATTCAAATGCAAATAGATGCGCTGAATAATATCGACAGAAAAAAACTACCGAACGAGAAGATTCTTAAAACAGGAATGCCCATTGAGGGAATAAATAAAATTCGATTAATCGTTGAGGCGCCGTTTATTGATGTAATTAAATTGTTGATTTTGATTGGGAGATTAAAGAATGGATGTTATTAAACTGCGAAATAATAATTATGGCGCCCGGTAATCTACCAGGCGCCACGGTTAAATATTATAAAATACCTTGTCCTGCCATTGCGTCAGCCACTTTTACAAAGCCCGCAATATTCGCGCCGCGAACATAATGCGTTTGCTTATCTTCACCGCCGTAATTCACACAGGCTTCGTGAATATCCAGCATGATGTGATGCAGACGGACATCCACTTTTTCTGATTTCCAGCTCAGGCGAGCGGCATTCTGCGCCATCTCAAGGCCTGATGTTGCCACGCCACCCGCGTTAGCGGCTTTGCCTGGTGCAAACAACACGCCCGCATCAATAAACAAATTGGTGGCTTCAATGGTGGTCGGCATATTCGCGCCTTCTGCCACGGCTTTCACACCGTTGGCAATCAGCGTGCGTGCCGCGTCGGTATCCAGTTCATTTTGCGTGGCACACGGTAGCGCGATATCTACCGGCACGTTCCACGGTTGCTGGCCTTCGAGGTATTGCAGGCCGAACTCTTTCGCATAATCGGCAACGCGCCCGTCACGGCTGGATTTGATTTCAGTCAGACGAGCCAGTTTCTCGGTGGTGAAGCCTGCTTCATCAACGACGGTGCCGTTGGAGTCAGAAGCGGTAATGACGCGAGCTCCCAGAGAGAGTGCTTTTTCGATGGCATATTGCGCCACGTTGCCGGAACCAGAAACGGCGACGCGCATCCCTTCAAAGCCCAGACCATGACGCTTGAGCATCGCATCGGTGAAATAGATTAGGCCGTAACCAGTGGCTTCCGGGCGAATCAGGCTTCCGCCAAACGAAAGACCTTTGCCGGTGAACACGCAAGCTGTGTTGTTGGAGAGTTTTTTCATCATCCCCGCCATAAAGCCCACTTCACGCCCGCCAACGCCAATATCACCTGCCGGGACGTCAGTATCTGGCCCCAAATGGCGGTACAGTTCAAGCATCAACGCCTGGCAAAAACGCATGATCTCGCCTTCGCTTTTACCTTTAGGGTTAAAATCGCTACCGCCTTTACCCCCGCCCATCGGCAGCGTGGTGAGTGCGTTTTTGAAGGTTTGCTCAAAGCCTAAGAATTTCAGAATGGAAAGGTTAACGGATGGATGGAAGCGCATCCCGCCTTTAAATGGCCCAATCGCGGAGCTGAATTGCACACGCCAGGCGCGGTTCACCTGGACCTGATTTTTGTCATCAACCCAGGTCACGCGGAACTGAATCACACGCTCGGGTTCGACTAAACGCTCCAGCAGCGCAGAGCGACGGTATTGAGGATTTTGTTCGAGGAAAGGCCACAGCGTGGTCATGACTTCGCGTACTGCCTGAGCAAATTCAGGTTGGTGTGGATCGCGTTGTTGTACAGAAGAGAGGAACGATTCCAGAGAAAGCGAATTTTCCATAGATTAATGAGTCCTTGTTATAAGTGATGTTATAGATGTGTGTGTTCTTTCGAATATAACATTCACTTATTACCGAACCGCAAGTCATTTCTCTTTATCCTCACTCAAACCGTATTAATGTTATTAATTGCGTAGCGTTACCTTTCCATACTGCCTTGAATTTACTGTCTTTTTGATAGGGTCCGAGTGATTGGTTGAGCGTCAGAATCATGTGCTTTTGTTCAATTTTACATATGGATGCCGCTGAAAAATCAAAGTAGCGCCCGACGTGGCGAAACAAAGCTTTAAATAAACTTTCTTTGGCTGAAAACACTAACGTTAACGCGTAATTAAAGGGGAGGGGGGATGCAGCAAGAAGTTCTCTCTCAGCGCTTTCAATAATTCCGTCGTAAATATCCCACGCCACCGCTGGCGCAATTATTTCTTCGTAGTCGATTCCCATTCCTACACGCAAAAGGGGATCATCAGCCACAACCGTTGCCATTGCGACATTGCCGCTGTGCGTAATACTGCCGGTAAATCCGGGTGGCCAGCAAGGTTCGCGGTGTAACCCGATTCCAGGAACAAAATCTGTGACTCCATGAAAACGCAGCGCTTCACGGGCGGCAATTCTGCCGGCCAGGTGTTCGGCCTGGCGCTTTTTCGACGCGTGGGACAAACGTGGGTGATGGGGCAGCCATAGCAAATCGTGTGGCTCAAGTGTGGAAGCGTCAAAGTCGATGCGGAAAATGCGCTGGGTGGTGCCGGGGAAAATAAAGTTTGAAGCCTGGATTTGCATAATACTCTGCCTGAAAGGGCTGCCCTCACCCTAACCCTCTCCCACGGGGAGAGGGGATGATCAATTTTCACCTTCTCCCACAGGGAGAAGGCCGGGATGAGGGCGGTTTTGCACACTTAGAAGTGGGTATTCAAACTCACATAATAAGTACGACCAGACTCGTTATACGTTGCGGCACCTGCACCATACATATAACCGGCATCGCCGCCTGTGGTTTGGGCATTACCCGCGCGCCAGTGACGTTCGTCGAACAGGTTATCAATCCCCGTCGTCAGACTGATGTTTTTGGTCGCATCCCAGGTTCCACTCAGGCCAACAATGCTATAAGGGCTAACTTCGTTGGTTTCAGGTCCTGTCGCAGGCTGACCTTTGTAGTTGTACTTCTTCGGTTGCTGTTTGCCATACCAGGTAAAGGTCGATTGCACAGAAATATCCTGACGAATCTGCCAGCTCAGCATGGAGTTCAACGTATATTCCGGAATAACCGACAGGCGCTCGCCGGTTTCTTTGTTCTTACTTTGCAGCATGTAAGTGACGTTATTGGTCCAGTTTACGGTGTTTGAAACCGGTACGTTCAATGTCCCTTCCAGGCCTTCAACAACGGCTTTAGGAATATTTTCCCACTGATAAATATCCGTTTTAGTGCTGCCTTTTGAAGTCTGACCGATAGGCGCGTAACCCGCTTCAATCTTGTCGCGGTAGTCGTTACGGAACCAGGTCACGCCGGCAAGCCAGCCGTCACGTTTGAACTCAAGGCCGATCTCTTTGTTGATGCTGGTTTCAGCTTTAAGATCTTCATTACCCATCATGTAGCAACCCACGCCGGTACCGCTGGCGTAGCAACCCTGGCCTTTGCTGTACAGAATGTAGTTAGGGTTGGTTTGATACAGGCTTGGCGCTTTATACGCCTGGGCGATACCCATTTTCAGGGTGAAGTCGTCGCCCAAACCTTGAGACAGGTTCAGAGACGGGCTCCAGTTGTTACCCACAATGCTGTGATGATCAAAACGCAAGCCCGGCGTCAGCATGGTGCTGTCCGTCAACTCCATGTTGTCTTCAGCAAACAGGGAGAAGATTTCTGCCTGGGAGTACGGGCTACGGTTAGTCCCGCTCATGCCAGGAATGTTGCCACCCATAAAGGTCTGATTGTTCGAAGACAGATCCTTCATTTTTTGCTGGTTCCACTCGGTACCCAGCGTCAGGTTCTGGTTGAAAACGAGATCAATCGGAATATTCACTTCGCTGTGCAAAAGCACATCGCTCAGGTCGATATCACTGAATTTATCGCTGGAGAAGATCCCCTCAGTACCGCCCGCCAGCCCTTCCTGCATACGCGAGTTACGGGTGTGCTCGTACTGCACCCAGTTGCTGGTTGTCAGGCCATTATCCCAACCGCCGTTCCAGGTCAGTGAGTAGCTCTGGCGATAAAGACGGTTAGTTTCGTTGCCGTAGTTATCTTTAACGATTTGGTTGGTGTTGGTGTTTTGCGTATCGCCGGAATACAGGTTGCCCTGGCGGCTGTAGCCCGCTTCCAGTTCCAGTGACTGCATCGGCGCAAAGTCCCAGCGCACCACGCCATTCACGTCTTTATTGGTCACGCCTTCGCGGCCTGCTGGCAGCGTATCAGCGTAAATCCCGGTACGTTCAGATTGGTGACCCTGGTTAATGTCCCAGGCATCGGCCTGGGTTTTATCCAGATTGCCGTACAAACGGAAGCTGAAATCTCCGCCCAGCGGGCCGCTCAGGCTAAAGTTGGTACGTTTGGTTGAGCCTTCATCATTGTGTTCAGGCGCATTGAGGTAAGTGTTCCAGGAACCGTGCCACTCGCCGCTGCCTTTTTTGGTGATGATATTCACCACGCCACCGGCGGCACCGTTGCCGTAACGTGCGGCGGCAGGGCCACGGATAACTTCAATACGTTCAACCATTTCCGGTGGAACCCAGCTTGCATCGCCGCGCGTATCACGCTCGCCACGCCAGCCCAGACGCACCGAGTTACGGCTGGTGACCGGTTTACCATCGATGAGAATCAGGGTGTTTTCCGGGCCCATGCCGCGAATATCGATCTGGCGACCGTTCCCGCGCTGGCCGCTGGTGGAGTTACCGGTGAGGTTCACACCCGGCATGGTGCGGACGATTTCGGAAATATCCCGTGCCGGGGGGCGTTTTTTCAGTTCTTCAGCGGTGATGGTTGAAACGCCTGGTGCCTGCAAGTTTTGCTCGGCAGCAGTAACCACCATGGTGTCTTCGTCTGCGGGATTCTGTGTGTTGTCAGTGTCTGTCGCAGCGGCCTGAGCCGTTGCGGATGTCGCTTGCTCTGCTGCAAAGGCAGGTTGAGCGACACCGTATATCCCCAAATTAATTAGCATTGCGAGGGAATAGTTAATTTTTTTATTCATTATGGCGGCCTGCTTTTCCGCTGAGCCCGGTGTCATTCCATTCCCAGAGGGAGCGGGCGCAGCATGATTTCACGTATTGATACCGAGATCTGTCCGGCAACGGCCCCGAAATGAGGGATTTGTGCGTTCAAGTTCGGCAATTTATTGTTTTTGCACCAGGAAGCGGGTAGCCCAAAGCGCGGAAATACGCTATTGCAAATGCAAATAATTATCAATAGTATTATCAATATATTTCAGCTTTATTGATCGTTATCATTAATTTCATAGGGTTATGTGGAAGTGACAATTTTGCTTACAGGAAGTGAGGGCTGGTGGCAGGAAAAGCAGATGCAGGGAATTCCGCACATTACCTGCGAAAATGATGGCCAGTGTGCCGTCACTTTCTTATGGCGAGATCCGCAAGGCTGTGAAAAAACCTCACCGATTAAACGGGTCTGGATTTATGTCACGGGCGTCACCGACCATCACCAACGTTCTCGCCCACAAACCCTGGAGCGCGTGCCCGGAACGGATGTCTGGCAATGGCAAACTCAACTCAGCAGCACGTGGCGCGGCAGTTATTGTTTCATTCCATCGACCCGTGAAGATGATTTCCCGCCGGAAGCCTTTGACGGTATTGCGGCCGAACGTATAGCGCTGCGTGAAGGCTGGCGCAAACTGCTGCCGCAGGCGATTGCCGACCCACTCAACTCTGAAAGCTGGCTCGGCGGGCGCGGACATCCGATGTCGGCGCTGCATCTTCCTGATGCGCCAAAACAAGCAGGTTGGGACAAACCGAACACCCCGCATGCCGCTCCACTTTGTATAACCTGGCAAAGTCAGCGTTTGGATAACCAACGCAATGTCTGGATATTCTCAACCGGTGACGCGCAGCCAGAACAGCGCCCGTTAGCCATTTTGCTCGATGGGCAATTTTGGGCGGAAGGTATGCCGGTGTGGCCTGCGCTACAGGCTCAAACGGATGCCGGCGCGCTGCCGCCAGCGGTTTACGTGCTGATTGATGTTATCGACAACGCGACTCGCAACAGCGAACTCCCGTGTAATGCTCAGTTCTGGCAAGCGGTTCAGGAAGAGTTATTACCGCAGTTACGCGAGCTTATTCGCTGGAATGAAAATCCAGAAACGACGGTGGTGGCCGGGCAAAGTTTTGGCGGGCTTTCATCGCTTTACGCCGCACTCCACTGGCCGGAACAATTTGGCTGTGTGCTGAGCCAGTCCGGCTCTTACTGGTGGCCGCGTCGTGAGACAAATCAACAAGGCGGATTGTTAATACAGCAACTCGAAGAGGGGTTTGCGTGTGACAAACCGCTGCGCATCTATCTTGAAGCCGGGGTCAGAGAACCTCTCATTCATCAGGTTAATCAACGTTTATTCCCCTTACTGCTACAAACGCAGCGCGATGTTTTCTATCGCGAGGTTGACGGCGGGCACGATGCGCTTTGCTGGCGTGGTGGCTTGACGGATGGTTTAGCATGGCTTTGGAGAGAATATGGAATTCAGTAACCCTTTCGACGCGCCACAGGGACGTTTTTTTATCCTTGAAAATACGCTACAGCAGTTCAGCTTATGGCCTGAACATTGTGCATTACCGGATGGCTGGGTGGTGGTTTGTGAACCTGCACCAAACGAAGAATGCCAGCGTTGGCTACTCGCCAACTGGACACAGCTGCAACCCGCAACATTTGCGAAAGAAGGGGTGAACGGTGAGTGAATTAACCATGGTAGATCAGCAAACCGACACCTTACCGCTGGTGGCGGCGCAGCCCGGCATCTGGATGGCAGATCAGCTTTCGCCTCAGGCGAATGCGTGGAGTGTGGCGCATTACGTTGAAATAGAAAGTGTGGAATTAAACGGTGAGCTTAACGAAACGCTTCTGTGCCAGGCGATTATCGCGGGCATGAAAGAAGCCGATACCCTTTGCATGCGTTTTAGCGAAGTGGATGGTGAAGCGCGCCAGTGGATCGATCCCGCCACAATTTTTACGCCACCCATTTGCCGCGACCTGCGTGACGAGGCTGAACCTGAAGCCGTAGCGCTGGCTTTCATGCGCGACGACCTCGAGCAGGATTTACGCATCAATAGCGGTAAGCCGCTCTACCATCATCAACTGTTGCGTGTCAGCGAAACGCGCTGGTTCTGGTATCAACGTTTTCATCATTTGGTGGTGGATGGCTTCAGCTTCACCGCAATTACCCGCCGAATTGCCAATATTTATAGCGCATATTGCCAAAGCCAGGCGCCGGAACCCAGCCCGTTTACCCCCTTCAGCGAAGTGGTCGCGGAATACGAACATTACCGCACAACGCCAGCCTTCCAGCGTGATGCCGCATTTTGGGTAAGTCGTGCTAAACAGTTGCCGCCCCCTGCCACGCTATCAACACAGCCGTTGAATGGCACGGGCTCCACCACGCAACTGATTCGCCAGTCGCTCAGTTTTGATAACGCCGATTTCCACGCGCTGGTGGAAAACGCACGTCTTCACAACCTGACTGCCGCCGATATGGCATTAGGTCTGGTGGCCTTGTGGCTTGGGCGTTTAAGCGGCCGCGCTGATTATTCTGCGGGCTTCATCTTTATGCGTCGCATGGGTTCCGCAGCATTATGCGCAACCGGCCCGGTGTTAAACGTGCTGCCGTTTGGCGTGAGTATCGAACCGAACTTTACGCTGCCACAGCTCGCGGCAAATATTGCGAAAGAACTTAAAAGCATGCGCCGTTATCAGCGCTACGACGCCGAACAAATCCAGCGTGACCTGGGGAAAATTTCCAGCGGTGAACCGCTTTATGGCCCGGTGCTGAACCTGAAAATGTTTGATTACCGCCTCGATTTCAATGGCATCGATGGCATTACGCATCAACTGGCTTCCGGCCCGGTTCGTGACCTGGAAATTGCGATCTATATCAGCGAACAAGGCGAATTCTCCCTTGAAATGCTGGCAAATTCTGAACGCTATGATGCAAACACTTTGCAGCAACATCTCGCTCGTATGCCACTACTTTTGCGCCAGTTTGCGGTCAATCCCTCATTACGTTGTGTTGATGCCCAACTGCTGCACGATTGCGAAAGCGCATTACTCGAAAGCGTCAATGCCACGCAAGTTTCCATTCCTGAAACCACGTTAAGTGCGCTGATTGCCGAACAGGTACGGCGTACGCCAGATGCCCCCGCGCTGGCCGATGAAAACCACAAGTTTAGCTATCGCGAGATGCACGAACAGGTGCAGGCTTTGGCGCATCAGCTTCTCGAACGTGGCGTGAAACCCGGCGATGTGGTTGCGGTGGCGCTGCCTCGCTCGGTGTTTTTATCACTGGCATTGCAGGCCATTGTGGAGGTGGGTGCCGCCTGGTTGCCGCTGGATACCGGTTATCCTGACGACCGCCTGCATATGATGATCGAAGATGCGGCTCCGCGTTTGCTGCTGGCATCAGACGATCAATTGCCGCGCTTTAGTGCCATCAACGGTCTGCAAACCTTCTGCTATCAGAACGTGTTGCCAACGGATGATGTACCGGATCTTCAGCATCTCTCGTCCCCAGAACATACCGCGTATGTGATTTTCACTTCCGGTTCTACAGGCCGTCCGAAAGGGGTCATGGTGGGGCAACAGGCCATCGTTAACCGGCTGTTGTGGATGCAAAACCACTATCCATTGACGCACGATGATGTGGTTTTACAGAAAACGCCGTGCAGTTTTGATGTCTCGGTATGGGAGTTTTTCTGGCCGTATATTGTCGGTGCACGGTTGGTGATGGCGCCGCCAGAAGCGCACCGTGACCCGGAGGCGTTGCAGCAGTTATTCGCTCGCTACCGTGTGACGACCACGCATTTTGTTCCGTCGATGTTGAGCGCGTTTGTCGCAGCATTAACCGACGACGCAGCGATTGCGAGTTGCGCCACTTTGCGCCGCGTTTTCTGTAGCGGCGAAGCACTGCCAACCGAGCTTTGTCGCCAGTGGGAACAACTCACTCATGCGCCATTGCACAATCTTTACGGGCCAACCGAAGCCGCCGTTGACGTGAGTTGGTATCCGGCATTTGGCGATGAATTAGCTCAAGTTACTGGCAGCAGCGTGCCGATTGGCTGGCCGGTGTGGAATACCGGTTTACGGATTCTGGACTCGGCGATGCGTCCGGTACCTGTGGGGATTGCAGGCGATCTTTATCTCACCGGTATTCAACTGGCGCAGGGCTATTTATCTCGCCCGGATCTGACTGCCAGCCGCTTTGTCGCCGATCCTTTTGCCGCAGGCGAGCGGATGTATCGAACGGGAGATGTGGCGCGTTGGCTCGAAAACGGTG
This sequence comes from Buttiauxella selenatireducens, assembly GCF_031432975.1. GTDB lineage: Bacteria > Pseudomonadota > Gammaproteobacteria > Enterobacterales > Enterobacteriaceae > Buttiauxella > Buttiauxella selenatireducens. The sequence goes on along the minus strand of NZ_CP133838.1, from coordinate 4,011,434 downwards.
CCGTGGAATATCTTGGGCGCAGCGATGATCAGTTGAAAATTCGCGGCCAGCGCATTGAGTTAGGTGATATCGACCGTGCTTTGCAAGCATTACCGGATATCGCGCAAGCCGTCACTCATGCCTGTGTGCTGAATCAGGCGGCGGTAAGCGGCGGTGATGCACGCCAGTTGGTGGGTTATCTGGTGTCGGCTACGGAGAAGGTGTTGCCCGTTGATGCGCTGCGCGAGCAACTCTGCGCCGTGCTACCTGCGCATATGGTGCCCGTGGCGTTGATCCAATTGGATGAATTCCCGCTGAGCGCCAACGGCAAACTGGACAGAAAGGCCTTGCCGTTGCCTGAGCTGGCGTTGCGTGGTTCCGGACGTGCGCCTGAGTCGAATCTTGAAATCGTCATAGCAGATGCTTTTTCCCAGCTACTGGGCTGCGAAATTCAGTCTGTTGATGACGACTTCTTTGCTCTCGGCGGCCATTCATTGCTGGCAATGCGCCTGGCGGCAGAATTGCGCCGCACTCTTGCAAGGCCAGTGACGGTAGGGCAGGTGATGGTGGCATCTACCGTCGCCCAGCTCGCACAAACACTGGCGCAAGAGCAGAGCGAAGAAGAAGCCAGTCGTGCAGGTTTTGATACGGTGCTGCCTCTGCGTAAAAGCTATGGGTCAACGTTATATTGCTTCCATCCTGCTTCTGGTTTTGCGTGGCAATTTAGTGTGTTGCAGCGTTACCTCGACCCACGCTGGTCAATTACCGGCATTCAGTCGCCACGCCCAACAGGCCCGATGCAGCAGGCTGAAAATCTGGCGCAAGTTTGTGAAACACATCTGCAAACCCTGCGCGAACTCCAGCCGCATGGCCCGTATTATCTGATGGGATATTCGTTGGGCGGCACGCTGGCACAAGGCATTGCAGCACGGCTTGAGGCGGCAGGTGAGGAAGTGGCTTTCCTTGGTCTGCTCGATACCTGGCCGCCAGAAACGCAAAACTGGGCCGAAAAGGGGGCGAACGAACTCGATCCGGCGGTGTTGGAAGAGATCAACCGTGAGCGTGAAGCTTTCGTTGCGGCTCAAAAAGGGCAGGCAAGTGACGCATTATTCCAGGCCATCGAAGGCAACTACGGCGATGCGGTACGCTTGCTAAGCACCGCGCAAAGTGTGCCGTTTAGCGGCAAAGCCACGCTGTTTGTGGCGGAGCGAACGTTACCGCAAGGAATGGACCCGCATAAAACCTGGGCTCCCTGGATAGGTGAACTGGACGTGTTCCACCTGGATTGCGCCCATGTCGATATTATTTCCCCGAAAGCGTTTGAGGAGATTGGGCCGGTATTGCTGCGGGTGCTTGCGTAGTTAAACAATAACGGCGAATGAAGTTTCTTCATTCGCCGCTTCTTTTATGCAGCCCGGGTTTTGCGTTCCAGCATCTCACTGAGTGTGATGATGCGGCTGATCTCTTCCTGGGTGCGAGGATCGTTCTGGATTTCCCAGATATCCACATTGGTTTGCAAATTGAGCCAAAAATCCACGGAAGTATCAAACGCCTTAGCCAGTCTGAACGCCATGTCAGGTGTCAGTTTGCTGTTGTTATTGAGCAGCTTGCTGACCGTGTTGCGATGTACCTGGAGCATATCAGCCAGATCGGTCACTCGCAGGCCAGTAGGTTCGAGATACTCGTATAAAAGCACGTCGCCGACGGTGGTGGGTTTACGTTGTGCCTGGACCATTATTCATCCTTATTGTGCTGTTTCTGACCGAATCATCTATACAATTTGTAACTGTGGTCATCGAGGTAAATATCGTGCGCTTTACCATCGCGCCAGATGAAGATCAGTCTGTACTGGCTGTTGACGCGTATTGATGAATAGCCATTTAACGGTGCTCTGAGATCTTCGTAACGATTTGCAGGAGGCGATCGCAAATCCTTATAGGTTACGGCTGCATTAATTAAATCTAACTTGCGTGCCAAAGTGCTGACGATATCGGAAGGAATTTTTCGATGATGTCTGGTGAACAAAAAGAAATCTTCAAGCCATGCATCTCTAAAACTGCTTATCGTGCGCATCTTCTCCATGATGCTGGTTCCATCTAATTGACCGGATGGGCAGTAAAACATGAATTGCACTTTTGCACAGTTCAAGTGTGCGCCCTTGCGAAGCACTACGCAAACTTTTAATCAGTTAATTTTTCTTACCCGCGCCCCAAAGGCACAACCAGCGGCGTATGCGCCACCGGGTCTTCAATAATCATGCAGCGCAGGCCATAAATCGCCTCGATAAGTTCCGGCGTGACAATCTCGGTCGGTGCGCCTTCGGCCACAATTTTGCCATCGCGCAGGGCGATTAAATGCGTGGCGTAGCGGCAGGCCTGGTTCAAATCGTGCAGTACCGCCGCAAGCGTAAAGCCTTGTTTTTGGTTCAGTTCGCGCAGTAATTCGAGTAAATCAATTTGATGGCTGATATCAAGCCAGGTCGTTGGTTCGTCCAGCAGCAGGATGGATGTTTCCTGTGCCAGCACCATGGCAATCCAGGCGCGTTGGCGCTGGCCGCCGGAAAGGGTGTCTACCGGCTGATCGGCTAAATCTTCAATGTTTGTGGCTTTCAACGCCCGTTCTACCGCCTGGCTGTCCTCTTCCCGCCAACGGGAAAACATCGGCTGATGCGGATAACGCCCACGCGCGACCAGTTCTGCCACGCTGATATCGCCCGGTGCGCTGGCATTTTGCGCCAATAGCCCTACGCGTCGCGCCACCTCTTTAGTCGCGAAACGGTGTATTTCGTTGCCGTCCAACCAGACCTGGCCTTGCATCGGTTTCATCAGGCGGCTTAGCGTGCGCAGCAGTGTCGATTTGCCACAGCCGTTGGGGCCGATAATCGCGGTAAATTGCCCGTCGGGGATGGCGACGGTCAAGCCATCTGCCACCACATGATTGCCATATCCCAGCGTCAGTTTTTCGCCATGTAGGCGCGATGGTGAGGAAATCTGACTCATTTCTTACGGGACTCCTGAATCAACAACGCAATTAAATAGATGCCGCCGAGGCTGACGGTGACCACACCGACCGGCAGCTGATACGGCATGAAGAGTTGCTGGGCGCAAAGGTCTGCCGCCAGCAGCAAAGTGGCACCACATAAAGCAGATTGCATCAGACCCCAGCGTGAGGTGCCGCTTAACCGGCGGGCAATGTGCGGGGCGACGAGAGCGATAAATGAAATCGGCCCGGCAAGCGCTGTCGCTGCGGCAGTCAGAATGACGCCTGTTAACATCAGCAGCAGGCGCGAACGCTCAACCGAAACACCCAATGCACAGGTGCTGTCATCGCCCATTTCCAGTAAACGCATACGGCGAACCAATAACGCGCCTGCGATTAACGCCAACAACATCAACGGTGCGGCAGGGTAAATTTTGGCCCACGTCAAACCGTTGAGCGAACCGGCATTCCAGAGCCCTGCGGATATCGCGGTTTCCAGCGACGCGTGCAGTAACAGCCAGGTGTTAAACGCCACCAGCATGGCGCGAACGCCGATACCAATAATGATTAAACGGAAGGTTTCGATACCGTTACGCCAGGCGAGCATCCAGACAATCAGCGCGGTGATGATACCGCCAGCCATTGCTGAACCGGCAATCGCTGTCTGATGTTGACCAAACAGCACCATCGCAATCAGCACGCCGCTCCAGGCACCGGTGTTAAAGCCCATGACATCCGGGCTGCCGAGGGGGTTGCGCATCAGCGACTGGAAGATGGCACCGCTTACGCCAAGTGCTGCGCCAATCAATAGCGCCATCATGACGCGCGGCAAGCGCCATTCGACCACCACTAAAGAGATATTGCGCGGCGCGAAACCGAGGAGGGCGTCGATAACCTGGCGGGCTGAGAGCGGCAACACGCCACTGCCCAGGCTCCATAATCCGAGCGCACAGCTGAGAACGAATAAACACAGGCAACTCATTAACAGGCGAGGGGAAGGGGAATTCATTGCCCGACTCCTTTGCGGCTGCGGCGCACCAGATAAATCAACATCGGCGCACCGATAAACGCGCTGACGACCGAAACGCGCAGCTCGCCCGGCACCAACATGCGGCCAATAATATCGGCGAAAAGTAACAGTGCCGGGGTGGCAATCAACGTGGCGGGGAGTGACCAGCGGTGGTCAGCGCCCATCAGCCAGCGCGCCAGGTGCGGCATCATTAGGCCGATAAAAGCAATCGGCCCAACGGCGGCGGTGGCACTGCCACACAGCAACGTAATCGCGACTAAACCCAGCAGTTGGGTACGCGCCACTTTGCTGCCAAGTGCGGTCGCGGTGTCGGTGCCCATGCTCAGGCTGTTTAGCGAACGGCTGATAAACAGTGCAATCGCGCAGCCCGTCAGTACCGGCAGCACGATAATTTTCAGGGTTTCGAGGGTGCGAATATCCAGCGTTCCGGCTTGCCAGAATCGTAACTGGTCATAGACAACCGGATTTAACAGCGCGATGCCGTTGCTCATGCCTTCAAGTACCGCGCCAAGCGCCACGCCCGCAAGCGTTAAGCGCACCGGGCTCAACTGCCCACCGCCCTGGCTTCCGGTAAACGCCACCACCAGTGCGGCAGATAATGCGCCAGCAAACGCCAGCCCAAGTAGCGCAACCGGCGATGAAAGGCTCCACACGGCGGCACCCAACACAATGGCAAAGCTGGCACCGGCATTGACGCCAAGCAGGCCGGGATCGGCGAGAGGATTACGGGTCAGAGTTTGCATCAACGCGCCCGCAAGTCCGAGTGCGCCTCCGGCGAGAATGCCTGCCAGCGTGCGAGGGAGACGGGCATCAAGCACGATGGTGCAATCAGCACTTTGGCACTGGCCGCTGAGTGCATCCATAACCACCGCAACGGGCAGTGATTTTGCGCCCAGCAGCAGGCTGAGAGTTGCCATCAATAACAGCAAAAACAATAAGATAAGCAGTATTGATAACCGCGAGACAGACATAAGGTTCTTTCCCTGAAAAATTGCCCTCATCCCAACCTTCTCCCACAGGAGAAGGAGAAAACCGTACAGCCCCTCTCCCTTAGGATAAGGTGAAAACCGCTTATTCCTCAGGCGAAGACGAATACCGATTTTTCCCCTCTCCCTGGGGAGAGGGTTAGGGTGAGGGGAGGGCCACCAACACAAGATAATATTTAGCAGTAAATTAAATGATAGTTATTATCATTATCACTCTTATTTGTTTATGTTAGCATGAGCCGCCTCGCACCTGGAAAGAAAAATTCGCTTTAAGGCCATGTAATGAACCGCAATTCTTTGTTGCTCAATCTGAGTTTGCTCAAGACCCATCCCGCTTTTCGCGCTGTTTTCCTCGCCCGTTTTATTTCAATTGTGTCTCTGGGGTTACTCGGCGTCGCGGTGCCAGTACAAATCCAGACGCTGACCGGCTCTTCCTTGCAGGTTGGGCTTGCGGTGACGCTAACCGGCAGCGCGATGTTTATCGGCCTGATGATGGGGGGCGTACTGGCTGACCGTCACGAGCGTCGTCGTCTTATCTTGCTGGCGCGCTCTACCTGCGGCGTGGGTTTTATTGGCCTGACGATTAACGCCGCTTTGCCGGAACCCTCGCTTGCCGTGATTTACCTGCTTGGCGTGTGGGATGGTTTCTTTGGCGCACTGGGCGTGACCGCATTATTAGCCGCAACTCCCGCACTGGTGGGGCGTGAGAATTTAATGCAGGCGAGCGCGATTACCATGCTTACGGTGCGCCTCGGTTCAGTGATTTCACCGATGATCGGCGGGCTGTTGCTGGCGTCCGGCGGCGTGGTGTGGAACTACGCGCTGGCGTCAGTCGGCACCTTTATTACGTTATTGCCGTTGCTGAGTTTGCCGAAACTGGCGCCGCCGCCGCAAGCGCGTGAAAACCCGCTGCTTTCATTGTGGAACGGGCTACGTTTTCTGGTCGGCAACCCGGTTATTGGTGGCATTGCGTTAGTTGGCGCGTTGCTGACGATGGCGAGCGCGGTGCGCGTGCTCTATCCCGCGCTGGCAGGCCACTGGCAGATGAGTGCGGGCCAAATCGGTCTGATGTACGCCGCCGTTCCGCTGGGTGCGGCCATTGGCGCATTGACCAGCGGGCGCATTGCCCATCACGCCCGTCCCGGCCTGATTATGCTGGCGGCGGGGATTGTTTCGTTTATCTCGATTGGCATGTTCAGCCTGATGCCGGTTTGGGGGTTAGGACTTGCCTGCCTTGCGCTGTTTGGCTATCTCAGTGCGATCAGTTCTTTGTTGCAATACACCTTAATTCAGACGCTGACGCCGGACGGAATGTTAGGCCGCATTAACGGTTTGTGGACCGCGCAAAACGTGACGGGTGATGCGATAGGTGCCGCTATTTTAGGAAGCCTGACGGTGGCGATGACGCCGGTTGCTGCGGCCAGTTCTAGCGGGCTGGCATTGACGGTGTGCGGGGTTGTTCTGGCGATCGTTCTGGTGCAATTACGCCGTTATCAGCAAGCCGCTCCGGCTGAAGTGGTCGCTTCCCCTTCTCCTCAGGCTGGTAACCGACGCTGATATTCAGGCAACGAATCCCCTCACCCTAACCCTCTCCCACAGGAGAGGGGACTGTCCCGTATTCTACTGACTGGCAAATAACTGACTCATGCGCGCGAGTATCTGAGTGGCACTGTAATAATCCAGACGGAAAGTTTCGGTGCCCAGCGCATAAACACGCTTCTGTTGCACGGCGGGCAGATGCGAGAGCAAAGGGTTGGCTTCCAGCGCCGTGGCGTCTTTCTCATCGCTGGCGAACAGGAACAGGCTCTCGCCATTCAAACCCGCAGCCAGGTTTTCACCGCCGAGTTGCACGATGTCATGGCGCTTGCCCATGCTTTTGCTGGCCTGAATGGCCGCAGGCAACGTCGACAGTGTAAAGCCAAGCTGCTGGAGTAATTTCCCTTGCGCGGATTGCTCAGTCCACAGGTTCGCCGAGTGAGAAGCGGGCGTGTAAACCAGCGCGGTGACGGGCTGTGGCGGCAGCACCATGCGCTGTTTGGCTTCGTTTAATTGCTTATCAAAGCTTGCGATACGCTCAGCGGCTTGTTTTTCGTGCCCGGTTATCTCGCCAAGTTGAGTCAGTAATTGCTGCCAGCTTTTGTCGTCGTAATTAATCACCAGCGTCGGCGCAATCGCTGAAAGCTGGTCATAAAGGGTGAGGGCGGAATCACCGCCGGTGGCGCTTATCAAAATCAGGTCAGGCATTTGTGCGGCCACGGCTTCGGCGCTGGCTTCACCAATATATAAACGCTGAACATGACGCGCTTTAGCCACATCGCCCCACTGGCGCAGGAAACCTTGTGAATCCCCCATGCGATTGCCTGGCGTAGTCGCACCACTTGCTACTACCGGTGCGTCAATCGCCAATAGCGAACCGGTCAGCGTTACGCTTGTGGAAACAATGCGCACAGGAGCCTGCTCCAGCGTGTGTGTGCCGTGGCTGTCGGTAAGGGTTCGGGGCCAGTCACCGGCATGAGCGAGGTGACTCAAACTTAACAATACAAGCGTGGGAATTGTTAAAAAAAATTTGACCTTTGTTGACAGCATGTACTTTTCTCTTTAGGTTACGACTCCGAAAAGCAAATGATAATCATTATTACTATCTTTTGTCATGTTTTTACGGAGAGTTCATGGAAACGTTACTGGCTGAGGAACGACTCGAGAAACAGCTAACACCTTGTGCAGATAGCTTTTTCTTTATGTCGCCATATCGGAGTTTTTCAACAAGCGGCTGCTTCGCTCGCCTTGATAGCCCGGCGCTGGATGGCGCAAATCCCCATGGTCACCTGCAAACAACATTGCGTGAAGCGTTTGAAAACGCCAAAAAACACGGTATCGAAAAGCCCGTTGTGGTCGGCGCCATTCCGTTTGATCCCCGCCAGGCTTCAGCCCTGTTTATTCCCGAACGCTGGCAGCCGTTCTCACGCGCCGAACGACAGAACGACGCCCGCCACACCGGCGCGTCAAAACCGCTAAACATTGCTGCGCGTAAAGCGATTCCCGAACAAGACAAATTTATGGAAATGGTGGCGCAGGCCGCCGCCGCAACGGCGCAGCCGGATATCGACAAAGTCGTGCTCTCGCGCCTGATTGATATCGAAACCCAAACACCGATTGATCTCGATGGGCTGCTCAATAATTTGATTAGCCAAAACCCAACCAGCTACAACTTCCACGTCCCGTTGCCGGACGGCAGTTCACTGGTGGGCGCCAGCCCGGAATTGCTATTACGCAAATCCGGCAAGAATTTTAGTTCGTTACCGCTGGCAGGTTCCGCCCGTCGCGACAGAGAAAATATCCAGCGCGACGCAGAGATTGGCGCGCAACTGCTGCGTTCCACCAAAGACCGCCACGAACACGGACTGGTGACGCAGGCGATGCAGACGGTTTTGCAGCCGCACAGCCAATCGTTGACGCTCTCTGATACGCCAGAACTGATCACTACGCCGACGTTATGGCACCTCGCCACTCCGATTTACGGCCAGATTAAAGACAGCCAGGACAATGCGTTATCGCTCGCCTGTTTGCTGCATCCCACACCTGCACTGAGCGGCTTCCCGCATGATGTGGCGCAAAAACTCATTGCCGAACTGGAACCGTTTGACCGCGAACTGTTTGGCGGCATCGTCGGCTGGTGTGACGCCGAGGGTAACGGCGAGTGGGTGGTGACCATTCGCTGCGCACGCGTAGGCGGCAATCAGGTGCGCCTGTTTGCGGGTGCTGGCATCGTGCCTGCGTCGTCGCCGGAATCGGAATGGCGCGAAACCGGCGTCAAACTATCCACCATGCTCCGGGTATTTGGGCTTAATTAAGGACGATTTTATGGCTATTCCTTTTACTCGCTGGCCGAACGAACTGGCTGCACTCTACCGTGAAAAAGGCTACTGGGCGGATTTTCCGCTGACAGATATCCTCAGCCGCCACGCGAACAATGACGCGATTGCGCTTATCGATGGTGAACGTCATTTCAGCTATCGCGAGCTCGAGCAGGCAGCAACGCGCCTGGCGTCTGCACTTAAACGCCGTGGTTTGACTACCGGCGAAACGGCACTGGTACAGCTTGGCAACGTGTCGGAACTGTACATCACGCTTTTCGCGCTGCTGAAAATTGGCGTGGCACCGGTGAACGCGCTGTTTAGCCACCAACGCACCGAAATGGAAGCCTACGCAAAGCAAATTGAGCCGGTGGTAGTGATTGCCGACCGCAAACATAATTTGTTCGCCCATGACGATTTCCTGGATGCGCTGTGCCAACAAAATCCGTCGCTGCGTATGGCGGTTTTGCTCAACGAAAACGATCGTGAACGCTCACTGAGCGCATTGATTAATGAGCCGGAAGAGAACTTTGTTGCCACACCATCGGCGGCAGACGAAGTGGCCTTTTTCCAGCTTTCCGGTGGCAGCACCGGCACACCAAAACTCATTCCTCGCACGCACAACGATTACTACTACAGCATTCGTCGCAGCGTAGAAATTTGCTGCTTTGATGCGAATACCCGCTTCTTGTGCGCGATTCCTGCGGCGCATAACTACGCGCTCAGTTCGCCGGGTTCTCTGGGCGTGTTTTACGGCGGTGGGCGCGTGGTGCTGGCAAATGACCCGAGTGCCACGCTGTGCTTCCCGCTTATCGAACGCCATAAGATCAACGTCACCGCACTGGTGCCACCTGCGGTCAGCCTGTGGCTACAGGCGATTGGCGAGTGGGGGAGCAATCAGGCCCTGGAGTCGCTACAGCTTTTGCAAGTGGGTGGCGCGCGTTTGAGCGAAGCGCTGGCGGCGCGTATCCCTGCTGAAATTGGCTGCCAGCTACAGCAAGTTTTCGGCATGGCGGAGGGGCTGGTGAACTACACGCGCCTTGACGATGACAACGACCACATCTTCAAAACTCAGGGCAAGCCAATGTGCCAGGACGACGAAGTTTGGGTTGCAGATGCTGATGGAAACCCGCTCCCGCACGGTGAAGTTGGCCGCCTGATGACGCGCGGGCCGTACACCTTCCGTGGCTATTACCGCAGCCCTGAACACAACGCCCAGGCCTTTGATACCAACGGTTTCTACTGCTCGGGCGACCTGATTTCTATTGCCGAAGACGGTTACATCACGGTTCAGGGGCGTGAGAAAGATCAGATCAATCGCGGTGGGGAAAAGATCGCCGCCGAGGAGATCGAAAACCTGCTGTTACGCCATGAAGAGATCGTTCACGCAGCACTCGTTTCGATGGAAGACAGCTTGCTGGGCGAGAAAAGCTGCGCGTTTATCGTCGGCCTTCGCCCGTTCCGCGCCGTAGAGATTCGCCGTTATCTGCGCGAACTCGGCATTGCGGATTTCAAACTGCCCGACCGCATTGAAATTGTTGAGCATCTTCCGCTAACCGCCGTGGGCAAAGTGGACAAAAAATGTTTGCGCCAGTTGATTGCTGATAAGCAACTGGCTTCCTGATTGACGGAGAATTTATGTCTATTCCAAAACTGAACGCATACACCTTACCGACGGCAACTGACATTCCAGAAAATAAAGTGAGCTGGGCATTTGAACCCGAGCGTGCGGCGTTGCTGATTCACGATATGCAGGAGTATTTCATTGATTTTTGGGGCGACAATTGCCCGATGATCCAGCAGGTTATCGCCAACATTGCCGCGCTGCGTGAATACTGCAAACGCCACAATATTCCGGTCTATTATACCGCGCAGCCTAATGCGCAAAGCGATGAAGATCGTGCGCTGCTCAACGACATGTGGGGACCGGGTTTAAACAAACACCCTGAGCGCCAGAAAGTGGTGGCAGAACTGGCTCCGGATGAGCACGACACGGTGCTGACCAAATGGCGCTACAGCGCGTTTATCCGCTCACCGCTCGAGCAAGCCTTAAAAGAGACGGGCCGTAACCAACTGATCATCTGCGGTGTGTACGCCCACATCGGCTGCATGACTACCGCAACCGATGCGTTTATGCGTGATATCAAACCGTTTATGGTGGCCGACGCGCTGGCTGATTTCAGCCGCGAAGAACACATGATGGCGCTGAAATACACTGCGGGCCGTTCCGGTCGCGTGGTGATGACGCGCGATTTGCTGCCAGAATCAGCCCCGCAAAGTAAAGCGCAATTGCGCGAACTGATCTTGCCGCTGCTCGATGAATCTGACATTCCTGAAGACGACGAAAACCTGATTGATTACGGCCTGGATTCGGTACGCATGATGGCGCTGGCGGCGAAGTGGCGCAAAATCCATGCGGATATCGACTTTGTCATGCTGGCGAAAAAACCGACTGTTGACGCCTGGTGGGCGCTGCTGTCACGGGAAGCGCAGGCATGAAAATCGACTTTAGTGGCAAAACCGTCTGGGTAACCGGGGCGGGCAAAGGTATCGGCTATCACACTGCGTTGGCGTTTAGCGAAGCGGGCGCGGACGTTATCGGTTTTGACCTTGCCTTCCCGCTGGAGGTTTACCCGTTTGCCACCGAACAGCTTAACGTTGCGGATGCAGACCAGGTGGCGGGCGTATCTCAGCGTCTGTTGACCGAGAAACCGCAACTGGATGTGTTGGTCAATGCGGCAGGGATTTTGCGCATGGGGGCAACCGATGCGTTGCCACTGCAAGACTGGCAGGACACCTTCGCGGTTAACGTCGGTGGTGCGTTCAATCTGTTCCGCGCCGTGATGCCGCGCCTGCGTGAACAGCGTAGCGGGGCGATTGTGACCGTGGCTTCTGACGCGGCCCACACGCCGCGCACCGGAATGTCTGCCTATGGCGCGTCGAAAGCGGCGCTGAAAAGCCTGGCGTTAACGGTTGGCCTGGAACTGGCTCCATTCGGCGTGCGCTGTAATGTGGTGTCGCCGGGCTCGACCGATACCGACATGCAACGCACGTTGTGGAAAACACCAGACGCCGAGCAGCAACGCATTAATGGCTTCCCGGACCAGTTTAAACTGGGTATTCCGCTGGGCAAAATCGCCCGTCCGCAAGATATCGCCAGCACGATTTTGTTCCTCGCTTCACACCACGCCAGCCATATCACCTTGCAGGATATTGTGATTGATGGCGGCGCTACGCTTGGAGCTTAAATGAGCATCTGGAAACGCGAAATGACGCTTGAGGCGTTAAACCAAACCAGCAAAGGGACGATGGTTGAGCATCTCGGCATCGTCTACACGCGCATGGATGGTGAAAGTCTGGAAGCCGAAATGCCGGTGGACGCACGCACTCAGCAGCCGTTTGGTTTGCTGCACGGTGGCGCATCGGTGGTGCTGGCGGAAACGCTGGGTTCAATGGCCGGTTTTCTGACGACTACCGAAGGGCAGTGCGTAGTGGGCACGGAAATTAACGCCAGCCACCATCGTGCTGTGGCGTCAGGCAAGGTGCGCGGGGTGTGTAAGCCGCTGCACCTGGGGAAATCTTCCCAGGTGTGGGAAATTGCTATTTTTGACGCACGCGATAAGCGTTGTTGTACCAGCCGTTTGACGACGGCGGTATTGGGGTAAACCACCCTCACCCTGGCCCTCTCCCTGAGGGAGAGGGGAACGATCGAGTTTTGATTTTCGCCCTCTTCTTGAAGACGAGAGGATTGGCTGAGTTTTGATTTCCCCCTCTCCTGAGGGAGAGGGTTGGGGTGAGGGCATTCATTGATTTTCTCGACCAGCAAGGGGTAACTGCACTCCAGAATCTCCCCACATAGTGATCACCTTAACAAGCTGATGTAAAGACCTGGTCAAACCACTGTATTCTAACGTTTCATTATTGTTAAATCCGCGTGATTGTTCTAGAACAAAACGGTAACACCCTCTGCTTCTGGCCTGACACATGGAAAACAATTATGAATAACCCAGGGAAACACCTCGTCTGGGCGGTGCTTGCACTGATAGGTGCATTCGCGCTCGGCTATATCGCACTCAATCGTGGCGAGCAGATAAACGCATTGTGGATTGTGGTTGCCGCAATCTGCGTTTACCTCATCGCTTATCGTTACTACGGCCTGTTTATCGCTAAACGTGTCTTAACCGTTGATGCCACTCGTATGACGCCAGCCGTGCGCCATAACGATGGCCTGGATTATGTCCCGACGGACAAAAAAGTGTTGTTCGGTCACCATTTTGCCGCGATTGCTGGAGCGGGTCCGTTGGTCGGGCCGGTGCTTGCCGCGCAAATGGGATACTTGCCTGGCATGCTCTGGCTGCTGGCGGGTGTGGTGCTGGCCGGTGCGGTACAAGATTTTATGGTGCTGTTTGTCTCAACCCGTCGTGACGGGCGCTCGCTGGGTGAACTGGTGAAAGAAGAGATGGGCAACACCGCGGGCGTTATCGCGTTGGTCGCCTGCTTTATGATTATGGTCATCATTCTTGCAGTACTGGCGATGATCGTGGTGAAAGCGTTGACCCACAGCCCGTGGGGGACGTACACCGTCGCATTCACGATTCCGCTGGCGCTGTTTATGGGCGTGTATATTCGCTATCTGCGCCCAGGGCGTATCGGTGAAGTGTCGGTTATTGGTCTGGTGATGTTGATCTTCGCCATCATCTCCGGCGGCTGGGTAGCGGAAAGCCCAACCTGGGCACCGTACTTTGACTACACTGGCGTACAACTGACGTGGATGCTGGTGGGTTACGGTTTTGTGGCTGCGGTTTTACCGGTTTGGCTGCTGCTGGCACCGCGTGATTATCTCTCTACCTTCCTGAAAATCGGGACCATCATTGGCCTGGCAATCGGCATTTTGATCATGCGTCCTACGCTGCAAATGCCGTCGCTGACTAAATTCATTGATGGCACCGGCCCGGTCTGGACGGGTGACCTGTTCCCGTTCCTGTTTATCACCATCGCGTGTGGCGCTGTTTCTGGCTTCCACGCACTGATCTCTTCCGGCACTACGCCGAAAATGCTGGCTAACGAAAACCAGGCCTGTTTCATCGGTTACGGTGGCATGTTGATGGAGTCGTTTGTGGCGATTATGGCACTGGTGGCTGCCTGTGTTATCGACCCGGGCGTGTACTTCGCGATGAACAGCCCAATGGCGGTACTGGCTCCGGCTGGCACCACGGATGTCGTGGCGTCAGCGGCTAGTGTTGTCAGCAGTTGGGGCTTCCAGATTACCCCTGAAACCTTAACTCAGATTGCTAATGACGTCGGCGAGCAAAGCATTATTTCTCGTGCGGGTGGCGCACCAACGCTTGCTGTAGGGATGGCGTACATACTGCATGGCGCATTGGGCGGCCTGATGGATGTTTCATTCTGGTACCACTTCGCCATTCTGTTTGAAGCGCTGTTTATTCTGACGGCAGTAGATGCCGGAACGCGTGCGGCACGCTTTATGTTGCAAGACCTGCTGGGGGTTATCTCTCCAGGCCTTAAACGTACAGACTCGCTGCCTGCGAACTTACTGGCAACCGCGCTTTGCGTCATGGCGTGGGGCTACTTCCTGCATCAGGGCGTTGTTGACCCACTTGGCGGTATCAACACCTTGTGGCCGCTGTTTGGTATCGCCAACCAGATGCTGGCAGGTATGGCGCTGATGCTGTGTGCGGTCGTACTGTTCAAGATGAAGAAACAGAAGTACGCGTGGGTGGCTCTGCTGCCAACGGCCTGGCTGCTGTTCTGTACTCTGACGGCGGGTTGGCAAAAAGCGTTCAGCCCGGACAACAAAGTGGGCTTCCTCGCGATTGCTAACAAGTTCCAGGCGATGATCGACAGCGGCAAGATCCCGGCGCAATACACCGAGTCGCAGCTTTCTCAACTGGTGTTTAACAACCGTCTGGATGCGGGTCTGACGATCTTCTTTATGGTGGTTGTGGTGGTGATTGGTCTGTTTGCGATTAAAACCGCGCTGCAAGCGCTGAAATCGGACACGCCAACCGCGAAGGAAACACCATACGAGCCGATGCCAGAAGATGTTGAACAAGTTGTAGCGCAGGCGAAGAGTGCGCATTAATTGAGATTGGCCCTTCGCCCTCACCCTAACCCTCTCCCCCAGGAGAGGGGACTAAACCTCCTTTCCAGGGAGAGAGGGGATCGCGCTTCTCCCCCTCTCCTTTGGGAGAGGGCCGGGGTGAGGGGGAACCAACAAGAACAGGAGTCACCATGTTCGACACCCTCGCGAAAGCAGGAAAATATCTCGGCCAGGCCGCTAAACTGATGGTTGGCGTTCCTGATTACGATAACTACGTGCAACACATCCGTCTGACGCATCCAGAACAGACGCCGATGACTTACGAAGAGTTTTTCCGCGAGCGTCAGGATGCGCGATACGGCGGTAAAGGCGGCGCTCGCTGCTGTTAATCTAAGGAATTTGACATGAATCAAGCGGTATCTGTCACCCTCTTAACGGGCTTTCTCGGCTCCGGGAAAACCACACTTCTCAACTATTTTCTCGCCCATAACGGTAACGAACCCGTCGCCATTCTGGAAAATGAATTTGGTGCCGTAAATATCGACGGAGCCTTACTCAAGGGCGGTGAAAACGTCAACGTCGTGGAATTAAGCAACGGCTGCGTCTGTTGCAGTGTGCGCGGTGAGTTCACCGCAGCACTCAGAGAAATGCTGGCAAAACGCGCGGCGGGCCAGTTGAAATTTGAACGGTTAATTGTTGAAACCACGGGTCTTGCAGACCCCGCGCCTATCGTCCAAACCTTCTTTGTTGATGATTATTTACGTGAAGCGTTACGTCTTGATGCCGTCATCGCGTTGGCGGATGCAGAGCATATCTCTCGCCAGTTGGATGAACATGCAGTTGCTGCGGCACAGCTCGGTTTTGCAGACAGAATTTTGCTGACTAAAGCGGACAGAGTTGACGATGAAACCAAACAGCTGGCGCTGGAACGTATTCATCGGATCAACAACAAAGCGGATCTTTTTGAGATCGTGAACGGTGAATGCCCGGCAGATCACTGGCTCGATCTTAATGCCTTTGAACTGACCGATAGCATCGAGATGTCCGCAGGATTCCGTGTGATCCGCGCAGATTTGAACCATCTCGTTAGCTTCCAGCCGTTCCGTAAACCTTCGGCAAAACGCTCATGGGATGATGCGATTCAGGCCCACGTATTTGATGCCGGAATGCTGGATGTGAAAAAGATTGGTGCGTTTATGGAAAGCTGTATCGCCCGTTTCGGCAACGACATGCTGCGTTACAAAGGGGTTCTGGCGATTGCCGACCATCCCCAACGCCTTATCGTGCAAGGTGTGCATAAAGTGGTGGGCTTTGATTATGGCTCGGCCTGGCATCCAGACGAATCACGGGTTTCACGCCTGGTGATTATCGGACGTTATCTGCCGATTGACGAACTTCGACAGCAATTTGCGGCAACAACCATTTAAGTACTGTGATCTCCCGCACGGTTTTTAGCGTCGATGAATAAAGCGGTTGTACGAAACGAAGCAGTGTGGTTGTATAAATTTCGACGTTAAAAACGCACAACACATATTCAGGACCCAAATGACTACATTCACTCGCAACGCTAACCTACTACTAACCGCGCTACCAGCCGCGGTGGTCGTCGTGCGTGTGGTGGTGGTCGTCGGCAATGCGCCGTAGGGTCTGAATCAACGCATCGATTCCAAAACCCCGCCGGCGCAAACCGGGCGGGGTTTCTTGTTTTAGTCCCCCGGTCAAAAGCGAAACGGCATAAGAAGAAGGACTGGAGCAATGGCAATATCGGAAAACCCACCGCAAGCACACCGTATTACGGGCGCACAATTAATTGTGCAACTGCTTGAACATCATGGCATTACCACCATCAGCGGTATTCCCGGTGGCACCGTCCTGCCGCTCTATAACGCACTCAGTCAAAGCCAAAAAATCCGCCATATTCTGGCGCGCCACGAACAAGGCGCGGGCTTTATGGCGCAGGGGATGGCGCGTACGCAGGGCAAAGCCGCCGTATGTATCGCCTGTAGCGGCCCTGGTGCTACCAACCTGGTCACAGCCATTGCCGATGCGCGCCTGGATTCCATCCCGCTGGTGTGCATTACCGGCCAGGTGCCAAAATCGATGATTGGCACCGATGCGTTCCAGGAAGTCGACACCTACGGCATCTCCATCCCTATCACTAAACACAACTACCTTGTCCGCGATATCACCGAACTGCCGCAGGTCATCTGCGACGCGTTCCGCATTGCGGAGTCTGGCCGCCCTGGCCCGGTATGGATTGATATCCCAAAAGATGTTCAGACCGCTGAAATCGATATCAGCGCACTGCCACCCGTGTCACCCCATACTCCAGCTCCACAGTGTGAAGCACAGCAAATTGCCGATGCGGTTGAGATGATTAACCAGGCGCAGCGCCCGGTATTGTATCTGGGTGGTGGGGTTATCAATGCCCATCGCCGCGCCCGCGAACTGGCTGAAAAAGCGAACCTGCCAACCACCATGACGCTGATGGCGCTCGGGACGATCCCGGCGAAACACCCGTTATCTCTGGGCATGCTGGGTATGCATGGCGCGCGCAGCACCAACTACATTTTGCAGGAAGCGGATTTGCTGATTGTCCTGGGCGCGCGTTTTGATGACCGCGCGATTGGCAAAACGGAAGAATTCTGCCCGAACGCAAAAATCATTCACGTGGATATCGACCGCGCCGAGCTGGGTAAAATTAAGCAGGCGCACGTGGCGATTCGCGGGGATGTTGGTGAGGTTCTCGAGCAATTACTGCCAAAAGTCGAGGCCCAACCCCGCCTGCAGTGGCTGCAACAAGTGGCGGGCTTGCAGCAGGAATTCCCATTCAATATGCCGGGTGCCGACAATCCATTAACCCCTTATGGTCTGATTAATGCGGCTGCTGCGTGTGTTGATGACGAAGCGATTATCACCACCGACGTGGGGCAACATCAAATGTGGGTGGCTCAGGCTTATCCGCTGAACCGACCGCGCCAGTGGCTGACTTCTGGCGGCCTGGGAACCATGGGCTTTGGCCTGCCTGCCGCAGTGGGTGCGGCATTAGCCGAACCCAACCGCAAAGTACTGTGCTTCACCGGCGACGGCAGCATCATGATGAACATTCAGGAAATGGCGACCGCTGCCGATCATAATCTGGATGTGAAAATTATCCTGCTGAACAACCAGGCGCTGGGACTGGTGCATCAACAACAGACTCTGTTCTACCAGCAGAATGTCTTTGCGGCGACCTATTCCGGACAAACTAATTTCCTGAAAATTGCTGAAGGTTTTGGCCTTGCAACCTGCGATTTGAACGCCGCAGAAAACCCGCAAGCGGCCTTGCAGGAGGCGATTTCACGCCCTGGCCCTTGTCTGATTCATGTGCGCATCGATGCCAGTGAAAAAGTATTCCCGATGGTGCCGCCAGGCGCTGCCAACATTGAGATGATTGGAGAGTAAGCCATGCAACAACTAACCGTTATTCTGGAACTTACGGTGAGCAACCATCCGGGCGTGATGTCTCACATTTGCGGCCTGTTCGCCCGTCGTGCTTTTAACGTCGAAGGGATCCTCTGTCTGCCATTGCCGCAGGGAGATCAGAGCCGAATCTGGCTACAAGTCGCGGACGACCAGCGCCTCGAGCAAATGATAAGCCAAATCGACAAACTCGAAGATGTGGTGCAAATCAGGCGCGACGCTGACGGTGCGGGCGTGTTTGGTAAGCTGGCAGCATTGGTGCAGTAGATAAGACGTGGCGGAGGCGCTGAGTTCCTCCGCCAACATTCCAAATTGCGAGTTTCATCCAGGTTATTTTTGTTACCTTGATGCTTGTTTCATTTCCTGTGGAAACTCTTCGCAGAATCAAATTCTTCCTGGAAAAAGGTCGAGCGAAACACAGTTAAAGGCGCTACTTTCTTCTGGCTATTTAACGGTCTCTTCTTTCTGGTATGTTGGCTAACGTCAATAAAAGGCCTATGCTTTGGCATAGGCCAGAATTGTATCGGGAGAAGGTAATGGAGCGCATTGCTAAGCTTTTTAAAAATGGCAGAAACCAGGCGGTGAGGTTACCGGTGGAGTTTGAGTTCGATACTGACAGGGTGTATATCCGACAAGACAAGGAAGGGAATGTGATTCTTTCAAAAAAACCAGCAAAACCAGACAACTGGGATAATGTGATTTCACTGATAAAAAAGGCCCGTGTTCCTGATAATTTCCTTGATGCGGAGGAGCGCAATCAGCCTCCAGCTGACAGAGATCCTTTTGCGGGAATTAAATGATGACATACATGCTGGATACCAATACGGTGAGCTATTTTTTGCGCCAGCATCCGCAAATTGTTGCCAGAATATCCGCAGTTCCTCCATCAAGTATCTCGATTTCAAGTATTACAGAAGCGGAACTGCTTTTTGGTGTGGAG
The DNA here is from genome assembly GCF_031432975.1 of Buttiauxella selenatireducens. Lineage (GTDB taxonomy): Bacteria > Pseudomonadota > Gammaproteobacteria > Enterobacterales > Enterobacteriaceae > Buttiauxella > Buttiauxella selenatireducens. The sequence continues at coordinate 3,992,143 of NZ_CP133838.1, read as the reverse complement.
AAACGGAAAAATAAAGCGCTTAAAGCCGCCGTAATGGGGTTTCTTGATGCGGTTTCAATCTATGACTGGGACAGTGTTGCTGCGGAAACTTACGGTAAGCTAAGGGCGAGCATGGAGAAGAAAGGGCACGTTATGGGGGCTCTCGATATGCTTATCGCGGCCCATGCGTTAAGTGAAAAAACAACCCTAATTACCAGCGATCGCGCTTTCTATGGTGTTTCAGGTTTACAGGTACAAGACTGGACGGTTTAGTTGTTTGTACTGGAGGCAAGCGCCCAAATCAGGCGCTGATTTTGCGCTGCAATCGTTGAGCTATCTCACTCATATTTCCCGCAGATCCATGCCCAATTACCATAAACTGATGGGTTTTATCGGCCCAAAACACAATGTTCATGCCCAGCCTTTGTTCACTTTTGGCAGCCATGGGCTGGCCTGCGTTTCCTGTAATGCACAGGGCTAATGGGCCGCTGGCAGGATCAAGCCAGGTAATTTGCGCAATACGACGATCCTCATAAGCCAGCGTCCGTGCGTTTTTCAGTGTTGCGTCAGGCAACATCATTTTTTCGCTCGTTAGCGTGAGACCTAATTGCTGACCCGTCGAGCGCAGTTGGTTTTCCAGTGCTTCAGGCAACGGTGTGTCTACTAGTGTTTCAGCGGTATACAACGCCATGTACTGAGCGACTAATTCGCGCCAATTTTCTTCAGGTTGAGAGAAGTGCAGAAAAGCACGATCGCCAATCACACCTAAGGCCAGAAAACTCACCGCTGCGGCAATAAGCTGGCGTCGGGATACCGCAGCCGTTGGGGGAGTGAGATAGGCCTGCAAGCGAGGGGCAGGAGCCGCATCCAGCAGGGGGGCGAAAGCGGATTTAAACGGTAGACTGCTGCGCTCCAGGAGCACCAAACGTTCAGCCAAAAGCGCATCATGACTCAAGCGTTCTTCCAGCGCCTGACGCTCGGTTGGGCTCAGTTCATTATCCAGATACGCCACCAGCAGCTCATCGGTATTGACAGTAATTGTCATGAACCTTCTCCTTTTACAGAGCGCGAATCAGGCTGAAGTGCTCGGTCCTGAGATAATGTCAGCCGTGCGGTGGCGAGCCTGCTCATCACGGTTCCGACAGGAACATTGAGAATTTGGCCCGCCTCGCGATAGGACAACTCTTCCACATACACCAGAAATACCGTGTCACGCTGGGCTTCGGGTAAACGAGCCACTCGTTTCATCACGTCGTTTGTCCAGATAGGGTCGTCGCAGCTTTCGCTTCCCGTGAG